>JBDKLT010000064.1:0-6185 GCA_039795495.1 Actinomycetota bacterium | reverse complement strand
TGCCAAAGGCCACAGAAGGCGTGGTCGCTCGCAAGAACTAGACTGCTCCAATGAGCGTCTATCTCGACCATGCGGCTACAACGCCGATGTTCGATGCTGCAATCGATGCAATGAATACATCGCTTCGAAAAATTGGAAACCCATCATCGTTGCACGCTGAGGGTCGCTCGATTCGTAAAGATGTAGAAGATGCCCGCGAAAAGATTGCAGCAGCAGTTGGCTGTCTACCAAGCGAAGTCATCTTTACCGGTTCTGGAACTGAAGCAGATAACGCTGCAATCAAAGGTCTGTTCTGGCATTCAGATAAGAAGGTAATTCTTATTTCGAGCATCGAACACCATGCTGTTCTTGATCCCGCGCATTGGTTGGCAGAACATGAGGGTGCAGAACTCATCGAAATTCCTGTTACTAGTGATGGAACCATCGATCTCGAATTTTTGCGCGCCGTTGTTGATTCACGACGGGCAGAGATTGCGCTGATCTCAGTCATGCATAGCAATAATGAAACCGGCGTCATTCAACCAATCGCCGAGGTCGTACAAATCGCAGGAGACATTCCTGTCCATTCCGATGCTGTGCAGAGCTTCACCAAAGTTCCACTCTCTTTTAAAGAGCTCGGACTCTTTGCAATGACCATCAGCGCTCATAAAGTCGGAGGCCCACTCGGTATCGGTGCACTTATTTTGCGTCGCGCAGTTGAGATTCCTCCACTGCTTCATGGCGGGGGACAAGAACGCGATATCCGAAGCGGCACCCTCAATGCACCTTCCATCGTTGCTTTTGCGGCTGCAGTTCAAGCAAATCTTTATGACGCAAAAAAAGTTGCTGCGCTGCGCGATTCATTTGAAGCGGGCGTACTTGCAGCTCGTCCCGACGCAGTGATCAATGGAAAGAGTTCACCGCGCCTTCCAGGAATTTCAAATATTACTTTTCCAGGTACACAGAGTGATTCGCTTTTATTGCTGATGGATTCACAGAAAGTCTCATGCTCAACTGGTGCTGCATGTACTGCAGGGGTTCATCGTCCAAGCCATGTATTAATGGCGATGGGTTTAAGCGATGTTGTATCCCAATCTTCTCTACGTTTTTCACTCGGAGTTACGACAAAGCAAGCAGATATTGATTATGCGCTCTCTGTTCTTCCCGATGTGATTGAAAGAGGCTTAGCTGCCAATGCGGTAGGTAAGAAATGAAGATCATTGCCGCCATGAGCGGTGGCGTGGATTCTGCAGTTGCTGCAGCACGCGCAGTTGAAGCAGGACACGAAGTGATAGGCGTTCACCTTGCACTGTCTTCCAACCCGCAGAAATATCGCAGTGGTGCGCGCGGATGCTGCACCATCGAAGATTCACATGATGCGCGACGAGCTGCAGATGTCATCGGCATTCCTTTCTATATCTGGGATATGGCAGATGAATTCCATGAAGGAGTTGTCGAAAACTTTATGAGCGAATATAAATCTGGTCGAACACCCAATCCGTGCCTTCGTTGTAATGAGAAGATTAAATTTGCAGCAGTCCTCGATCGTGCAAAAGCGATGGGATTCGATGGGGTTGTTACTGGCCACTATGCGCGTACTCGCGAAACAGATCAGGGGCGCACACTTCATCGCGCCATCGATCCACTCAAAGATCAGTCTTATGTATTAGCAGTTCTCAATCGCGAACAAATTAACGGTGCGATATTTCCACTGGGAGATACTGAAAAAGTTGATATCCGCAAAGAAGCAGAAGCTCGTGGATTAGCAGTTGCCCAAAAGCCCGATAGCCACGACATCTGCTTTGTTCCATCTGGCGACAATGCTGGTTGGTTGCGCGATCGCATGGGAAGTGAAGTCGGGCCCATCGTCGATCAAGATGGCAATAAGTTGGGCGAACATAAAGGCGCTTACACATACACAATTGGCCAACGTAAAGGTCTGGGGCTCACTGTTCCGACCAATGACGGTTCACCGCGTTTTGTATTAAAGATTGAACCTGTCACCAACACAGTTGTCGTAGGTCCGCGAGAAGATTTAGCTGTGATTTCGATGCGCGGTGAACGACCAATCTTCTGTGGCCCCTCTATCGACTCCACCCCACAACGTGGATTTGTTCAAGTTCGTGCACATGGTGCAGCGCTCGATTGCACCTATTACCTCGATAATGATCAACTCATTGCTGAACTCGATCAACCTCTCCTTGGCCTTGCAACCGGTCAAGCGATGGTGATCTATGACGGTGATCGCGTTGTTGGCTCTGCAACTATCTGCGAGACAGCATGAGCAACGAAGCGCGCCATCGAATCGCTGAGTTAACTCAAGAGATTCGTGACCATCAATTTAAATATTACGTTCTCGATGCTCCAACCATTACCGATGCGCAATTTGATGCTCTTCTCAAAGAGCTCCAGAAACTTGAATCAAAGCACCCAGAACTTCTCGAGCCAGATTCACCATCGCTAGGTGTTGGTGGGGGATTCTCAACATCATTTGATCAACACGATCACATCGAAAAGATGATGAGCCTTGACAATGTCTTTGACAGCGACGAACTCGGAGCATGGTTTGATCGTGTTGAGAAAGAATCGCCAAAGCCAGAGTACTTATGCGAACTCAAAGTCGATGGTTTGGCAATCAATCTTCTCTATGAAAAAGGTCAGCTGACTCGCGCACTTACTCGCGGCAATGGCGTGACAGGTGAAGATGTCACTCTCAACGTTAAGACCATCAAGGGTTTGCCGCACACGCTCACAGGAAAAAATATTCCTAATCTGATTGAAGTTCGTGGCGAAGTCTTTCTTCCTGTTGCAGCATTTAACCAACTCAATGAAGAACTCGAAGAGGCAGGTAAGCCACTCTTTGCTAATCCTCGTAACTGTGCCGCAGGTTCTTTGCGTCAGAAAGATCCCCGTATCACTGCATCTCGCGCACTTGATCTTGTTGTCCATGGTGTGGGTGCCTGCGAGGGGCTTACTTTTACTTCGCAATCAGATGCCTATGCACATTTAAAGGCGCTCGGCCTTCCAACCTCTGCGCGTTTCAAAGTCTGTGCCACAAGAAAAGAAGTTCTTGCCTACATCGAAAATTACAATCTCCATCGCCACGATGTCGAACACGAAATCGATGGCGTTGTTATCAAAGTTGATTCGATTGCCGAACAGCGCAAGCTTGGCTTTACATCACGTGCACCTAAATGGGCGATTGCATATAAATACCCACCCGAAGAAGTCACCACCAAGTTACTCGATATCAAAGTCAGTGTTGGTCGCACAGGTCGGGTTACCCCTTTTGCATTTATGGAACCAGTCAAAGTCGCAGGTTCAACCGTCACCAATGCCACGCTACATAATCAAGAAGAGATTGAACGTAAGGGCGTATTGATTGGCGACACAGTCATCATCCGCAAAGCAGGCGATGTTATCCCTGAAGTTCTTGGACCCGTTCTCGATAAGCGCACAGGCAAAGAAAAGGCATTTGTGATGCCAACTCACTGCCCTGAATGTGGTTCAGAGTTACGTGCAATCAGCGAAGGCGATGTTGATATTCGCTGCCCTAATACCCGCAGTTGTCCTGCCCAACTTCGCGAACGTATCTACTACATCGGTTCTCGTGCAGCTCTAGATATCGATGTTCTTGGATACGAAGCAGCTGTTGCGCTATTGCAGGACAAGATCATTACAGATGAGGCAGATATCTTCGCACTCACCGAAGATCAATTGATGAAATCGAGCTTCTTTACAAAGAAAGATGGAAGTAAAGGAAAGAATCTCGAGAAACTACTTGAATCACTCGAAGTTGCAAAGACCAGGCCACTCTGGCGCACGATTGTTGCGCTCTCTATACGCCATGTTGGTCCTACTGCAGCGCAGGCACTCGCTACTCATTTTGAAAGTATGAAGGCGATATCTGAAGCATCTATTGAAGAACTTGCAGCTATTGATGGTGTTGGTGATGTCATTGCCCAATCGATTATCGAATGGTTTGCAGTCGATTGGCACCGCGAAATTATCGATTCATGGACCAAGGCTGGCGTATCGATGGTGAACGCTCCACGCGAGGCTCTGCCCCAAACACTTGCAGGTCTGACCTTTGTTGTTACAGGTGGCCTCGAAGGTTTCACTCGAGATTCGATTGCCGAAACAATTACCGCACATGGCGGAAAGCCTTCATCTTCGGTATCGAAGAAGACCGATTTCGTATTAGTGGGCGCAGATCCAGGTTCGAAGCTAGCTAAGGCGCAAGAGTTAGGCGTCACAATTATCGATGAAGCGCGCTTTTTAGAACTTCTTCAAGGTAAGTAGTAATCTGAGGGCATGATTACTCTTGCCGAAGAAGCAACACGCGAACTTCCAGTACCTCCATATGCATTCGGACTCATCGCATTCGGTGTCTTTGCATTTCTTCTCTACGTCGTACTTCGCTTCGATAAGTAGTCCACTTTGCGTATTGGCCTTTATGGGGGGACTTTCGACCCCATTCATAACGGCCACCTTCATGTAATTCACCAATTAATTTCTCGCTCTATTGTCGACCGCTTGATAGTTCTTCCTGCTGGCCAACCTCGACTGCGCGTTAACGAACCCACAGCAACAGGTGCAGATCGCCGCGCTATGTGTCAGCTTGCAATCAACGAACTACCTGCAGATATTCGTAAGTGTGTTGAAGTAAATCCCATCGAAATTTTGCGAGAAGGTCCTAGCTACACCATCGATACAGTCGAAGCAGTTGCACAGACATACCCTGACGACAGAATCGTCCTAGTAGTCGGCACCGATGCATATGAAAAAATTGATCAATGGCATCGCGCAGAAGAACTCAAGAAGATGGTTGAGTTCGTCGTCATTGATCGCCCAGGTTTTCCAGGTCAATCCACTACCGATATCGGAGCCATCGAAGTTTCAGCAACACAAGTACGTGAGAATCAATCAGATGCAGTACCGGCGAGCGTTGCCGCCTATATAAAGGAGAATGGCCTCTATGCCAGCAAGTAAAGCGTGTATCGAACGAACACAGATAGCTGCTCGCGCTGCTGCGGATAAGTTTGGAACCGAACTTGTTGCGCTCGACCTATCAGATCAGACCGTACTCAGCGAAGTCTTTCTCATCGTGACTGCAAACAACACAAAGATGATCGACACGATTGCTGATGAGGTTGAAGAGAAGTTACGCCTTGCTGGAGATAAACCGCTTCGTCGCGAAGGAACCGATGGCTGGATCTTGCTCGACTATTCAGATCTCGTAGTGCATATTCAATCCTCAGAGCTACGTCGCTATTACATGCTCGATCGCTTGTGGAATGACTGCCCTCAAATTGAACTCGATATTGTGAAAGAAGAGGCTGCACGTGGCTAATCGCATTCTCTTGTGGCGCCACGGTCAAACTGATTGGAATATCGCCAATCGTTTTCAAGGTCACTCTGATATTCCGCTCAATGATGTCGGTAAATTTCAAGCTGCGCATGCAGCCACAATTCTTGCGCCGATGGAACCAACGATGATTATTTCAAGCGATCTCAATCGTGCACGAAATACAGCACACGCACTTGCAGAAATAGTAAAGCTTGAAATCGGTATCGATGAACGATTGCGCGAAACCAACGGTGGCAATTGGGAAGGTAAAACCGGTGCAGAAAACCGAGCAGCAGATTTGCATAACTTTGTTCGCTGGCTCGATGGCGACGATATTCCTGCAGGTGATATCGGCGAAACTCGAAGCCAAGTTGCCGCACGTGCATCTGCAGCTATCGAAGATGCGCTAGCCGGTAAAGATAATCAGCTTTTAGTTGTCACAACACATGGTGGAACTGCTCGTTGTTTATTGGGCCACTATTTAAATCTTCCATATTCTCACTGGACTCGTATCGGTGGTTTATCAAATGCATCATGGTCGATACTTGGCCAGAGCCCTGTTAAAGGTTGGTTCTTGCAAGAACATAATGCTGGATCCATTCCTGAACCTGTCTATGGCGAAGAATCTGGAGCAGAGCTACCCGACTCCGTACGGTAAAGTTCGCGTCCTAGTTAACTCCTTGCGAAGTGAGAACGACAAAAGCCATTGGCGATATGGCGTTCTTGAGTAAGGGATGGGGATATGGCGCAATTGGTAGCGCGCTTCCATGGCATGGAAGAGGTTAGGGGTTCGATTCCCCTTATCTCCACGTGAGTACTGAACGCGAACACGCGGCATACGACTTTGCATACGTGC
>JBDKLT010000063.1:0-10176 GCA_039795495.1 Actinomycetota bacterium | reverse complement strand
TAGTGGGGAGAAGCTAGATGAGCATCGATTCTGAAAAGGTCGCGCTCCTTGGCCTGACCTATGACGATGTCCTCCTCCTGCCAGATGCCTCAGATGTAGTCCCTTCAGAGGTCGATACATCTACACGCCTTACTCGAAATATCACCTTGGCAGTTCCGGTCGTCTCTTCAGCGATGGATACCGTTACTGAATCCACCATGGCGATCGCAATGGCCAAAGCCGGCGGAATCGGAATCATCCACCGCAATCTTCCTGTCGAAGAACAAGTCACCCACGTGAAGCTTGTTAAGAATGTTGGCCTTGCAGGCGCAGCAGTCGGTGTGGGCGACGATGGATTTGAAAGAGCGCAGAAATTAATCGAAGCCGGGGTTGATGTCGTAGTTGTTGATACAGCACACGGTCATCATCGCGCAGTTCTCGATGCAATCTCACGAATCAAAAAATATTCTTCTACGATTGAAATCATCGGTGGCAATGTTGCTACACGTGCTGGTGCACAGGCGCTCATTAATGCTGGCGCCGATGCAGTAAAAGTTGGCGTCGGTCCAGGATCTATCTGTACAACTCGTGTTGTTGCAGGTGTCGGAGTTCCACAAGTAACTGCAATCCTTGAAGCATCCAAGGCATGTAATAAGGCAGGCATTCCACTTATTGCAGATGGTGGACTTCAATATTCTGGCGATATCGTCAAGGCAATTGTTGCCGGCGCACATTCAGTCATGCTCGGTTCACTCCTTGCGGGTTGCGAAGAATCACCTGGCGAACTCGTCGAAATCGATGGACGCAAGTACAAGGCCTATCGCGGAATGGGTTCACTCGGCGCGATGCAATCTCGCGGTGAAAAGAAGTCATATTCAAAAGATCGTTACATGCAAGACGATGTTCTCTCAGAAGACAAACTTGTTCCTGAAGGCATTGAAGGAAAAGTTGCATACCGTGGTCCCGTTGCTCACGTGGTGCACCAACTTGTTGGCGGACTCCGCAGCGGAATGGGATATGCAGGAGCTCCTGATATCGAAACTCTGCGCCGCGAAGGTCGACTAATCCAAATTACTGCAGCAGGCTTACAAGAGAGCCACCCACACGATGTTCTCGATGTGGCCGATGCCCCTAACTACAGCAAGAAGAAATAACTATGGATTACGAAATTGCCCCAGGAAAACGCGCCCGCCAGGCTTACTCTTTCGACGATATCGCTATCGTCCCAAGCCGCCGTACTCGCACACCTGAAGATGTCAGCACTTCATGGCAGATCGATGCATACAAGTTTGATCTACCGCTCCTTGCTGCGCCTATGGATTCAGTAGTTTCACCAGAAACTGCAATTGCGATTGGAAAGTTGGGCGGCCTTGGAGTCCTCAATCTTGAAGGTCTATGGACTCGCTACGAAGACCCACGAATTCCACTCGGCGAAATCGCATCAATGCCAGATAAGCATGCAACTCGTCGCATGCAAGAAATTTATAGCGCACCTATCCGCCCTGAATTAATTAAAGAGCGCATCAAGCAGATTCGCGATTCTGGCGTCACTGTTGCTGCGTCACTCTCTCCTCAGCGCACTGTTCAGCTTCACAAAGCAGTTATTGATGCAGGCGTCGACATCTTCGTTATTCGCGGAACAACAGTTTCTGCAGAACACGTTGCCGCTGAAAGTGAATCACTTAACCTAAAGAAATTTATCTACGAACTCGATGTTCCTGTCATCGTCGGTGGAGTTGCGACAACTACTGGCGCGCTTCACTTGATGCGCGCTGGCGCTGCTGGCGTTCTAGTCGGTTTCGGCGGGGGAGCAGCGCATACAACTCAAACAGTTCTTGGAATTCAAGTTCCTATGGCAACTGCAGTTGCTGATGTAGCTGCAGCGCGTCGCGAATATCTCGATGAATCTGGTGGACGTTATGTTCACGTCATCGCCGATGGATCGATTGGAAAATCTGGCGATATCGCAAAGGCGATCGCATGCGGTGCAGATGCAGTCATGATGGGTTCAGCACTAGCAAAGGCTGTCGAATCACCAGGACTTGGATGGCATTGGGGTTCAGAGGCTTACCATCAAGAAGTTCCTCGCGGACAACGCGTCAACGTTGGCACAGTTGGTTCCCTCGAAGAAGTATTGCTCGGCCCATCACATACATCCGATGGTTCTATGAACTTATTTGGCGCACTACGTCGTGCAATGGCCACATGCGGATATTCAGATGTGAAGTCATTCCAACGCGTAGAAATCATCATGCAGCATGGCCGCTAAACACGGCGTATTAGTAGTCGATTTCGGCGCGCAATATGCGCAGCTCATTGCTCGTCGCGTCCGTGAAGCCCATGTCTATTCAGAGATTGTTCCATCATCAATCACAGCAGCAGAAGTCAGCGCCAAGAATCCTGAAGCAATTATCTTGTCTGGTGGGCCATCATCTGTATATGCAGATCATGCTCCAAAAGTTGATCCAGCAATCTTTGCACTTAATATTCCGGTCTTTGGAATCTGTTATGGATTTCAAACAATGGCTGCAGCTCTCGCAGGTGTGGTCGCTCAAACTGGTAAATCAGAGTTTGGCCGCACTCCTCTTGAAGTAAAGCCAGGATCCAAAATCTTTGCAGGACTTCCATCAAGCCAATCTGTATGGATGTCGCATGGCGATGCAGTCTCTGAAGTCCCTTGTGGTTTCAGCGTTTCGGCTTCAACAGCCGATACTCCGATTGCAGCATTTGAAGATGCAACTGGAAAATTAGCAGGAGTTCAATTCCATCCAGAGGTACTTCACTCCGAACATGGCCAAGCGATTTTGAAGAATTGGCTTATCAATATCGCAGGGTGCACACCTTCATGGACTACTCACAATATTGCTGAAGAAGAGATCGCTAAGGCAAAGGCGGCAATTGGCGATAAGCGAGTTATCTGCGGTCTTTCAGGTGGAGTCGACTCCGCGGTCGCAGCAGCAATCGTTCAGCGCGCTGTTGGAAAACAACTCACGTGTGTCTTTGTTGATCACGGTCTTCTCCGTAGCGGTGAATCTGAACAAGTACAACGCGATTTCGTAGCAGCTACAGGAATCGAACTCGTTGTTGTCGATGCCGTCGATCAATTTCTTACTGCGTTGGCCGGAGTTACAGATCCTGAAACCAAGCGAAAAATAATTGGCCGCGAATTCATTCGTTCCTTTGAAAAAGCAGCCCGCGATATTGCTGCAGGTGGAGATGTTGAATTCTTAGTGCAGGGCACTCTGTATCCAGATGTCGTCGAATCTGGTGGCGGTACAGGTACTGCAAACATTAAGTCTCACCACAATGTGGGCGGCTTGCCAGATGATCTGAAATTTAAACTCGTCGAACCTCTACGCACTCTCTTCAAAGATGAGGTTCGTCAGGTTGGCCTTGAACTCGGACTTCCAGAAGAAATTGTTTGGCGTCAACCATTTCCAGGTCCAGGCCTTGGAATTCGCATCATCGGCGAAGTCACGGCAGAGCGTCTCGATATCTTGCGCGAAGCAGATCTCATCGCACGTGCAGAACTCAAAGCAGCGGGTCTAGATCGCGATATTTGGCAATGCCCAGTTGTACTTCTTGCCGATGTTCGTAGCGTTGGCGTTCAAGGTGATGGTCGCACCTATGGCCACCCCATTGTTCTGCGCCCCGTATCTAGCGAAGATGCAATGACTGCCGATTGGTCGCGCGTTCCATATGAAGTTCTTGAAAAGATTTCAACGCGTATTACCAACGAAGTTCGCGAAGTAAATCGCGTAGTTCTCGATGTCACCAGTAAGCCACCCGGAACAATTGAATGGGAGTGATAAAGAAAATGAAAAAAGTAGCAATTGCAGTCTCTCTTCTTTTGCCACTCACGGCTCTCGTATCAACTCAAACAGCTAACGCTGCTATCAGCTGCAAGAAAGTTACTTCAGTTCCTCACAATGCGATGAAGACTAATCCACCAAGAACTGTGGCTAAAGTACTTCCTAAGCGAATTACCTTTTATACAAATTGCGGAACCATTGTGGCGACTCTAGATCCAAAAGCCCCATTTACAGTTACTCAAATGTCCGCACTTGCACGTGCGAAGTACTTTGATAAATCACTCTGTCATCGCCTCATCAACTCTGATTTCTCAATGTTGCAATGCGGAGATCCAACCGCGCAAGGTAGCGGTGGGCCAGGATTTTCCTACGGCGATGAAAATCTTCCCATTGCTTCGAAATTGACCTATCCGGCAGGCACGTTGGCGATGGCAAATGCTGGTCCCAATACCAACGGCAGTCAGTTCTTTCTTGTCTTTGAAGATTCAGGAGTACTTGATCCTAATTACACAATTTGGGGAAAAATTACTAAGGGTCTCGACATTCTTCGCTACGTCGCTAAGGCGGGAGTGACTATCGAAGCCAATGGAAATAGTGCGCCTAACCAGAAAGTCGAAATAATTCGCGCAGTTGTCAGTTAATCAGTTCGTATTTACGATCTTAAAGCTTTCAGCGATACGACCTTCAGGCAACTGACCTAGCCCCGCATTGCGCTGGCCCCATTCACGCAACATATCTTCGAGATTTTCCATATGGCCAGTCTGGGATGCATGTTCTTTCAGCGCTGCAATCTTGTAATGGAATGTATCGGTGATATCAACGAAGTGATCAGGATGAGAATGTCCTTGCATCCAGACTTCTTTCACCTTCCAAGGTTGTAGTCCTTCGCTCTCAAGCAAATCTGTAAATGCAAATGGATTACGCGCATCTGGATAGACAGCTTGGATCGTTGCTTCGCCAGCAGCTAAGTGATCTGGGTGGCTCGCGCCGATGCGTTCCCAATTGCGTTCGGGGGATTGGCACAAAATTCGATCTGGCTGCACACGGCGAATTTGGCGGACAATATCTTTACGAAGTGCAATCGTTGGTTCGAGATGACCATCGACATAATTTAAGAATGTGACATCTGAAATTCCAAGAGCTGCGCATGCAGCGCGTTGCTCACGTTGACGGACCGCAGGCATTTCTTCTTTGGTGTATTCAGATTCTTCGCCACCTTGGTCACCATTGGTGCAGAGGACATAAGAAACTTCGATTCCCTTTGCAATCCATTGAGCGATGGTTCCTGATGCGCCGAAATCCGAATCATCGGGGTGGGCATTCACCACTAAAACGCGCTTAATCTCTGAATCTGATATCGGCTCCATGACATACAAGCCTAATAGACTCCGCGCCATGACAACGACCGACCCATTGCTCGACGGACTCAATCCGCAGCAACAGATCGCCGTTTCACATGCGGGTACACCGCTATTAGTGGTTGCTGGTGCAGGTTCTGGCAAGACCCGAGTACTCACACGTCGCATCGCCTACATCATGGCCCGCCGTGATGTTCGCCCATATGAAATTCTCGCCATCACATTTACCAATAAAGCCGCTGGCGAAATGAAAGAGCGCGTCACCGAATTAGTGGGGCCAGTGGCGAAATCAATGTGGGTCTCAACATTCCACTCATCCTGTGTGCGCATGCTCCGTCAAGAGGTTGAGCGACTTGGATACAGCAGCACTTTCAGTATCTACGACTCTGCTGATTCGCAGAAACTCATTTCTCGAGTGATGGAATCGCTCAACCTCGATCCCAAGCGCTACCCAGCGCGGCAATTTCAAAACCTTATTTCAAATGCAAAGAATGAACTACAGACGCCGTACGAATACCTCAGCCAAGCCCAGAACCAATTCGAAACTATCGTTGCCGATGTCTACACCATGTATGAAAAGCGTCTTCAGCAGGCAAATGCCATGGACTTCGATGATCTGATTATGAAGACCGTACAAGTCCTACAAAAATTCCCTGAAGCTAAAGCACGTTTCCGATCTCGTTTTCGCCACATCTTGATCGACGAATATCAAGATACCAATCATGCCCAGTACATGCTCGTGAAAGAACTCACCGGAGTCGAAGGCGATGGTTTCCCACTCGCCGAACTTTGCGTGGTGGGTGATGCCGATCAATCAATCTATGGTTTTCGTGGCGCAACAATTCGCAACATCCTTCAATTCGAACTCGACTATCCCAATGCAACAACGGTTCTCCTCGAACAGAATTACCGCTCTACGCAAAATATCCTCAGCGCAGCAAATGCAGTGATTACCAAGAACGCATCACGCAAAGAGAAAAACCTCTGGTCTGATGCAGGTTCGGGTGCACCACTAATCGGATACGTAGCTGAATCTGAATATGACGAAGCTGAATTCGTTAAATCTGAAATTCGCTCCCTTCAGGATATGGGCCATTCAAATCCAGGGGATACGGCGGTCTTTTATCGAACTAACGCCCAATCTCGTATCTTTGAGGAAATCTTTATGCGTGCGGCCATTCCATACAAAGTAGTGGGTGGGCTTCGATTCTACGAACGTAAAGAAGTAAAAGATTTGCTCGCTTACCTTCGAGTTCTCGTAAATCCTAATGATGAAGTCTCTTTGCGACGAATCATCAATCTACCTAAGCGTGGTATTGGTGACAGGGCTCTCGAAGAGGTAGAAATCTTTGCGCAAGCACATGGCATCTCATTCTGGAACGCGCTGCTTCGCGTATCTGAAGCAACCTCAGTTCCCAATAAGGCGGCCCAATCAATCATGAACTTCACCGCTATGGTCACTGCACTTCAGGTGCTTCTTGAGGCAAAGACCAAGCCCTCTGTTGTCATCGAAGCAGTTCTAGAACAATCTGGCTTACTCACCGAACTCGAATCAAGTAGCGATCCTCAAGATGAAGTTCGAATCGAAAACCTCAAAGAACTTGTATCAGCTTCCATGGAATATGAGGAACGTCCATTTGAAGAACTCGGAGAGGATGAAGAAATTTCACTCTCGGGTTTTCTCGAAAAAGTTTCACTCGTTGCAGATGCGGACGAAATCCCAGAAGGCGAAGACCATGGAGGCGTAGTCACATTGATGACACTACACACTGCAAAAGGTCTCGAATTTCCGACAGTATTTCTTACAGGAATGGAAGACGGAATCTTTCCTCATGCGCGCACCTTCGATGACCCTAAAGAGATCGAAGAAGAACGTCGCCTTGCCTACGTTGGTCTCACTCGCGCCGAAAAGCGCCTCTACATCTCTCGAGCTGAATATCGCTTAACTTTTGGAACTCCTAAATACAATCCGGCATCACGCTTTCTCGACGAAATTCCATCAGAACTCATTGAATGGAAGAACGATGGACGTAGTTCATTTACTACCTCATCAGCAATTCGAAAGTCTCGACTTCCATCTGCACCACCACCGCGGGCTACCGGCAAGACTTCAACGGCGATGGTTCTTACTGTGGGGCAGCGTGTGTCACATGACACATTCGGACTCGGCACAGTCGTTGCCTTGGCTGGCGAAGGCGACAAATCTGAAGCCACAATTAACTTCGGGCAGTACGGCGATAAGCGGCTACTGCTGAGATATGCACCCGTAACCGCGCTCTAGACTAGGCGAATGGACCTTTACGAATACCAAGCTCGCGATCTCTTTGAAAAACATACAGTTCCCGTTTTGCAAGGTGCAGTTGCAACAACTCCCGAACAAGCGCGAGATGCAGCATCAAAGATGGGTAGCAAGGTTGTCGTTAAGGCGCAGGTAAAGGTCGGTGGCCGCGGTAAAGCTGGTGGCGTAAAGCTTGCAGTTGATCCTGCAGATACTTTTGAAAAGGCAAGCGCAATTCTTGGAATGGATATCAAGGGCCATACAGTTCACAAAGTGATGATTGCCCAAGCTGCCCCAATTCAATCTGAGTATTACGTTTCAATTCTTCTCGATCGTTCAAATCGCACATTCCTCGTTATGGCATCAGTTGCTGGTGGAATGGATATCGAAGAAGTTGCGCATACTGCACCAGAGAAACTTGCAAAGGTTCCAGTAAATGCAGTCGAAGGAATTTCTCTTGCAAAAGCTAAGGAAATTGTTGCTCAGGCACAGTTCCCTGCAGATGTTGCAGACCAAGTTGCCGATGTACTCGTAAAACTTTGGGAAACCTTCCAATCAGAAGATGCAACTCTTGTTGAAGTAAATCCACTCGTGAAGACCGAAGACGGCCGCGTCGTTGCGCTCGACGGCAAGGTCACGCTCGATGACAACGCTGATTTCCGCCAACCTGATCATGAAGCACTCGTTGATCACGCCACTGCAAACGCTCTCGAAGCAGCTGCAAAGGAGAAAGGCCTCAACTACGTCAAGCTCGATAATGGTCAAGTCGGAATCATCGGTAATGGTGCAGGACTTGTAATGTCGACTCTCGATGTTGTTGCCTATGCTGGCGAAAAATTCGGTGGAATGCGTCCAGCAAACTTCCTCGATATCGGAGGCGGAGCATCTGCTCAGGTCATGGCAGATGGCCTCTCAATCATTCTCGGCGATCCAGATGTAAAGAGTGTATTCGTCAACGTATTCGGTGGAATCACTGCATGCGATGCCGTCGCAAATGGAATCGTTCAAGCTCTCGAACTTCTTGGACCAAAGGCAACTAAGCCAATCGTTGTTCGCCTTGATGGCAATAACGTGCTTGAAGGACGTGCAATTCTTAATGCTGCAAACCACCCATTGGTTGAGCAGGCAGAGACTATGGATGGAGCAGCATCACGCGCTGCAGAATTGGCGGCTAAGTAATGTCAATCTTTATTAATTCATCAAGCAAAGTCATTGTTCAAGGCATGACAGGTTCTGAAGGAACCAAGCACACCCGTCGTATGTTGGCATCAGGTACCAAAGTTGTTGGTGGAGTTACACCAGGCAAGGGTGGCCAGATTGTCGATATTGATGGCACATCGCTTCCAGTCTTTAACACTGTTGCAGAAGCCATGGCAGCTACAGGTGCAAATGTCTCTGTCGTATTCGTTCCACCAAAATTTGCTAAGGCTGCTGTCATCGATGCAATCGATGCAAAGATGCCTCTTGTCGTTGTCATTACTGAAGGAATCCCTGTTCACGATTCAGCATTCTTCTACGCGTACTCATTGCAGAATGGCAACACTCAGATCATTGGCCCTAACTGCCCAGGACTCATTAGCCCAGAGCAATCAAATGTCGGAATCATCCCTGCAGATATTACAAAGCGCGGACCAATCGGTTTAGTATCAAAGTCCGGAACTCTTACGTATCAGATGATGTACGAACTCCGCGATATTGGTTTCTCTACAGCAGTAGGTATTGGTGGAGACCCAATTATCGGAACCACACACATCGACTGCCTTCGTGCATTCCAAGATGATCCCGATACAACTGCAATCGTCATGATTGGTGAAATCGGTGGAGATGCTGAAGAACGTGCAGCAGCATTTATCTCTGAATATGTCACCAAGCCAGTTGTTGGTTATGTTGCAGGATTTACTGCTCCCGAGGGCAAGACGATGGGCCACGCTGGTGCAATTGTCTCTGGTTCTTCAGGAACTGCGCAGGCCAAGAAAGATGCACTCGAAGCAGCTGGCGTAAAGGTTGGCCAGACCCCAAGCGAAACTGCGCAACTTATGCGCACAATTCTGGGTCGCTAATTCGACGATGCAACGCGTCCTTTCGGTCTCGTTGTCTCACGTAATACGTAGCGCCGCTTTTCTTCTCCTTCCATTTTCATTTATTGCACTTATTGCATGGGCAACTGCAGGAAGTGCAAGCGGCAGTACAACTGATCCAATTCGAGGTGCTGCGTGGATTTGGCTTGGAGCGCATCACATTCCATTTCAGCTAGCTCTGCCACCTACAGGAATTGCTGGATATCTCTCCTATCTACCTATTGGGGGAGTTCTTCTCCCCATTCTTGCAATCCGATCCGCATTCAATCGTGCAATCGATCGATTGCAAGGTGACTTCCATGACATTAATGGTGTTCGACTTATCTTCTCTGTGCTCTACGCACTTCTCGTCACGCTTCTTGCTTTTATCTCCAAGTCAACTGCAATCACTCCGCAGTGGTACCTAGCTCCTCTCTATGCATTTCTGATTTCACTCATTGCAACTTTTACCGCGGGCTACAGAGTCACACCTTCTCGTTCACTGAGAATTGCGACAAGAGCGTGGTCCCTTATTCTTGGCGTTTCGCTCATTGCTATAACACTTTTAATCTTTATCAACTTCGCTCAAGTAAAGAACATCACAACTTCTCTTCAGCCTGGATTCTTCGGAGGAATTCTTCTCCTCCTCCTTAACATTCTCTACCTTCCTAATGCCGCTGTTGCACTCGCTG
>JBDKLT010000062.1:0-3607 GCA_039795495.1 Actinomycetota bacterium | reverse complement strand
GCGCAGGCTGTTACAAGTAAGTTGTCGCGAGTTCAGGCGACTATCGCTCGCCTCAAGAGTTTGCGACGCCGAGTCGATGATCTTCCAGTTCTCTTTGAATTAGCAGCAGAAGAGCCAGATGGTTCAGCGCTTGCTGATGCAGAAGCAGAACTCAACTCCACAGTAAAAGCGATCAGCGATTTAGAAGTTACAACTTTGCTCAATGGCGAATATGACGATAGAGATGCCTTGATCACGATTCGCTCAGAGGCCGGTGGCGTTGAAGCGGCTGACTGGGCTGAGATGTTGATGCGTATGTATCTGCGTTACTGCGAACGCCATGAATTTAGAGTTGATGTTCTGGAAACATCGTATGCAGAAGAAGCCGGCATTAAATCAACAACATTTAGAGTGAGTGCACCCTATGCATATGGCACCCTTTCCGTTGAGCAAGGAACACATCGCTTAGTGCGCATCTCTCCATTTGATTCACAATCTCGTAGGCATACTTCTTTTGCTGGCGTTGAAGTAGTTCCAGTTGTCGAACAGAGTGACCATATTGAATTGGATGAGAAAGAAATTCGCGTTGATGTCTATCGTTCATCAGGTCCCGGGGGACAGGGAGTTAATACAACAGACTCTGCGGTGCGTTTAACTCACATTCCCACTGGAATTGTTGTCTCATGTCAGAACGAAAGATCGCAGATTCAAAATAAGGCGACAGCGATGGCAGTTCTGCAATCTAAGTTGCTCGAACGCCGTAGACAAGAGGAGCAGGCAAAGATCAATGCTCTCAAGGGTGATAGCGGTGGATCATGGGGAAATCAGATGCGCTCCTATGTTTTAGCCCCGTATCAAATGGTGAAAGATCTTCGAAATAACCACGAAACTGGAAATACATCAGCGGTATTAAATGGCGAAATCGATGATTTCATTGAAGCGGGAATCCGCTGGCGCCGCAGCACTTCACAGTAAAACTCTGCACATCTGTGCGTAATGTGATTCTTCTTTCTATCAATTCGCCTGTGAATTCTCATAAATAAGGCGAATCAACCCTGAAATCCGAGGGTACTTCCATAAACTAGGAGCAGGTCTCGGGAGAGCTCACCGCATGGAGAAATTTCATGTGCGTGAATATGAAGGAGCAGGCAGTGATTAAGTTTGAAAATGTAACGAAGATTTACTCAGGACAAGATCGTCCTGCTCTCGATAGCGTCAGCCTCGAAATTACCAAGGGTGAATTTGTCTTCTTGGTAGGTATGTCAGGTTCAGGTAAATCAACATTTCTCCGTCTGATCTTGCGAGAAGAGCGTCCAACTTCTGGAGTTATTCACGTTGCTGGAAAAGATCTTGGAACTCTTGCAAACCATAAAGTTCCTGAACTCCGCCGCCAAGTTGGAACTGTCTTCCAAGATTTCCGCCTACTTCCTAATAAGACAATTTCAGAGAACATTGCATTCTCATTGCATGTGCTTGGATATTCGCAGAAAGAGATCAACCGCGAAGTTCCAGAGATGCTCGAACTTGTTGGTCTTGAAGATAAAGGCGATCGCCTTCCATCTGAAATTTCAGGTGGCGAACAGCAGCGCGTAGCAATTGCCCGCGCTTATGTGACTCGACCATCGATCATCATCGCCGACGAACCAACAGGAAACCTCGACCCAGCGCTTTCAGTGGGCATCATGAAATTACTTGATCGCATCAACCGTGAAGGCACCACAGTTTTGATGGCTACTCACGATGCAGGGATTGTTGACCAGATGCGTAAGCGCGTTATCGAACTTGATGCAGGACATGTCATCCGCGACCAGGTTCGCGGCGTTTACGGATATACAGGCTGATTCACAAAGGGATATGAGGTAGTTAGATGCGCGCAGGATTTTTGCTCAGCGAAGTTCGAATTGGACTTCGCCGTAACCTCACAATGACCTTTGCTGTCGTCGTAACAGTTGCTATCTCGCTTTCACTCCTTGGAATCGGATTACTCTCCAATTCACAGGTAAGCGCAATGAAGGATTATTGGTACGACAAGATTGAAGTATCTGTTTTTCTCTGCGGATCACTCTCTGAGTCACCTTCATGTGGTGGAGGAGTAGTAACTCCAGAGCAGCGTTCATCAATTAAGGCAGACCTCGAAGCTCTGCCAGTAGTAGAGAGTGTCTTCTACGAATCACAATCTGAAGCATTTAAGCGCTTCCAGGAACGATTTAAGAACTCTGCAATTGCGCAGAATGTGACTGCAGATCAGCTTCCTGAATCTTTCCGAGTTAAGCTCAAAGACCCAACTCAATTCGATGTTGTGGTCAGTGCCTTTAGCGGACGCCCTGGTGTTGATATCGTTCAAGATCAGCGCACCATTCTTGAGAAATTCTTCAAGCTTCTTGCAGTACTTCGCAATGGTGCTCTGATTGTTGGTCTCCTCTCAGTTCTCACAGCTGCACTACTTATTAGCAACACACTTCGTATCGCTGCCTTCAACCGCCGCCGCGAAACTGGTGTGATGAAACTTGTTGGTGCGTCATCATGGTCAATCCAACTTCCATTCCTTCTCGAAGGCGTAATTTCAGCTGTAATCGGTTGGGCGCTAGCAACAGGACTTCTCTCTGCTCTCAAATATGTGGTGCAAGAGAAGGTAGCTCCACTTCTTACCTTCACCAAATTCTTTGGGTGGGGAGAAGTTGCAGCAGCATCTGCATGGTTGCTCCTGACAGGATTAGTAGTCTCAACCGTTGCATCGCTCATTACCCTTCGCCGCTATTTGAAGGTTTAATTAGCCCTTCGAATTAATACTTGCTGGGAGGTGAGCTCATGGTTAAAGAACTAGGAAAGAAGCTCATCGCTCAGAATAAGAAGGCACGTCACGATTTCTCGATCGACGATGTATACGAATGCGGAATCGTCCTCACAGGCACAGAGGTGAAATCACTCCGAGCAGGTCGTGCATCTCTGATTGATGGCTTTGCCATGATTGAAAATGGCGAACTATGGATGCATGGAGTTCATATTCCTGAATACACTGAAGGAACATGGACCAACCACACTCCTCGTCGCAAGAGAAAGTTGTTGGTTCATAAGGTCGAACTCCGCAAGATCGCAGCACGGACAAAAGATTCAGGTGTCACTATGGTTCCGCTTCAGCTCTACTTTAAAGATGGAAAAGCCAAAGTTGAGATAGCGATTGCGAAGGGCAAGAAAGCTCACGATAAGCGAAATACCTTGATGGAGCAGCAGGCTAACCGCGAAGTCAATCGCGAACTTTCTCGCCGCCAGTCTGGGAAAGATTCGTACTAGCCTTAATCTGCGCTTACTAAACGGGGAATTTCTCACTTGTCGGTGACGTTCCCTATACTGTCCACATCGCTTAGATAGATCGAGTAAGCAGAGATGAATGCTCACTCCATACCTTCTAAGAAATCCACTGAAAAGAAATTTGCAGTGGGTGAGTTGTCTAAAAAATAGAATAAAAATTAAATAGCGTGAATTACGTTTCTCGACGTAATTCCCACATATCTAGAGTTTCTAGATAAACATGGGGGTGAACGGTCTCGACTTTAGCTGTTGGGATAGGGGAAGCGGGCCGAGGAAGCCGGGATGATCTCGTAAACCATGAAACCTGTGCACACATAAC
>JBDKLT010000061.1:0-6007 GCA_039795495.1 Actinomycetota bacterium | reverse complement strand
ACTGAGGTGTAAGAAGCTTTACGTTCTTCCACTTGCTCTTGATGCGGTTGATGAAGCCGTTTGCACGGTCGATACCTGTCTGGTTTGTCTGTGAGTGACCAACAACCAAAACCTTACCCTTACCACCGATCAACTTAGCCATTGTGTCTGCTGCAAGTGCACCTGCTGCAAGGCTGTTTGTATAAGCAACGCCAAGTGCACAATCAGACTTTGGTCCAAGTGCTGGAACTCCGCCATCGCAGCTTGCTGCTGTGTCGAACATGTAAACAGGAATTCCTGCAGCATGTGCAGCCTTGAGGTGTGAAACAGACTCAGTTGTTCCGAGTGCTGCATAACCGATTGCATCTGGCTTAAGTGCAATTGCTGCATCAAGCATTTCGAGTTGCTTATCGATCATTGTTTCTGCAGCAGGGCCTTGGAAGTGAACAGTTGCGTTCATCTTTGCAGCCTGATCTTCAGCACCCTTCTTTACTGCCTGCCAAAATTGGTGTGTTTCGCCCTTAGAGATCAATTCGATCTTGAGAGTCTTTTCTGCAGCTGTTACTGGAGTTGCTGTTCCAGTTACAAGCGCCAGTGCTGAGAGAGCAGCAACTGTGATGAGACCTTTCTTCATGTGTTTCCCTTCAAATGCAGCGGAATTGCTGTGTGGGAATCTTATGAGCGCGCAGCGCTTGATTCAAGGGAAAATCAGGATTTGCACGCGTAAATGGGTGATTGTTACAACTTCGTTATCTTGTACTTTTCAATGGCATTGGCTCGCCAGAAAAGATCGTTCTCAGACTCAGAGAAAGCTGAAGTTAGGCTTTCAGCGAGTGAAACCACTGCCCCATAGCTACTTGCTGCCAATAAGGCTACTGGCCAATCAGAACCGAACATCAATCGCTTCGGAGTAAATGATTCGATGATGTGGTCAACGTAAGGTGCGAAATTTTGGACAGTCCAATTATTCCATTTCGCTTCGGTGACCATCCCAGAGATTTTGCATGAAACATTTTCAAATGATGCAAGCTCGCTGATGAGCGTCTTCCAAGGTTCGACCTCTTCCTTTGCAATATAAGGCTTTGAAATGTGGTCAAGAATAAACTGAACATCCGGGCAAGCTCTTACTAAATCAATTGCTGCCTGCAACTCTGGTGTCTTGGTCAAGATGTCATACCGCAATCCCATCTTCCCTAACTCTCTCACCGTTGTGATTGATTGAGGTTTCGCCAAATATCCAGAGTCGGGCAAATCTTGAGCAACATCTCGAATTCCTTTGAGTAGATGCCCGCCAGGTGCTTGCAAGTATTTTTCACATTGAGCCACTGACTCTGGTGAATCAATCTGCAACCAACCGACGACTCCAACGATTGTTGAATCGTTAGCAGCGAGCTCTAATAACTCAAATGTCTCTTCATGTGTAGTTGTCGCATGAACCAGAATTGTCTTTTCAATTCCTGTCCCAGCAATCGCAGCACGTAAATCATTGACATCAAAATTGCGTCGAACTGGTTGCATTCCATCTCCGACCATCCAATCTTGTGGTCGTACCGATAGATCCCAGAGGTGATGATGTGAATCGATTCTCATGGAGTGAATCTTGCCCTCAAGAATCAGCCTTGAGCAACTATATGTTCGAGAGTTTTTCCATCAGCGAGTAAACAAAGTTGAGATTCAATGAGTGCCCGACCGCGAGGTTCAAAAGCTTCTGAATTTCCACCAACATGTGGGACCAATTGGAGGTTAGGGGCTTTCCAGAGCGGGTGATCTGATGGCAGTGGTTCAGGATCTGTCACATCAACTGCTGCATATATGCGACGAGATTGAAGCTCTGCAAGCAGTGCGCTTGTATCGACGACAGGTCCTCGCGCAACATTGATTAGAAGTGCCCCATCTTTCATGCGAGCGAGACGGTCTGCGCTAAAGAGATGTCGTGAAGAATCAGAGAGCGGAAGAATCAGAATGACAATATCGAGTGTAGGTAAATGGGTATCTAGTTGATCAATCGTCAGGGTTCCATCTCGACCAGATTGGGTAAATGCTGTTATCTCTACTTCGAACCCTGAAAGATTTTTAGCAATCTTCTTTCCGATTGAGCCGTAGCCAACGATTCCAATCTTTGAGTCGGTCAGCGCCTTCGTGCGATGGTGATTCCACTGCGCATCAATTTGATTGCGCATGAAATCAGGAAATCCGCGACGAGAAGAAATTGCTAAACCAACTGCAAGTTCAGCAGTGGAAGCATCGTGCACTCCTCGCGCGTTGCAGAGAGTTAGCCCAGGTCGCAGGTACGCAAGCGCATCGTCGTATCCCGCATTGAGCATTTGAAGTACTTTGAGATTTGGCATCTGGGCTACATATGAAAGAGCTTTTGCGCCACCCATGTAGAGAGGAACATAGAAATCAATCTGAGATAAATCAGAGGAATCGAGTGGGTAATTTTCTGGATTGAGAAGCTTGATTCCGGCAGGTGCAGATAAGTCTGACCACTGGGTCCACACCTTGATTTCCGACATAGTGATTAGCGCTCTGGAATTACTTCAACGACATTTGAGAGAAGACCAACGCCTGCCACTGCGATATTTACTACATCGCCTTCTGCGAGAGCAATATCCATCGGAGGAACGATGCCGGTTCCAGTTGAAAGGATGAGGCCATGTGGGAAATCTTGACAACGGAAAACATAGTTCACGAGATCTTCGAGTGTGCGATTGAGAGCCCCAAGTGAAGTCTCTGCTTGCCAGATATTTTCGCTACCGCGACGAATATTTGCATTGATTGTCATATTTGCTGCTGCAGGAGCTAACCACGATGGAGTGATATCTGGACCAAGTGAAGTAGAGCCAATATAAATCTTTGCTTGCGAGAGGTAGAGAGGATTTTCGCCTTCAATAGAGCGGGCGGTGACGTCGTTGCAGATTGAATAACCGATGATTTCTCGATGTTTATTGATAACGATTGCTACTTCAGGCTCGGGGACTGATGCTTCGCTGTCGTAACGTATCCCGATCTTTGCTTCGGTTCCTCGAGCGCGAACTGCAGTTGATTTGAAGAAAAGCTCTGGGCGATCTGCCTCGTAGACACGTTGGTAAACATCAGGAACGCCGCTCTCTTCTTTACGTGCATCGCGAGAACGAAGATAAGTAACGCCAGCACCCCATAGTTCGATTTCGGAAGCAATTGGAGCAGCGAGCTCTCCCTTTACTTCTGCACCGGTCTTTGCAACGCGCTCTTTTAATTGAGCAAGAGTGAGGTGCATTGCATCTGTAAGAGTTGATAGACCTTCGATAGTTCGATGGATTCCGTCGACTGTGACAACTAATTGATATGGATTTTCAGCAGTACGAAGTACAGAAAGTTTCATCGGGATCCTTTATCTATGCCAAGTAGAAGTTCTGAGGGAGAGTGTGCCACCACTCGTCTGGGCCAGCCTCTGGAAGTTTGTTCTGCATTGGCCCAGTGATTTTCCACCAACGTTGGGTTTCAGGATCTGCAGAAATGATGGCCATGTCTTTTTCATAATCGCTACCGGTGTATTCCATATAAGCGAAGAGCAAATTTTCATAGCGGAAGATTGAGTAGTTCTGGATATTTGCTTTCTTAAGAGTTGCAGCCACAGTTGGCCAGATCTCTTCATGAATTCTTTCGTACTCTGCAATGTCTTCTGGCTTAATACCAATAACTTGGCCAATTCGTTTGATTGTCATAGAGCCAACTTTTCTACGAGTCCTGCTGCTTCTAGGTCGGTCCAGACACTGTCTGGAATATTGAAGTCAAAGCTTTCTACATACGTTTCAAGCTCTGCAACGCTTCGTGGACCAGTCACGACAGTGGTAACAGCCGGGTGACGTAGCGGGAATTGAACCGCTGCGGCAATAAGCGGAATATCGCGTTCCTTGAGGAAATCACAGATCTTCTTTGCTTTGGCGATAATTTCATCCGATGCTGGTAAGTAGTTATAAGTGGCACCTGGAGCGGGGTTTGCAAGAACTCCGGAGTTGAGAACTCCACCCATAGAAATATCGATGTTATGCGCAAGGGCGTATGGAAAGAGTTCGTTCTGTGCAACCTGATCGAGGAGGGTAAAGCGACCGGCAATGAGCGCAATATCTAGATCAGTATTCTTCATAATTTGAAGCGCAGGCTCTACATAATTCATTCCAAGACCGATTGCCTTAATTAATCCTTGGCTGCGAAGATCAGCAAGCACCGGAAATGCATCATTGATTGCCTGATCAATATGGTCTTCTGCATCATGCATCAAGACGATATCAATATGGGGTAAGCCAAGGCGTTCGAGACTTTCTTCAAATGATCGCTTGATTCCTTCGGCTGAGTAGTCGTATACCGGGACTATGTCGCGAGGTGCATCTGGGAACCATTTCTCAGGTTCAATACCTTCAATGTGGCGAAGTACGCGGCCAACTTTGGTTTCAATCACAAAGGGAGCATCGGTGTTGCGGAGAGCTTTTCCTACGCGAATTTCTGCGAGACCGTGGCCATATTGTGGAGCGGTATCAAAATAATTTATTCCTAGGTTGAGTGCTCTTTCGAGCATTTGTTCACCCTCGGAATCAGTCACGGATTTAAAGAGCCCACCTAGTGGCGCTGTCCCTAAAGCAATACGGGTGACTTCAAGATTTGAACGCTTTAATTTTACTTTTTCGTTATATCGCGTCATCAAATCATCATATATGATTTTTCAAGTCAATCGAAGAGTTAATACTTATTATATTAGTTCTCATTTATAGCAAAGGGAAGTCATGCCAAAGGTAACTGGATTTAAAACTGTAGACGTTCGATTCCCAACTTCACGAGGGCTAGACGGTTCCGATGCTATGAATAAGGAACCCGACTATTCGGCTGCACTTTTAATTCTTGAGACAGATGACCCAAATCTTCAAGGTCATGGATTTGTCTTTACCTGCGGCCGTGGAAACGATCTCCAATGCGACATGATCGAGCAGCTTGCACCATATGCAGTCGGTCGCGATATTGCAGATCTTTCAAAGAGCATGGGCGAATTCGCTCGCAGTCTTGTTCGTGATTCACAGATACGTTGGCTTGGACCTGAAAAGGGCGTAACCCAGATGGCTGCAGGTGCAGTTGTTAACGCTGCATGGGATCTTGTGACAAAACATGCAAAGAAGCCTCTTTGGAAATTCCTCTCCGATCTCACCCCAGAAGAAATTGTTGAACTCGTCGACTTTAGATACATCACCGATGCGCTCACTCCAGAAGAAGCTCTCGACATTTTGCGCAAGGCTCAACCACATCGTGCAGCAAATGAAGCGAAGCTTCGCGCTGAAGGTCTTCCTGCATATACAACTACTCCAGGGTGGTTGGGTTACAGCGACGAGAAGATGGTGCGCCTTGCAAAGGAAGCAGTGGCAGATGGCTACACACTTATTAAATTGAAGTGCGGAGGCTCTCTCGAGGATGACAAGCGCAGATTGCGACTTGCCCGCCAAGCTGTAGGTCCAAATATCCGTATTGCAATTGATGCAAACCAGGTTTGGGATGTTAATCAAGCTATTGAATGGATTAAGGGAATTGGCGATGTCAACCTTCACTGGGTTGAAGAACCAACGAACCCAGATGATGTGATCGGACATGCAGCAATTGCAAAAGCGATCGCACCTGTTCGCGTTGCAACTGGCGAACACGGCATGAACCGCATCCTCTTCAAGCAGATGCTCCAAGCTAAGTCGTTCTCATTTATGCAGATAGATGCAACTCGTGTTGCCGGCGTTAATGAAAATATTGCAAACATCTTGATGGCTGCAAAGTTTGGTGTTCCGGTCTGTCCTCACGCAGGTGGCGTCGGACTCTGCGAATTAGTCCAGCATCTTGCGATGTTTGATTCGGTTGCAGTTACAGGTCATCATGACGGTCGAGTTGTTGAATTCGTTGATCACTTGCACGAGCACTTTGTGATTCCAACAAATATTCAAAATGCTCATTACATGCCACCAGCAGAACCAGGTACTGGCGGCGAAATGTATGCACAATCAATTGCAGATTTCAC
>JBDKLT010000060.1:0-11405 GCA_039795495.1 Actinomycetota bacterium | reverse complement strand
CGAATCCCGCCAGGCGTACGCACACTTTGAAGCCCCAGGGTTAGTCGCCTGGGGCTTCTTTGTTTGCATGGGTGGTGACTTTGTCGGTTAGACGTTTTAATCTCGGGGCATGAGAAGAACTCTTCGGATAATTGCCTTGGTGCTTCCGCTGCTTTTGGTGGCGGGGAATTCATATGGGGCTGTGAAGACAGGTGCTGTATGTGCCAAGGCTGGGATGAAGAAAGTTAGCGATGGGCTGACATATACCTGTAAGAAGAGTGGCAAGAAGTTGGTGTGGGATAAGGGCGTTGTTGTGATGACCTATCCAGATGGGCCAACGAGCTTTGATGATCTGGTTGAAAATTATCGCGGTATTTCTTATGCGGCTTGGAGTAAATCAAGTGCGGCGTTAAAGGCGGGTATCGCGAAGGCTCCGGCGTTTAAGGCAATTACTGGGCCGAATACAGTGTTGACTTATAAGACTCCGACAACTGCATTTGATCTGATTGCGCGTTTGTATTCAGGATATGAAAGTTCGAAGGATGCGACGGTTCTGTCTTTTAATTTTGCAGACCGCGAATGGGCTCGCGATCAGATGAAGGCGTTACAGCCAAATTCAACGTTTCAGTGGATTATGGATATGGCCTGTGCAACGAAAGCTAGTTGCAATGGCGGGGGAATGTTTACTGACGATAACGGTGCTGGGTTGTTGGTGATTACGACTGAAGTTGCAGATGTGAATCACACAAGTGGAACGCTAGAGGCGCATGAATATACGCATGCGGTTCAGCAGGGGCAGATGAAGAAGACTCAACCATGGCCGACAAGGGGTACATGGCCACCGACCTGGTACTTAGAGGGTCAGGCGCACTTCGCGCAGAACGCTGCCGTTTACTATCAATCTTTTGAATCGTATGCCAGCGCCCGCAAGTCGACTGCGGCAGATCTATTTGTGAAGAAGGATATTAATTCGAAGTTTATTGAAGAGTACTTCCTCATCAATCAGCCATCAGATTGGTTTAATAAATATGACAGATGGCGCCAGTACGACTTAGGTGCAATGTTGGTTGAAACGCTTGTGGCGGTGAAGGGACCGGCGCCTACGATGGAAATTTGGAAGTTGTGTGGAAGCGGTATGACCTTCGAAGAGGCTTTCGCGCAGGTATATGGAACCTCGTTCTACTCGGTGCTTCCGAAGATCTCTAAGGCGATTGCGCTCGAAGTGGGGCGCAGCTAGCGGGCTAGTACGTGCTAACCTTTACTTATGAAATCTAAGGTAAAGGCTAAGAAACCCGTGGTGCAAAGGCGTGGAAGAACATCCACAAGCCGCATTAGTAAGCAACATCAAGTGACAGTGCCTGTAGATATCTTGCGCGCAATCGGTTTAGAGGCTGGAGATAGAGTGAAATTTGAAATCAAAGACGGCGCAATAGCTATCGAAGCTGAGAAAGAGTTTGAGCATCCATTGCAGTTGTTAATCGGAGCAGGCAAAGGTGATTACGATAATTTTGATCTAACAAAAGAACGTGAGGCAATGTGGCCACGGTAGTTCTCGATACTTCTGTATTAATTGCACTTTTGAATCCCGACGATATTCATCATGAAGCTGCCATCAAGGCGACAGCAGCTAAGAATCAATACGCTATTTCTGCCATTTCACTCAGCGAGTCGTTGATAGCTCCATTTCGCAAAAGTAGAGGGCTGGGCGAAGAGCATCGAGAACGAATCACCAAGTCGATGAGTCGGATAGTTTCTTTAGATGAAAAAATTGCCGTACTCGGGGCAGAACTTCGAGCGGAGAAGAAGTTAACTCTCCCAGATGCGCTAATCAGCGCGACCGCTTATAGCTTGAAAGCGCAACTCTGGAGCTGCGATCGGGGGCTGGTTAAATCTCATTCAGGAGCCGTATTGGTTTAACGTCAGCGACGTTTAAGACGCGGAGGCTCAAGTAATTGACGCGCAACGTCGGAGTCGGTGATGAGTACATTCACCCAACCACCAAGTAATGCCGCGCGAATCGCATTCAATTTCTTTACGCCGCCTGCGACGGCGATACGTCGAGGAACTTTCTTCATAGATTTCGCATCTATAGAAATCACACGTTCTTCAATGGCTGGGGACATTACAGCGCCATCTTTATCAAAGTAGCGAAGGCAGATTTCGCCAACTACTCCAGTTTTGGCAAGTTGCAGCTCCTCATCTTTATCAAGAGCATTACCTGATGCAGCAAGAAGTGGTGAAGCGGGGAATGCACCGATTCCTACAAGAAGGGTTGTTACTCGATCCCACGACTTAATTGTTTGAGCAACGGATGGATCACTCAAAAATGCTTTTTTAACTTCTTTGGAAGATGCAACTCCAGGAGCCGCCATATAGCTCGGCGTTGCCAATGTTAATTCGGCGAGATGAGAAACCAATCGTGAGGCTTGGATTTGTGCCTGCGGAGAACCAACTCCTCCGATTAGTTGGATAACTTCATTAACGACTTTGCGAGGACGGCTTCGCATCGCTTCAACGGTAGCGAGGAGAGTAGTTGACCAAGAAGAGATTCCAATATGATCATTATCGAGAAGCGTTGTTTCGAGATATGTCGCGGCCGCGGAACCAAGTGAGGAAACAATTGATGCACCCTCAATATTTTCAACGACAACAACCTCTCGTAAGCCGAACTTTTCTTCGAGAGCTTTTTCTAATCCAACATAAATTCCAAAAGGCTGTACAACAGTGGTGCGGATGATTCCTTCCTTCTCAGCTTCTTTGAGATAGCGTGAAACTCGCGCCTGTGAAAGGTTGAGCTTCTTGGAAATCTCCGATTGACCCATCTGCTCCTCGTGATAGAGGACCGCAATTTTGGTGATCAGACGGAGTTGCTCAGGGCTCCAAGTCGAGAGTTGCTCGCCTGTGTTTTCCTCGTTCATGTAGCCAGTTTGGCGCTTCCTGAATAAAAATTCAATGGCTGAATTTATATTCAGGGGATTGGTCTTAGTGCCAGCAATTCCGTAGTGAGCCTAGAGCAAGTGGAAATTGCGTAAATATTCATTTAGTCGAGGTTGAATAAAAAATCACCAAGGTTAAAGCGTTATCGAATTTCGACTTATTTCGATTGTTTGGCATATCGCTCCGCCTTAATTTTCGAACACGAGAGGGCAGCCCTCGTGGATTTACTGCCCGCATCTACAACAAGGGAGAAACATGAAGGCACTATCACGTAAGGGTTTGGTTGCTCTCACAGCGGGCGCACTTGCTCTTTCACTAGTTGGCGTTTCAGCGCCAGCAAATGCAGCAAAATCAACATCATGTAAGGTCGTTGGATCTGCATTTAGCACCGATGATGCAAAGGGTGGAGTTCAGTTCTCAACTCTTAGCAAGACACTTGGCGCAATGCCAAAGGTCAAAAAGGGCACAAAGCTCGGCTCACTCATGAAGTTCTTGGGTAACCAGTACTGGATCGACCTCGCAGCTGGTCAGAAGACTCGCGCGAAGAAGTACGGAATTACTATCGACGTTCAAGCGGCTGCTTCTGAATCAGATCAGATCGGTCAGCTCAACTCAATGAACACAATGATTAGCAAGAACTACACCGCTTATCTTGTGTCACCACAGACAAATACAAATCTTTGCCCTGCAGTAGAGAAGGCTGAAGGCAAGGGAAATCTAGTTCTTAACGTGAACGATGGAGTTCTTCCAGGTGCAGCTCACTGGGTAGGACCAAACCAGATCTCAAACGGCGTTCTTGCAGCGGAATACTTCATCAAGAACCTTCCAGCGGGATCTGAAGTTGCGAATATCCAAGGCCAGGTTGGTGCATATGCAGCAATCCAGCGCACAAAGGGATTCGTAGACACAGCTAAGGCAGGCGGACTTAACGTTGTAGCTTCACAGCCAGGAAACTGGGATGTAACTACAGCACAGAACGCAGCAACAGAAATCTTGAAGGCACACCCTAACTTGAAGGCGTTCTACGCTAACAACGACGGTATGGCTCTTGGTGTTGCAACAGCTGTAAACAACGCTGGTCTTAAGGGCAAGGTCATGATCATCGGTACAGACGGAATCTCTGATGCTTACAAGGCGATCAAGTCAGGTGACATCACAGGTACTGTCGATTCATATCCAAACCTCACAGGTCAGGTTGCTGTTGACGTGGCCATCCGTTTGCTCGGAGGCCAGAAGGTTCCACGCGCTGTATACACACCAGTTGCGTTGATTACTTCAGCAAATGTAAACAGCCCAGCACCAAAGCTCTAAAAAATATAGAAGCGGTCTAACAAGGCCTTTCAACGGGTAGAGGTTGTGGCATCGATATAAAAATCGGTGCCACAACCACTCGTTATTTACAAGTCACACTCGCAAGCAAACATAGAGAAAAGGTTGACAGTGTCTACCAATTTGCAAAGTATCGGAAACAAAATCACACAGCGAATGAATGCTCGAATTCTTGGAGTTATTTCCGCGTTGATCGTAACTTTCGTAGTCTTCACAATTCTTGAACCGGCATTTATCAGCCTAGATATTCTTCTCGAAATCGGCGTTCAATCTACAATTATCGCCTTCGTCGCATTAGGTCTTACTTTTGTCATTGTTACAGGTGGAATCGATATTTCTGTTGGGTCAATTGTTGGGCTTACATCGGTTATTTGCGCAACCTATCTTGAGAGTTGGGGAACTGCTCTAACAATTGTTGCGGCCGTGGCTATTGGAACAGCCCTTGGAGCATTTAACGGTGCAGTCTCTGCATATTTCAATCTTCAATCTTTCGTTGTAACTCTTGCAACACTCAACCTTTTCCGCGGACTCGCTTTTCTCTTCACTCAAGGACGTCCGATCTATAACTTGGATCCAGGTTTCCGCGAATTCTTTAGCGCTGACCTTGGTCCAATTCCAAAGCCAATTCTTTTCCTCCTCGCATTTACATTTATCGGATTCTTGATTCTCAATCGCACAAAGATGGGTTTGCACCTCAAGGCGCTAGGAACTAACTCTGATGCGGCGCTGAGAAGTGGTGTAAATACCCGTCGCACCCAAGTAACAGCCTTTGCCCTCGGTGGCGCGTTCTGTGGAATTGGTTCGCTCATGTTGATGAGTCGAATCGGGGCAGCAGAACCAATTTCAGGTACTGGTTTTGAATTGCAGGCAATTGCAGCAGTGGTTGTTGGCGGCACAAGTCTCATGGGTGGTCGCGGTTCTGTAGTAGGAACAGTCTTAGGAGCGATTCTTTTAGGTTCAATCGCAGTTGGTTTAACGCTTCACAATGTCAATGCATTCGTTCAACTCGTTGTTACTGGGGTAATCGTCCTTGGTGCTGTCCTTACAGACAGATTCGCAACCCGATCAAAGGCAGGCCGATAATGTCCCCAAGAAGTTTCTCGACGCGACTCAATTCATTCGGAATTGGTCAAGGCAAGAAGTATCCAGATGAATCTTGGACAACTCTACGTTTGATTGGTGAAGCGGCAAAGGTTAAGGGCCTCACATCGCTTGAATTGAACTATCCAGAACATTTTGTGAATCATTCAGTTGATGACGTCAAAGCTGCGCTTGCATCTACACATCTCAACATTAAGGGCATTCAATTGCGATGGCCAGCACCTAAGTTTTCAAATGGCGGCTTTGCTAATGACAATCCTGAAGTCCGTCGTGCAGCTATCGACACAGTACATGAAGCAACAAAAGTCGCACGTGAATTTGGAACAGATCACATTCTTCTCTGGCCGGCACACGATGGGTATGAGTACCCAATGCAAATGGATTATGTGAAATCCTGGAATTGGTTTCGGGATGCCCTCATTGAACTTGCGGACGAAAATCCAGATATGCGATATTCAATTGAATATAAGCCTGCCGAGCCTCGCGGACGCACATTACTTAACACAACAGGTGCCGTCCTGAAAATGATTGAAGATGTAAATCGTCCAAACGTTGGTGTTACTTTGGACTTTGGGCACTTGCTAATGGCTGGAGAAAATCCTGCCCAATCTGCTGCTCTCTGTCTCAAAGATAAGAAGATGTTCGGTCTCCAGCTCAACGATTCTCATGGGGCTGCAGATGACGGACTTCTTGTCGGCTCGATTCATCTTCCAGAAACAATTGAATTGGCGTACTACCTCATCCGAGAGGGATATGAAGGCACCTATTACTTCGATACAGACCCTGTTCGCGAAAATCCAATTCGCGAATGTGAGATGAATATCGAGAGAATGAATCACATCTTGGATAAAGCAGAAAAACTAGCTAAGTTCACTCCTAGTGGTGATGCATTGGCATCATCTGAACTCTTGTGGGAGCTGGCAGTTGGCAAAAAATAGTGATTCAGATTCTTTCTCTCCCATAGTCGTTGTGGGTTCGATAAACGCTGACCTGATTACTTATGTAGATGATTCCAAGAGAATTGGCAACTACGTTTTTGGAGAAGATTTTAGATTCAATATAGGCGGGAAAGGGCTTAATCAAGCGCTCAATGTTTCGGCGTCCGGGCAACCAGTAGTTTTACTTGGAAGAGTTGGGAATGACTTCTTTGGCAAAGAAATTTTGAGTCAGCTTGATTCGCATGGAATCGATTTTTCACATGTCGTCATTGATCCGATTGCACACACCGGCATTGGACATGTCAGAGTAAGCCTAGAAGGTGAATATGACACGGTGGTCGTCAATGGGGCGAATTCATTTTTGGGTTCTGAGCAAATAGACGCGGTTATTGAATTTGGAATATCTGCGTCTTACGTCTTGATGAATTACGAAATTCTCAGCAATGTGGTGATGCACGCTTCTGAAAAGTTTAGAGCGATTGGCGCAAAGACAATAATTAATCTTTCACCAATCGCAGAAGGTGTCACTTACTCAGTCTCGGCAGCAGATTATTTGGTTACTAATGATGATGAAGCTAGATCAGTATTGAATTCTAATGAGACCAATCCATTTACTTTGGCCAAGTTGTTACAAGAAAATGGCGCAAAGAATGTGATTATCACTCTTGGTTCAGATGGTGTTATTGGCATCGACCAAGATGGTGGAGAACATCGAATCGGCCGGGAACAGATTGCTGTAGAGAACACAATTGGGGCTGGAGATACCTTCCTTTCGGTTTTTGCGGTGTCTTTGAACGATGGAAAAGATTTCAGGTCAGCAATTGAAATCGCTAATTTTGCTGCGGCGATGGTCTGCACCAAGAAGGAATCGTTCCTTTCTAAAGAAGATATGAATGTAATTGGCGAGAAATTTAAGTTCGCTGTATCAGGAGCTAATAACAAGTAGAGATGGAGCACTTCGATGACTGAGCATGCAATTGAGATCCGTGGGCTAGAGATGCACTTCGGTGGAGTAAAGGCACTTCGCGGAGTGGATATGCAGATTCCCAAAGGCAAAGTGACGGCAATCATCGGTGATAACGGTGCAGGGAAGTCAACACTCATTAAATGCCTATCTGGAATTTACGATCCAACGCATGGTGAGATCTTGATTAACGGGGAGCAAGTGAAGATTGGTTCCCCAATCGCTGCCAGAAATCATGGAATCGAAACTGTGTATCAAGATCTTGCAGTGCTTGACACCCTGACTGTTACTGAGAATCTCTATCTTTCTCGCGAAATTCGTCGAGGAATTTGGCCATTTAGATTGCTCAATCGCAAGAAGATGCATGAAGGTGCTGCGCAAATGATGGAGCGTGTAGGTAACACCACTATTCGCTTAAATAATGAGATTGGTTATATGTCTGGTGGTCAGCGTCAGGCAGTAGCGATTAGTCGCGCTGTGGGATGGGGAGCGCAAGTCATCATTTTCGACGAACCGACTGCTGCCCTAGGAGTTAAGGAAAGTGCAGAAGTAGCGCACCTCATCGAACGCTTAAAAAGCCAAGGAATTACCGTCATCATCATTAGTCACAACTTTGAGGAAGTGTTGAAGCTTGCTGACTTAGTTTGGGTAATGCGCCATGGCCGCGCCATTGCTTCTCGAAAGGCATCTGAAGTCTCAGGACGAGATTTAGTTGCACTTCTCACAGGAGCTGAAGCCGCAGTCTGATGTTGCCGTTACGTGTAGCCATTATTGGCACAGGAATTATGGGCCGTGGCCATGGTGAATTCATTCGTGACCACGTTAAAGAGGCAACAGTTGTTGCGCTCTCAGATGTTGATAGCAATCGAGTTAATGCCCTAGCAGCTGACTTAGGTGGGCAGGATTTCGTAGCAACATTCAATTCCCTAGATGAGATGTTGAATAAGGCGAAGCCAGATGCGCTGATTATTGCTTCTCCCGATAATCTACATACTGAACATTTAAGAATTGCGTTGAAACATGACATTTCGGTGCTCTGCGAAAAGCCAATTGCAATAACACTCGAAGATGCTAGAAGTATCGCAAATGAGGTTCGTGCATATGAGAAGAGTGCGGGTGGGAAGCGAGTCCATTACGGATTCATGCGCAGATTTGATCCTTCATATCTTCAACTACGAACACTTATGGAATCCGGAGATTACGGTCAACCTCTCTTTATTCGGACAATAACTAGAAATGTTACTTCTTCAGGAATCACAACTGAAGGTCTTTATACCAACATTGCAGTTCATGATTTTGATGTCTGGCGTTGGCTTACCAAATCAGAGTGGAAAAAAGTTGATAGTCACTATCCAAAGTCCTCATCACTGTCTCCTCAAGGAATCATTGACCCACTGGTTTTTACAGCACAGCTAGAAAATGAACTGATGATAGTTGCCGATATCGTGGCGAATGACAATTATGGATATGACTTGCGTACAGAAGTTCTCTGCGAGAAAGGTTCTCTCGAAATTGGAACTTTTGGAGATGTCTACATACGTGCGAATCATTTTGCTGGAACTCCTCTAGGAGGGCAGATGGTCGACAACTGGATTCCACGCTTTAAGGATGCATACATTGCAGAGCTAAAAGCGTGGGTATCGTCTGTTCAAACAGGAGAGATCCACCCTGATTTGGCGGATGTAGAAGATGCTCTCGCGGCAACAGAAGCTTGTTTTCTTGCGCTGAAGTCTCTGAATTGAGTCGGGAATAAAGATCTGGGTGCTCCTGTTATAGCAACTGACCCCTGCAGGGAATGCAGAAGTCAGAAGGAGCACATTGATGACAGAAACTACATATCCAGCGCCTCAAGAAGAGAAGAGCGCACTCGAGCAGTACGGGATTGATTTAACCGAACGAGCTCGAAGCGGAAAGTTAGACCCAGTTATTGGGCGAGATAACGAAGTACGTCGGGTAATTCAGGTCTTGTCTCGTCGTACCAAAAATAACCCTGTGCTCATTGGTGAACCAGGTACAGGAAAGACAGCGATTGTTGAAGGTTTGGCGCTACGTATTGCAGCAGGCGATGTTCCTGCCGGGCTGAAAGATAAGCGCGTTGTATCGATTGATTTAGGTGCAATTGTTGCCGGTGCGAAATATCGCGGAGAGTTTGAAGAGCGTTTGAAGGCTGTTCTTGATGAGATCAAAGCTGCCGAAGGTCAAGTCATTACATTTATCGATGAGTTGCATACCGTGGTCGGTGCGGGGGCGATGCCTGGTGCACTTGATGCGGGAAATATGTTGAAGCCGTTGTTGGCTCGCGGTGAACTGCACATGATCGGTGCAACAACTCTTGATGAGTATCGACAGTACATTGAAAAGGATGCTGCGTTAGAGCGTCGTTTCCAGCAGGTATTGGTGGGCGAACCAAGTGTGGAAGATACGATCGCGATTTTGCGTGGGCTTCGTGAAAAGTACGAGGCGCATCACAAGGTAGTCATTAGCGATAGCGCTTTGGTGGCAGCTGCGGCGTTGTCAGAGCGATATATCACTCACCGTTTCTTGCCAGATAAGGCGATTGATTTGGTTGATGAGGCTGCATCTCGTTTACGTATGGAGATCGATTCTTCACCTGAAGAGATCGATACTTTGCAGCGCGCCGTCGATCGCTTGCGCATGGAAGAGTTTGGACTTGCGAAAGAGAAAGATGAATCATCGCGTAATCGTTTGAAGGATTTGCGTGAAGAGTTGAAGACCAGCGAGGCGCAGTTAAATGTGCTGCGTGAAAAGTGGGGCAACGAGAAGGTTCAGCTCGATCGCATTGGGTATTTAACAGAGGAACTCGACAAGGTGCGCGGAGAAGCAGAACGTGCGCAACGTGAGGGGCGCCTCGAAGATGCGGCGCGCTTGATGTATGGGCGTATCCGTGAAATCGAGGGCGAGCTAACCAAAGTGCGTGGCACTATCGATTCTTCATCTGCCATGGTGAAAGAGGAAGTGACCTCTGACGATATCGCTGAAGTAATTTCAGCGTGGACAAAGATTCCTGTAGGTCGATTGCTTCAAGCTGATAGCGAACGCTTAATTCATCTTGAAGCTGAACTTGCACAACGAGTAGTGGGACAGGCTGACGCGATTGCTTCCGTTTCCGATGCAATCCGCAGGTCACGTGCAGGTATCGCAGATCCGAATCGACCTACAGGAACATTCTTATTCTTGGGGCCAACTGGTGTCGGTAAGACCGAATTGGCGAAGTCGCTAGCGGCGTATTTATTTGATGACGAGCGCGCGATGGTCCGTATCGATATGAGCGAATATGGTGAGAAGTTCTCGGTATCGCGACTTATTGGTGCACCTCCAGGATATGTGGGATATGAAGAAGGTGGGCAGCTAACTGAAGCCGTACGCCGTCGTCCGTATTCAGTGATCTTGCTCGATGAAGTTGAAAAGGCACACCCAGAAGTCTTCGACTTACTGTTGCAGGTATTCGATGATGGCCGTTTAACAGATGGCCAGGGACGTACCGTTGATTTCAGAAATGCGATCATCATCATGACATCGAACTTGGGTTCAGCATTCTTGACCGATACAAGTATTGGGCGAGAGGCGCAGGAAAGTGCGGTCAATGAAGTGGTGCGTAGCCACTTTAAGCCAGAGTTCTTAAACCGTATCGATGACATTGTGATCTTCAATGCGTTGACCATCGATGAAATTTCATCCATTGCAACTCACTTGGTTGCAGATGTACAGAAGCGTTTGAAAGATCGCAATATTTCGATTGTTCTTACCGACTCTGCTCGTGGATGGTTAACAGATCACGGATTCGATCCTGCATATGGTGCAAGGCCGCTACGTAGGTTGATTCAGAAGGCGATTGGCGATCCGATTGCGAAGTTGATTCTTACTGGCGCTGTTAACAATTTCGATACCATCGAAATTGATGCAGCAGGTGCGGATGCGACAGAGCTTGCGATATCGGTAAAGAGCGCTTAACCGCGCCACTTCTGATAGACGTGGACCAACGAACCTTTGGTAAAGCCGTTATCCCATAGGTAGTCGACATCTTTCTGCATCATGCGAACACAACCGTGTGATGCGGGGTATGAGTGGACCATCGAATCTTCGAGCGAACCATGCAGTGCGCGGCCGCGATCGAAGAACTGTGGGCGATACATCCA
>JBDKLT010000059.1:0-3107 GCA_039795495.1 Actinomycetota bacterium | reverse complement strand
AAATCCATCCATTAATTGATTAGCATCGATAAGCCATTGGAATGGGTTGATGGGTTTGATGAAATCAAAGCGTTCGACAATTGCAGTGAGTGTGTAGAAGACATAGAAGAGGACTGCCAAGCCGGCTCCGATACCGAGAGATGTCGAACGCTTTCCGGTTAGCGCCCCAAGGAATGCACCGATCGAAGCGAAGAGAACTCCAACGAGGAAGCAACCAAGAGAAGCGAAGGCCAGATGAGAGGAGACAAGTGTCATATCAACGATTCGAGCGCCGATTGCAAGATTGATGAAGTTAACTATCGAAAGAAGTGCAAGTGCGCTGATCATCGCAATCAGACGAGACCAGAGAATTGTCGAGCGCTTGATAGGCAAGGTGAAGAGAAGATCAGCTGTTCCGCGCTCTTCGTCATCGGCAGTTGCACCTGCACCCCAAGCGAGACCCACGCCGATCATGACCATTGGAATGATCAAGCTAAAAAGCTCGGTATTCAAAAATCCTGGACCAGAGAAGTAATCTTCCATTCGGAACATCTTCTTGAAGAAATCCGGGAACGAATCCATGAAAGAACCAAGTGCATCATTGGATTTAGCCATCGTTGGATAGACAGAGAGTTCAATTGAGTTCATAACAACTAAGACAGCTGCCCACGACGCAAATGATTTCCAATGGCCGCGCCAGGTTTGAACGAAGAGTTTGCTATTCATTTCTTTCCAACTTCCGCCAAAAAGATATCTTCGAGGCTCTCTTCGTGAGTGCGAACCCCTTCAACACCAAGCTCTACTGCCAATTTAAGAAGTTCGTGTTCGGAGCCGACTACTGAGCAAGTCACGCGATTGCCGTGAACATCTACATCGGTCACAGAAGGAAGTGCAGTAAAACGCGAAGCATCGACCGGTGCAGAGAAATGGAGATCAATCTTGCGAGTTGTTTTAGCGCGCAAATTGGAGATGCTCTCACAGAGAACTAATCGTCCGGCGCTGATAATTGCTACTCGATCCGCAAGATGTTCGACTTCGCTCATGACGTGTGAGGAGAGAAGAATTGCCGCGCCATTCTTCTTAGTCTCATCAAGAATTGCTTCAAACTCTTGTTGGACCAAAGGATCGAGCCCACTCGTTGGTTCGTCGAGAAAGAGAATCTGAGGTTGGTGCATAAAAGCTTGGATGACTGAAACTTTCTGACGATTTCCTTTTGAGAGTTCGCCAATTTTCTTATCAAGATTGAGATTAAGTCGAGCCGCGTAATTTTCGATACGCGCGGCGCAATCGACTTTTCGAATCTGGGCAAGCATCAACAAAAAGTCGCGCGCGGTGTATCGGTTGTAATAACTTGGAGAGCCAGGAAGATATCCAGTGATTCGACGAATTTCGCTATCGCCACTCAACGCATCTTGGCCGAGAAATGTTGCGCTGCCGCTTGTTGCTTTGATGAGTCCGAGCAAGGTGCGAATCGTCGTTGATTTTCCAGCACCATTGGGCCCCAGAAAACCCAGAACCTCACCAGCTGAAATATCGAGAGTGAGATCTTCAATACCAACGGTATCTCCGTATAGTTTTGTTAAACCACGAATCTCGACTGCGTGCATGTTCCTAGAGTAACTGGAAAATTAGCGAAGAAAAGGGCGGAGTTCTACACGTCTATTACAGGCAAGAGAACCTTCTGCTGCGAGAGTTTTAGCAATTTCTTCATCAGGAACATCAATAATCCAAAAGCCACTGTAATGCTCCTTGCCTTCAAATAACGCTCCAGAAGTAATAACTCCGGCACCGCTTCGATTATCAAAGAGAGTCGCACTTTCATGTTTGTTAATTCCAGCCGCCATGAGCCAGTACCCAAGGGACTGCAATTTCTCATTAAATGTATCGATTGCCTGCATCTCCGAAGAAGATCCTGAATTGCTTTGATCGTCAATCACAAAGAGAATGAATTTCATATTTACACAGTACAACAGTTTTTATCACCATTCCATTACACAGAATTTGCAATTGTCAGGCGTAGGCTTGAACCCTGAAAAGATGTAAGGAGTCGCCGTGGATAAGATCAACACAATTACTTGGGCCGCACAGCAGACCATTATTCTGCGAATAGTTGTAGTAGCCATTCTTGCAGGCCTCATCGGTTGGGAACGCGACCGGGCAGGAAAGGCTGCAGGAACTCGCACAATGGCACTTGTAGGAATTTCGGCAACAGTCATTGTTGCAATAGGCGAAGTCCTGAATCAGCAATTTAATTTGGGAGATCCAACTCGCGCGCTCCATGCGGTAGTGACAGGTATTGGTTTCCTTGGTGCCGGACTTATCTTCACAACTGGAAAGTCTCACGAGATTCAAGGCGTCACGACATCTGCCACCGTATTTACAACCGCATGTATGGGAATTGCCGTAGGGCTTGGATTTCTCTACACGGCGGTTGCATTCACCGTAGTAACGATTATCGTGTTGCGTTCAACCCATTTAATTGAGAAGACCCACTTAACTCGCGGAGATTAATCGGTAACGAGTTCGCCCCCGACGGGAATCTTTTCGTTCTGAAAAATTACTCGAGCAATCTTCTGACTGAGCTCTAAATCTTCGCGACCTGCCGAAATTGCATCAGGTGGATTTGTATTCCCGGTGATATTGCCATGGAAAGCTTCTAGTTCACGTTCAAAACCTGTTTGATATGAGTTAAATCGAACTTCTTTGTGGTCGATACCGTCACGAGTTGTGTGGATGTACTCGGTTGGAATACGCATGATGTAAGGGCTAGCAAAGATAATGTGGTGGCCCTCAAATTCGTTGACCCAGCGAACTTCCTCGCGATATGCGGGATAACTATCAAGATAGAACCAGCGCACAGTTACGCGCACACCATCTCGCGTGCGTCCATGAATAATGATGGACTCGGTCTGTCCTTCGCGTGGCCAACGATCGACATGATCAACTTCAGTGATGTGTATATCGAGTGCGCGCAGCACTGAAAATTCATGGATAACGCTTCCGAGAATAATTTCTGAATAGAGATTACCCATTGCGCTAGCGCCTTCTTCGCCAAGTGCTTGAATATTGATTGCATCTCGCATTTGAGTAAAGAGCGGAATCAAATCTGCCGGAGCTTTAGGTAAATC
>JBDKLT010000058.1:0-2820 GCA_039795495.1 Actinomycetota bacterium | reverse complement strand
GGTTCTTAACATCCTGTGGGTTAACTTCTGGAACAACAAGTGGGACATCTTTATCCATACGGAATGCACCTGAGTTATCGACAACTACTGCGCCACGTGATGCAGCGATTGGTGCCCACTCAGCTGAAATTTCATCTGGAACATCGAACATTGCAACATCGATTCCATCAAATGCTTCTGGTGAAAGTGCAACAACAGTGAGTTCTTCTCCGCGGCACTTCAATTTCTTTCCTGCACTACGTGGAGATGCAATCAAACGAATTTCGCCCCAGACATCTGGGCGTTCAGACAAGATACCGAGCATGACTGTGCCAACGGCACCAGTTGCACCTACGACTGCGAGAGATGGCTTGCGTGTCATCGACCTGTTCCTCCATAAACAACTGCTTCGATTTGATCTGCATCGAGACCGAATGCAGTGTGTGCAGCCTTTGCTGCGCGCTCGAGATCAGCCTCTCGAACAATGACAGAGATGCGTATTTCAGAGGTTGAAATCATTTCGATATTGACGCCAGCATCAGCCATTGCTGCGAAGAATGTCGCTGTTACTCCTGGGTGCGAACGCATTCCTGCACCTACGAGCGAAAGCTTTCCGATGGTGTCGTCGTAGATGATTGAAGCAAATCCGACTTCACCCTGAATGCGCTGAAGTACGCCAGTTGCCTTCTGTCCTTCTGCCTTAGGAACTGTAAATGAAATATCTGTAAGGCCCGTTGCAGCTGCAGATACATTCTGGACAATCATGTCGACGTTGATGTCGTTATCTGCAATTGCCTGGAAGATGCGCGCAGCAATACCTGTGCGATCAGGAACACCAACGATTGTGACCTTTGCTTCTGACTTATCGTGCGCTACGCCAGAGATGATTGCTTGCTCCATGGTGCCTCCTTCAGGGTGGTTTTCAACTACCCAGGTTCCTTCGTTTGATGAAAATGATGAACGTACATGAATTGGTAAATTGAATCGGCGCGCATATTCAACGCAACGAAGATGAAGAACTTTTGCGCCCGCTGCTGCGAGTTCGAGCATCTCTTCGTATGTAACAGTCTTAAGTTTGCGAGCCGCAGGTACAACGCGAGGATCTGCGCTAAATACTCCGTCGACATCTGTATAGATTTCGCAAACATCTGCATCGAGTGCAGCTGCGAGCGCCACCGCAGTTGTATCTGATCCACCGCGACCAAGAGTTGTAATGTCCTTTGTATCTTGCGAAATACCTTGGAAACCAGCAACGATTGCAATTGCACCACTATCGATTGCTTCGCGGATACGTCCAGGAGTTACATCGATAATGCGCGCTTTTCCGTGAACTGAATCTGTAATAACTCCAGCTTGCGATCCAGTAAATGAGAGAGCTTCAAAACCAAGATTGTTGATAGCCATCGCAAGAATCGCCATTGAAATTCGCTCGCCAGCAGTAAGCAACATATCTAGTTCGCGGCCCTGAGGAATTGGAGTCACTGCATTAGCAAGGTCGATCAATTCATCAGTGGTATCGCCCATGGCGCTGACCACGACAACGACCTGATTGCCCGCCTTCTTAGTGGCCACGATGCGTGCAGCTACGCGCTTCATGCCTTCGGCATCAGCGACTGAGGAACCACCAAACTTCTGAACAATGAGACCCATGGCTTAATAGTGAGGCATGGGAAAAGATGGCGCTAGCCGATTTACGGAAAATCCTAGAATATGAGACAGTGCTCAATCCAAATAATGAGATTGTTTAACGCTGGGCGCGATAGAGCTTCGCGAGCTCAGCGAGGCGACCATGGATACCGCCATAGACAGTTCCATTTGGGAGGAACTTCTTCTCGATCTTGGAAACAAATGTGTAATTGGGATCGACGACGTTGCCTACTGGCGCCTTGCCCGCTTGGCTGACGATCTGGAGGGCATCCAAGGTATCAAGGCGATGCTCGCCCGCAATCCACGTAACTAAGTCGTGCTGGCTAATTCGATAAGCATCTTCTAGCGGACGAGTTGAGCCGGTGCTCATGATTTCGAGATCACTTTCGATTCGCGGCCACGCAGTTCCGACTCCCTTAATGAGGTCGATCGCAATAACTGTATTCATCGCAGATTCAACTGCTGTGCCGATGACTTCGCCTTCGCCTTGGCGGCAATGGCCATCGCCGATTGAAAGCAAGCCTCCTGGATGGTTCACGCCGAAATAAACAGTGGTGCCTGCGCGGAGTTCAGGCGTATCCATATTTCCACCATGAGCATCGGGAGTGATTGTTGCGCGGGCTTCGAATCCACCTGGGGCAACTCCTACGGTTCCGTGCATTGGATCTAATGGCATCTCGACTGAATAGTCGCCACGTGTTGAATGATAAGTAACTGTTCGCTTCTGACGATCAACATCGTATTTCCACACTCGTTCTTCGAGAGGTTCGTGCAACATTGCAGTTTGATGAGTAACAGTTAAAGCTCCAAAGTGCGGAAATGTGCTTGAGACTGCCCAATCGCGAGCGGGTTCAATTTCAATAAAGTGCACTGCCAATGTATCACCAGGTTCTGCACCTTCAACATAGATAGGTCCAGTTACTGGGTTAAGAAAAGGAAAGACGCAGACTTGCGAAGGAAGTGTGTTTGCGCCAGTTACTGCGCCACCAAAACAATCTTCGGTGTACATCTGAACAACCGTGCCGGGTTTAACCCGCAACATCGGCTCGCTCCTTCCAAAAAAGAATGAAAACTGATCCTTAGTTGGTTGGAGCGAGACGACGTTGAGGTTAGACATATTTTTTAGTTACCCATTCCTGAAAGATGTGGCTTCTTACCACGTGCAATCTGAACGATAAGGATAACCAAACCAAT
>JBDKLT010000057.1:0-19484 GCA_039795495.1 Actinomycetota bacterium | reverse complement strand
GATTTAGCAGTCACAGCAGTTCTCTCTGGAAACCGTAACTTCGAAGGCCGTATCAGTCCAGATGTGAAGATGAATTACCTTGCATCTCCTCCTCTCGTGGTTGCCTATGCTCTTGCTGGTTCTATGAACCATGATTTCGAGAAAGATTCTCTCGGCAACGATAAAGATGGCAATCCAGTTCTGCTTAAAGATATCTGGCCATCTGCACAAGAAATTCAAGAAGTAATCGACTCGTCGATCTCTTCAGAGATGTTTAAAAAGGATTACGCAACAGTCTTTGATGGCGATCACCGGTGGAAATCTCTCGACACTCCAACAGGAAATACATTTGAGTGGGATCCTCAATCGACATATGTACGCAAACCTCCATACTTTGAAGGAATGCCTGCTGAACCTAAGCCAGTTACCGATATTTCAGGTGCTCGGGTATTAGCAATTCTTGGGGACTCTGTTACAACAGATCACATTTCTCCAGCTGGAAATATCAAGGCAGATTCTCCAGCTGGTAAATATCTCGAAGCACATGGCGTCGAGCGCAAAGATTTCAACTCCTATGGTTCTCGTCGCGGAAACCATGAAGTTATGATTCGCGGAACTTTTGCAAACATTCGCCTCAAGAATCTACTGCTTGATGGAGTCGAGGGAAGTTTTACTCGCAACTTCCTGAACAATGGCGAGCAGACAACAATCTATGATGCATCTGTTGCTTATCAAGCAGCGGGTGTTGGACTCATCATCCTCGCGGGCAAAGAGTATGGATCAGGGTCTTCACGCGACTGGGCAGCAAAAGGAACAGCCCTTCTCGGAGTACGTGCAGTGATTGCCGAAAGTTTCGAACGTATCCACCGTTCCAATTTGATCGGAATGGGCGTCCTACCTTTGCAATTTATCGATGGAGCAAATGCACAATCACTCGGACTCAAGGGCGATGAAACCTTTGCAATAACCGGAGTTGCTGCACTCAATGAAGGTCGAATCCCTAAAGAGGTCACTGTAACTGCGGGGGATAAGACCTTCACTGCAAAGGTACGCATCGATACTCCAGGCGAGGCTGATTACTATCGCCACGGCGGAATCATGCAGTACGTACTGCGTCAGCTTCGCGGCTAATCTAGACTTGCACCATGCTTGAGAACATCAAAGATCCCAGAGATCTTAAAGAGCTCACTCCTGAGCAACTGACTGTTCTCTCCGAAGAGATCCGCCAATTCCTGATTACCAAGGTGTCTCGTACAGGTGGACATCTTGGGCCTAATTTAGGTGTCGTTGAACTCACCGTGGCCCTCCATCGCACCTTCAATTCACCGCACGATGTAATTCTCTTCGATACCGGACATCAGTCGTATGTTCATAAGATTCTTACAGGACGCGCTGATCAATTCGACAAGTTGCGTCAACGTGGTGGAATCGCTGGATATCCAGATCGCAGCGAAAGTCCTCACGATGTCATTGAAAATTCACATGCCTCTACTGCACTTTCATGGGGAGATGGAATCTCACGTGGATTCTCTCTTACTGGTCAAAGCGATCGCTATGTCGTAGTCGTAGTCGGAGATGGCGCGCTTACAGGTGGAATGTCTTGGGAAGCGCTTAATAACATCGCCTCAGCGCATGATCGCAATTTGATTATTGTGGTCAACGATAACGAGCGCTCGTATTCTCCAACTATCGGTGGAGTTGCGACCTATCTGACAACGTTACGTGCGACTCAAGGATATGAAAAATTCCTCGATTGGGGCAAAGAAGTTCTCTCAAAGACTCCAGTTGTAGGCAATCCAATATACGAGACTCTTCATGGAATGAAGAAGGGCATCAAAGATATAGTCGCGCCCCAAGGAATGTTTGAAGATTTAGGGCTTAAGTACATTGGCCCCATCGATGGCCATGACATCACAGCGATGGAGCGTGCATTTACTCAAGCTAAGGAATTCGGCGAGCCAATTCTTCTCCACTGCATCACCGAAAAGGGACGAGGTCATAAACCTGCAGTTGCCGATGAAGCGGAGAAATTCCATGCAGTTGGGATTCTTGATCCTGAAACTGGAACACCGTTGAGTAAATCTGCTACAAGCTGGACATCTGTATTTTCTGATGAACTGGTCGAACTAGGTCATCAGCGCACAGATATCGTTGCTATAACCGCTGCGATGCTTGGGCCAACTGGCCTTGAGCCATTTAAGGCATCATTTCCTGAGCGCACTATCGATGTAGGTATTGCCGAACAACATGCAGTGACAAGCGCTGCAGGTCTAGCTTTTGCTGGAATGCATCCTGTGGTTGCAATCTATTCAACTTTCCTCAACCGTGCATTCGATCAAGTCTTGATGGATGTTGCTCTCCATAAAGCTGGAGTGACTTTTGTTTTAGACCGCGCAGGAATTACTGGCGATGATGGACCATCTCATAATGGTGTCTGGGATTTAGCCCTCACAGGAATTGTTCCAACTTTGCATGTTGCGGCCCCTCGCGATGCTTCTCGACTCCGTGAAACTCTTCTGGAGTCACTCGACATTTCAGATGCACCGTCGCTTATTCGTTTCCCAAAGGGCGCAGTGCAAAGTGACATTCCAGCTTTCGAACGACGTGATGGAATCGACGTTCTCTACAGAGGTGAAAGTGCAGATGTTCTTCTCATCAGCATCGGAGCAATGGCCGCGATTGCGGTAGAAGCCGCTTCACAGGCATATCGCGAGGGAGTTGGAGTCACTGTCATCGATCCTCGCTGGGTGAAGCCTCTACCTTCATCACTAGTCACCATGGCGCAGCGATATAAGAGCGTTGTCGTTCTCGAGGATGGCATTCGTCATGCAGGAATCGCAAGTTCAATCTCTGAACTTTTCCGCGAAGCAGGTCTAGCCGTTGCAATTCATAGCATCGGCGTGCCACTTCAATTTATCGAACATTCCAAGCGCGCAGAAGTTCTCGAAGATTTAGGAATTACTGCTCAGAAGATTTCACGCGACATCGTCGAGTGGAGTTCTACTGTGGAAGAGATGCAATTCCCGGCGCATGAAAACGCTGACCGCACACAGCCTCGCTAATTCCTTCGCGATCTAAGTACGGCAAAATTCCTCCGAGGTGCATTGGCCATCCGGCGCCCATCAACATACAGAGATCAATCTCTGCAGGTGTCGATACAATTCCTTCATCGAGCATCATTCGCGCCTCTTCAGCAAGCGCTTTAAGTGCACGTAGACGAACTTGTTCGGCAGTAGAAGGGGTAGAGCCCTTATGGACAAGAGCCAAAGCCGCCGGATTTGCACCGATAGATCCATCTGCGTTCTTAATGTAGAAAGTCTTCACGCCTTCCTTCACCATCGCCTGCATTGTTGGGGATATGCGATAACGCTCTCCAAGATTTTCGTGGAGAGTTTCAGCAACGTGTAGAGCAACTCCTGGACCAACGAGACCTAAAAGCTCGAAAGGAGACATAGGAAAACCAATACTGCGCATCGCATTATCTGCGATTGCAGGATCTGTACCTTCATCAACAGCATCAGTGATTTCACCCATGAAACGTGTGAGTAATCGGTTGACGACAAAGCCAGGAGCATCCTTACAGATGATCATGGTCTTCTTGAGTTCTTTGCCGATGTTGACAGCAGTTGCTGTGGTTGCATCATCGGTCTTTGAAGTACGTGCAACTTCGAGCAGTGGCATCACCGCAACAGGGTTGAAGAAGTGGAATCCAACTACTCGCTCAGGATGTTCTAGCCCTTCGCTCATGCGTTCGACAGAGAGGGATGAAGTATTTGTTGCAAGAACACATTCAGGTCCAACAATCTTTTCGAGTTTCTTAAAGAGTTCTTGCTTGAGAGAAAGCTCTTCGAAGATTGCTTCAATGACAAAGTCGCATCCTGCAAAGATGTGCTGATCAGCTGAGCCACTAATCAAGAGTGATAGACGAGCTGCAGATTCAGCACTCATGCGCTTCTTCTCAACGAGAGTTGCCAGCTCATTCTTGACCCATGCGACGCCCTTATCAGCGCGACCTTGATCGATATCTGTCATCACGACAGGACATTTGAGATTGCGAAGTAAGAGCAGGGCAAGTTGTGATGCCATCAATCCAGCACCCACCACACCAACTCGAGCTACTTTGCGACCTAATGCAGGTTTTGGAGCACCTTCGACTTTCTTACGCTTCTTCTGAATCAAGTTAAATGCATAGAGCGAGGCGCGGAGGGGGTCAGACATTGTGAGATCTGCAAGAGTGGCATCTTCTGCATCAAAACCTTGGCTTCGAGTATTGGTGCGCGCAGCCGCAATGAGTTCGAGCGCTTTGAGAGGTGAAGCAATTTCAGCCCCACCATATTTTTTGAGTGCTGCAGCGCGACCTGCAGCAAGGGCTGCATCCCACGCAGGATCCTGTGAATAATCCTTACGTTCGATCTTTGTAGTACCACTGAGAATTGATGCGGCAAATGCAACTGATTTTTCTAGGAAATCTGCAGGAGCGTAGACAGCATCGACAATGCCAAGGGAGAGTGCATCTCTAGATTTCATCATTGTGTTGTTATTTAGTGCATTTTCAATGATGATTTGAACTGCGCGTTCTGGTCCCACGAGCTTTGGAACAATCGTTGCACCACCCCAACCTGGAACGAGCCCTAAGAAGACTTCAGGCAGAGCGGTAAATGCAGTTGCAGCAAGAGTGCGATAGTTGCAGTGGAGTCCAACTTCGAGTCCACCGCCGAGCGCTAATCCGTTGATAAAGGCAAAGGTGGGGATTCCGATTTCATCGAGTCGACGAAATACATCGTGTCCCAATTTTCCGATGGCAAGTGCTTGCTCGCGTTGGTTAAGAAAGGCTAGTGCCGATAGATCTGCTCCTGCTGCAAAGATGAAAGGCTTGCCAGTAATCGCAATCGCTGCAGGCTTACGCGATGCCGCATCAGTTATTGCAGCATCGAGTGCAACGAGTGATTGGGGACCAAAGGTATTTGGCCGAGTGTGATCAAGTCCGTTATCTAAAGTGATGAGCGCGAGAGTGCCACTAAATCCAAAGGGGGTCAGATCAACATCACGAACAAGAGCATTGGTGACGACTTCTTCAGGTGCGCCTTCTGGAAGTGTGATTGCTGTTGCCATTATTTCTTTCCTCCTGTGTAGTGAGGGTTCTCCCAAATTACAGTTCCACCCATGCCAAGTCCGATACACATCGTGGTTATTCCGTAACGAATATCTGGCTTCTCTTCAAAAGTTCGAGCAAGGTTGAGCATCAAGCGAATTCCTGACGATGCAAGTGGATGGCCAACTGCAATTGCACCTCCATATGGATTTACACGAGGGTCATCATCTGCAATTCCAAAGTGATCGAGGAAAGCAAGAACTTGCACTGCAAAGGCTTCATTGACTTCGAAGGCGCCGATATCACCAATAGAAAGACCGGCCTTCTCCAAAGCTTTGATGGTGGATGGAACGGGTCCGTAACCCATTACTTCTGGTTCGACTCCAGCAAATGCAAAGGTGACAAGGCGAGCTTTTACTGGAAGACCAATCTCTCGAGCCTTTGATTCATCAGCTAACAGTGCAGCAGTTGCTCCATCATTGAGTCCAGATGAATTACCTGCAGTGACTCGACCAGCAGGACGGAATGGAGTCTTGAGGCCGGCCAAACCTTCCATCGTTGTAGTAGGTCGAGGAGCTTCATCGACTGTTGCAATACCCCAGCCGAGTTCTGGATTACGTGCAGCAGTTGGAATTAAGTCGCGTTGAATTTTTCCTTCTTGATATGCCTTAGCGGTTTTCATTTGAGAGTTGAAGGCGTAACGATCTGCACGTTCCTTTGTGAGGTGTGGGAAGCGATCATGAAGTCGCTCTGCTGTAGCACCCATCGCGAGCGCATCTTGTTCCACCAATTTTTCTGCGAGGTAACGTGGATTAGGATCCATGAGTTCGCCCATTGGATGGTTGCCCATATGTTCAACGCCACCAGCAATTGCAATATCGATTGCACCCATTGCAATTGCACCTGCAATAGTTGTTGTCGCTGTCATCGCACCTGCACACCAACGATCAATGGAGTAACCAGGAACAGTCTTCGGAAGTCCTGCAAGGAGAGCAGCGCTTCGACCGATATTCATTCCTTGATCACCTGTCTGAGTTGCAGCAGCAATTGCGACATCATCAATCGTTGAAGGGTCAAGATCTGGATTTCGTTCGAGTAATCCGCGTAGTGCACGGACCATGAGGTCATCAGCGCGAGTTCCCGCGTAGAGGCTGCCAGCCTTTCCAAAAGGTGTACGGACGGCATCGACAAGTACGACTGAGCGGATCTGAGAAGACATAGCTATTCCTTCGCTGAATGAGTATGCCTAGAAGGTTACTCGTGAGTAGGGAAAAAGGCTATGCGTTCTGAGGTGTTTTTACCGAAGCGGGTTTTGAGAGATAGGCGGTAATCGTGAGGCCAAGATATGCAACCCACGCAAAGAGCTGGAGCCATGAAGTCGTGGTATCGAATCCGATAGTGCCACCAAGGAGAGATGCGATAAATGACTCCTTCGGCATCCATGTAGTGACATCCCACGCGAAAGCGTCAGGGCCAGGCAAGAAACCAAACTCTTGGAACTCGTGAATTCCGTATGAGAGAACTCCACCGGCTACGACGATGAGAGCGACACCTGAGTATGTGAAGAACTTTCCAAGGTCGATCTTGAGGGAGCGGTTGTAGATTCCATAACCCAGTGCAACGGAAGCGGTAAGGCCCAGGATTAATCCGAGCGTTGCAGTAGAGAAGGCCCCTACCGTTCTGAAATTTGTATAGAGGAAGAGCGATGTCTCAAGCCCCTCACGCGCTACGGCGAAGAAGGCGAGAGTTGCCATGGAGAGAGCGCCTGCAGCTACTGCTGCCTCTGCCTTGCCGTGGAGCTCGGCGCGAAGTCCGCGAGCAGTGCGCTTCATCCAGAAGACCATCCATGTCACCAGGCCGACTGCTACAAAGGAGGTAGTACCTGCAAAGAGTTGCTCTCCTGCGGGTGTGAGCTCTGCTGAGGTGTAGGAGAGGAATGCGCCAAGAGCCAAGCTCGCTGTGAGCGCCAGGCTTACGCCGATCCAGAGCGCTCGCAGGTGGTGTCTACGGTCAGCCTTCACGAGGTAGGCGACGAGAATTCCCACAATGAGCGAAGCTTCAAGGCCTTCGCGGAGGGCGATGATGAAGGTGCTGAACATGGTGAGAGCGTAATTGACTCTCTTGAATTACGCAACTCTTATGTTGCGTAATTCGTCACTCTGACTGAGCCTCTTCACCTTGGGGTTCGGGCAGTTCCAACGCTTCACTCTCGAGCAGCGCTTTCTCCAGTATCGGAGCAACGATCTCTGCCTGCCATCTGCGAGCACCCAGTGAGACAAGGGCATCGTGCACTGAATTTTCTGGAGGCTGCCAACAGATACGACGTACCAATTCTGGACTCACGAGATTTTCAAGGGGGATTGATAACTCTTCGGCTCGTACCTGCAGATTAAATTTTGCATGAGTAAGCGGCGCATATTTTTCAGGGAACTTCTCTCGCCAAATCTTTACCGGTGGCAAGGTGTCGCTCTTGGAACGTGCCTCTGGCCACTGATCTTCAGGAAGTTCGAGAGCTGATGTGATGGATTGAATCCAGATAGGCGCATTCTCTAACCAGCGCGCTCGCATGCCGAGTGGACGCAAAATCTTTTCGAGATGTTTTCTATTTGTGATGGGAGATTTATCGGATGCAAGAGCTAACTCAGTAATTGCAGAATCGGATAATAATCTACCGGGTGCAATATCTTCACTCTTTGCAAGTTCATTACGAGCGTTCCAAAGTTCGCGCACCACGGCCATCGCATTGCGCTTCTTTACCTTATGCATACCTGATGTTCTGCGCCATGGATCTACACGTGGAAGTGGAGGCGGTGCAGAAATAATTGCCGCAAAATCTTCTAGCGCCCACGGCAACTTCTTTGCGTCAACGAGCAATTGATACATCGCATCTCTCAGCTCGATCAGTAATTCAACATCGAGAGCTGCATAGTTCAACCATTCTTCGGGAAGAGGTCGTTGCGACCAGTCGACTGCAGAATGTTCTTTAGCAAGAGATACGCCCATAATATTTTCTAGGAGTGGACCTAAGCCGACTCTCGCCAAACCAGCTATTCGCCCCGCTAACTCAGTATCGAAGAGAAGATTGGGGGAAATACCTACTTCTCGAAGGCAGGGTAAATCTTGGGTGCTTGCATGCAGGATTACCTCAACGTCTTGAATCATTGCATTGAGTTTGAGAAAACAGTGATGGAGTGGTCCGAACGGAATTGGATCAATGAGATGCAGTCCGCCGCCAGCACGTTTGATTTGAATGAGGTATGCACGGGCGCTGTATTTATAGCCAGATGCACGTTCTGCATCGAAGGCAAATGGGCCTGTACCTGCTTCGAGTTCTTTAAGCGCTCTTTCAAAAGCTTCTTCCGTATCAATAACAGGTGGAATCCCTGCTGCAGGATGCAGAAGTGGCGTAGGCGCCGGCTTCTCTTCTTCAGCCACGTCGACGAGCTGAACTAATCGATGCAACTCCCTCAGGAATTGGTGGCAATCCCGCGACTTCAGTAATGAGATTGCACCATGCTTGAACGTGGGCGAATATATCTTCAGGCTCGGTGATTACCGGTGACCACGATGCACGAATTTCAATTTCAGATTCATCATTTCTTGGTGAAAGTTTGCCAAAAGATGCACTGGATACTCGAGTGACAGTTCCACTCGGTGCGTTGTAAGTAGCACCCGTCGCATTGAGAGAATCAAGAAGCCAGTTCCAACCAACTTCAGGAAGAAGCGGGTCTTCTTGCATTTCGCTCTCTACATCTGCTCGCATAAAGCTGACACAGCGAAAATCACCTTCCCAGGTATCTTGCCCGCCAGGTTCGTGGAGAATGACAAATCGACCTGAAGCGACTTCATCTTCTGCATCTCCGAGTTGACCATTTGAAATGTCGGCCGTGAATGCAAAAGAGTATGCAGCCAATTTTTGTGGGGCTGGAACTTCTTCCAAGATAATTTCATCTCGAGGGGTAAAGGTACGAAGAAGATCGATCATTTCATTAAAAGAGAATGTCGATTTCACTAGTGAATTCTAAAGTTAGAAGTTGCGATTCAATGGGAGGCGCAACGCAAGCGTGTAGAGTCAGCAATATGGCAAGCCTTCTCGCGCTCCTTTCAAGTGCCCTTTGGGGAAGTGCTGATTACCACGCAGGCAAATTGAGTAAACGTTTTCCAGCCGTCGCAGTTCTTGCGACCAGTCAGGCGATTGGATTTATTACGGGGGTCACACTCGTAATAATTTCTGGCGCTTGGCACGCTGATGCATTTGGAAGTGGTGGATATTTCTTCGCTGGCGCACTTGCAGGATTATCGGGGTATGCAGGCCTTATGAGTCTCTATGCAGCGCTTTCAACCGGTCGTATGGGCGTTGTTTCTCCAATCAGTTCGCTTGGCGCTCTTATTCCACTCGGGTACGCAATTGGAATTAAGGGAGACGATCTTTCGACAATCGTGAGCATCGGAGTCGCTGCTGCACTCGTGGGCGGATTCTTTGCAAGTGGTCCAGAAATGTCTCAAGGGTTTCCACTCAAGCCAGTGTTGCTAGCTCTCTCTGCTGCAATCTTCTTTGGACTAGCACTTGTTTTCATGGCGATAGGTTCTGAAAGCAGCGCTTTGATGACCATGACGATGATGCGAACTACAACTTTTTTGATTGGGCTTGGAATCTTTCTTCGATTTAGACATATCGGTGGCCTTGGTAAGAGCGAAATCCCAATTTTGATTTTCATTGGAGTTGCTGATTTTGCCGCAAATTTATTGCTCGGAGTCGCTACGACAAAAGGTCTCGTGTCGCTTGCAATGGTCTTAGGTTCCCTCTATCCGATAGCAACAGCCTTACTTGCCTACAAATTTCTCCACGAACGATTGCACCGCCTGCAATATCTTGGTGTGGCACTTGCAGTAATAGGAGTGGCTCTCATATCAGCTTTCTAACCCAGAAGAATTTCAACGTTGCGCAGATATAAATCGAGTTCCAGATTCTGTTTTCTCAGTGACTGTTGAAAAATAGGAGAGCAGTGAAGTGATATCTACGACATCATCGCCACCAGTAATTTCAGTGATACTCAGTTCAAGGCGATCAACGAGTTTGGCGGCGAGAAGCTCTTGAATAAGTGCAATTCCTGCTTCAACGTGAATCTCTGGACCAAAAGTTTTCTGCGCTTTCTCAATCGCTTTCACTGGTGAAAGATTCCAGCAGTGCGCCAAACGATTATCGGCCAGGGGATTGATCAGACTTCGAGAGAGAACTACTACTGGAACGGGTGTGTGGTGATAAGGCTCTGTACGCGCAGTATTTCCTCCAATCAGGATGCAATCTGCCTTGCGACGATGAGCGAGAAAAGCGGTTCGATCGGCTGCGCTTGAAACCCCCGAAGAATTTCCATTTTTGGAGGTAGAACCATCTGCGCCTGCTACCAATGAGACTGTGACTGTCATACGCGTAAGAATATTAAACTTCTCACCTATTTATCAGCCAAATCACGCGTTCTAAATTGAAATTCGATATAAATGAGCGTTAGCCTTAAAACATGAGAAAGAGTTTGGGCGCATGGTCGATTACTGCATCTGCAGTCGTTCTCCTAGCTGCCATGGTTGCGCCGCATTCGTATGCCGCTCAAACTCTCGCCCAAGTGCAGGCGCAGGTAAATCGTTTAGAAGATGAGGCAACGACTGCAGCAGAAGGTGCGCAAGAAGCAAAAGTTAAGCTCGCCTCACTCACCCGCAGCCTTGCTGGCATTCAAGCGCAGGCAGCTGTGCAGGGTAAAACGGTAGATGCAATTTCAAAATCGCTTGGAGTGATAGCGGTCAATCAATATAAGTCAGGCTCGTTAAGCCAAAGTCTCGAACTTCTCTTTTCAACTGATCCATCTCTCTATCTCTCTTCTGCTGGATCACTTGAGGCAATTACACGTCGCAAATCAACTCAACTCCGCAAATTTCAATCAGCAGAACAGCAACTCAACGCAACATCGCTTACCGTGAGCGATCGTTTAGCTCAAGTAAAAATCCTCCAAAAGAAACTTGCAGAGAGAAGTGCCCTTGCAACTGCAAAGTTGGCACAAGCTCAATCGCTCTTGGCGAAGTTGAAGAAGGAAGATCGCGAACGGCTAGCTAAGCTCGCTGAAGAACGCGAAAATGCCGATCAAGCTTCATCACTCGAAGCTGCAAAGAGCGCATCTGGAGTATCAGGGCGTGCTGGTATCGCCCTTAAATTTGCACTGAAGCAGATTGGTGACCGATATGTTTTCGGTGCCGATGGAATGGTCTACTGGGATTGCTCGGGACTGACGATGCGGGCATTTCAAGCAGCAGGCGTCTCGCTTCCTCACTCCTCGGCTGCCCAGTCGCGCATGGGTAAATCAATTGCCTTTGGCCAGAAAAAGCCTGGTGATTTGCTCTTCTTTGGACGTCCCGTTTCCCATGTAGGTATCTATTTGGGTGGCGGTCGCATGGTCCATGCTCCTCGTTCTGGTTCTCGTGTAAAGGTTGCTGATGCATCTCTTGGGCATAAACCATTGGTCGCAGTCCGCCGGTTCTAATGAACTCTCCGCGATATCTCTGCATAACCAATGATTTCGGCCCCCGAGCTGGAGGAATAGAAACTTTTGTCATCGGCCTTATCGAACGCTTTCCAAAGGGTTCGGTCATTGTCTATACCTCGTCGCAACCTGATTCAGAACCATTTGATAAAGCATGGATGGAAAACTTTGGCGTAAAGGTAATTCGAGATAAATCGAAGATTCTTCTACCAACATTTCGCGTTGGGCGAGCAGTACGAAAGGTTTTGCGTGAAAATCAGATCGAACGAGTCTTCTTTGGTGCTGCAGCGCCACTTGCACTTCTCTCTCAAGGGCTACGTCGAGCGGGTGCAACTCGAATCGTTGCACTCACACATGGACATGAAGTCTGGTGGGCAAAGGTGTGGCCGTTCTCAATGGCAATTCATCGAATTGGGTCAGGAACAGATCACCTAACCTACCTAGGAAATTACACGGCATCACAGATTGCACGAGCTCTCAGCAAGAAGGCACAACGGGCGATGGTGCGAATTGCACCTGGAATTGATACCTATCACTTTGCACCAGATCCGACTGCGGGGCAAGTGCGCAAAGAGCTCGGGCTTGAAGATAAGAAAGTTATAGTCTCGGTTGGTCGATTGGTGCACCGAAAAGGGCAAGATATTTTGATTGAGGCTCTTCCAACTATCTTAAAGACAGAACCATCTGCACATATTCTGATGATTGGCGAAGGTCCGTATCGAGAATATCTTGTAAAGCGAGCATCCGAATTAGGCGTTACGAATTCAATTACATTCATAGGAAGAATCCAGTATGTCGATCTGCCTCGCTACATCTGCGTTGGTGATTTCTTTGCAATGCCATCGCGATCACGTTTAGCAGGACTTGAGGTAGAAGGTTTAGGAATTGTCTATCTCGAAGCAAGTGCATGTGGGCTGGCAGTAATCGGCGGCAAATCTGGGGGAGCTCCAGATGCAGTCCTCGAGGGAGAAACCGGATTTGCTGTTGATGGAACTTCGCCAGCTGAAGTTGCGCAAGCAGCGCTTACTCTCCTTCGTAATCCTCAACTGGCGAAGAAGATGGGAGAACGTGGCAGGGAGTGGATTATTCAAGAATGGCGCTGGGAAATCTGGTCAAAAGCCTTTAACGCATTACTGGATTGAAAACTAGCCAAGCCCTGATTTCTTAGCTTTCTCAATTGCTTGAACTCGATTCTTTACATCCATCTTTCTATAAATTGCGCTGAGATGAGTTTTGAGTGTGGACTCTGTAATAAAGAGAGATTGAGCAAATTCTTTGAGCGGGGCTCCCTTGTGAAGTTGGGAGAGGATTTGTAATTCACGTTGTGACAGACCAAATGTATTTCGAGTGCGCTTCAAAGCTCCAGCAATGCCTCGCGCAGTAAAAGACTGTGGTGTGTGAAGCGCATGATCAATGCTCGACATCAACTCTTGCAAGGGTGCGGCCTTCTGTACAAAAGCACTTGCACCCGCATTCATGGCAGAGAGTACAAACTCATCATTCTCATTGAAACTGAGAACAACAATTGCGGTAGTTCCAGAAATGGATCTGACCCATTCAACAATCTCTAACCCGTTCCCATCGGGCAGGTTGATATCTACTATCACTAAATCTGGATTTACCTTCGCTATCTGGGCAAAGGCCTCAGAGCGAGAGGCTGCCTCAAAGACTTGGAAGTGTGGTCGCATTTGGAGCGCTGTACGCACACCGCTTCTTACCACTGCATGATCATCGATAATGATTGCAGTTACTGCTGGTTTCAGAGGAGTATCGCGACTCGTGTTCCATCGATGCTCTCAATAGTGATACTTCCACCAAGAGCGTTGACCCTTTCAATCAATCCTCGAATACCGAAATGTCCTTCTTTCACGTGTGCGCCTCCAATCCCATTATCAATCACTTCCATACATGTGCGATTGTTAATGGAGTAGAGCTTTAGCTCAATGCGGGTAGCCCTAGAGTGAACAGAACAGTTTCGTAGGATTTCCGTTAGCATCACAATCAATTCGCTCTGAATGAGTTCTGAAAGATGAACATCTTCAAGGAGAAGTTCAATTTCCGCATCTCCGCAGAGATTGAATACGAGACTTTCAATCTGTGTATGCAGGGGAGTTCTGTCGATACTTCGTAAATTGAGGATTTCAGCGCGTACTTTCAGCATGAGTTCATCAACCGTCAAACGCGTGGCACGAATGCGAGCTCGGGCAGATGGATTGAGCGCAGCCTCAGAGAGCGCTAAATCAAGCGAGTATCCGATAGCAACGAGATCTTGAGCAATGCCATCGTGAAGTTCCTGAGCGATTCGAATTCGTTCAGGAGATGGCAGAGCCATGGAGATTTACATCCCTACTTGGTGAAGAGAGCAGCAATTTCAGCGCTGTACTTCTGTGCGATGACATGGCGCTTGAGGGATAACTTTGCTGTGAGTTCTCCGCCTGCAATTGTGAAATCGCCAGGAAGAATCACAAATTTGCGTATTGATTCCGCCTTGGAGACTGCCTTATTTGCCTCATCTACCGCAGTTTGAATGACTGAGATGAGATCAGGATCATTAATGAGGGTATCGATTGTTGCGCCAGTCTTTTGATTGGCGGCAATCCAGCCCTTCAACATATCTTGATCGATAGTGATAAGGGAAGCGATAAATGGTTGGTTATCGCCAACGACCATGCACTGGCTGACAAGTGGATGTGCACGTAGACGATCTTCGAGAACCGCAGGAGCAACGTTCTTACCACCAGCAGTAACGATGAGTTCCTTCTTGCGACCTGTGATGTAGAGATAACCCTCTTCATCAATACGACCAAGGTCTCCTGATTTAAACCATTCTCCTTCAAATGCTTCTTGGTTTGCTGCATCGTTCTGCCAGTATCCGCGCATCACAATTGCGCCCTTGATGAGTACTTCACCATCTTCGGCAATTTTGATAGTTGTTCCTGCGATTGGTCGACCCACGGAACCAACACGTAGATGCTTTGTGAGGTTGAGAGTTGCACCCGCAGTTGTTTCGGTGAGTCCATAACCTTCAAGGATTGTGATTCCGGCACCACGATAGAAGTGGCCAAGTCGAGTTCCGAGAGGTGCTCCACCCGAAATCGCGGCTTCGACAGATCCACCCATTGCAGCTCTTATCTTTGAGTACACCAACTTGTCGAAGAGCGCATGCTTGAGAGTAAGTAGTGGATTAAATCCGCGCTTATCTTTCGCTTCGCTGTAAGCAATTGCCACCGCAGCAGCTTTGCGGAAAATCGATCCTTTCCCTGCAGCATCAGCTTTTGCTTCTGCACCGTTATAAATCTTCTCGAATATACGTGGTACGGCAAGAACAAAAGATGGCTTAAATGATGCTAAATCTGCCTGAAGTCGACCTACAGGATCGCTGCAATGTGCGAGGTGCAGGCCAGCATGAATCGCTCCGATTTCAACCATGCGACCAAATACATGCGCAACCGGCAGGAAGAGCAGAGTAGATCCGCCAGGCTTAAGGAAGAGATCGCTAGCTCCTTCAACAACATTTCCGCATTCAGATAAGAAATTGGAGTGAGTGAGCTGCACTCCCTTAGGGCGCCCGGTTGTGCCAGATGTATAAATTAAAGTTGCAAGACTTGCAGGAACGAGTGCATTACGTCGACGTTCAATCTCTTCATCCGAAATGTTCTGTCCTGCGTTCTTCAAGATTGCTAAAACATCTTCAGTCATTACCCAGACATGTTTGGTGTGATGAGGAAGAACTGGGTTGACGAGCTCCCGCAGAATTGGAGTTTCAACGATAAGGCCAACTGAGCCTGAGTCATTGAGAATCCAATCGACTTGCTCTGCGGAAGAAGTTTCATAGATTGGTACAACGCAACCGCCTGCATACCAGATTGCAAAATCGAGAATGGTCCATTCGTATCGAGTGCGAGCCATAATCGCAACGCGATCTCCGATATTGATCCCTGCAGCAACGAGCCCTTTTGCTGTTGCGCGGATCTCTTCTTCAACTTGGCGAGCAGTTAACTTCTGCCAACCATCTCCTAGTGGACGTGACATTGTGATTCGGTCTGGTTCGAACCAAGCACGTTCTGCAATCAGATTTGTGAGATTGCCTGCAGTGGCAGCTGGGATGATGGGCGGAGTGGTGACTTCATTCATGAAGCTAACGCTAGCGGGGGAGATAGGCAAAAGGGAAGATTCACCGACTCCTTGATAGCCTTCAGCCATGTCAGAGAAAAGCAGTTCTACCGTCGTCATCGATGCGCCTATCTCCGAAGTGGAGGCAGCGCTCTTCGCGATTGAGGCCTATCCCGAATGGCTCTCATCCATTAAGAAGGTAGAAATCCTCGAACGAGATGGCCAAGCACGCGTTACCAAGGCAAAGGTCGCAATCGATGCAGGGATGATGAAAGATCGAGTCACCCTTGATTACGACTGGAGTGGAGCTCCTGCAACTCTTTCATTCTCCATGGATGAAGCCGATCTGCTTACCCAGATGGATGGCACTTATATTTTGAAATCCCTCGATAGCGACTCAACGCAAGTGACATACGAACTCACTGTTGCAGTGAGCCTTCCCGTACCTTCGATGATGATTTCAAAGGCGCAGAAACAGACTATCGACGCTGCACTTAAGGAACTCGTTGAGCGTGTTGGATAAATGAGCTACACAATCGGCGTTGATGTCGGCGGAACAAAAGTTCTTGGCGGAGTTGTCGACGAATTCGGTGCTGTTGTAAAAACTTCTCGTCGGGATACTCCTCGAGAAGGAGGTACGGCACTCACTGAAACAATCGCCGTCGTTGCAAAAGAGTTGATGAGTGAATATGACGTTGATTCTGTAGGTGTATCAGCGGCAGGATTCGTCTCTTCAGATCGCAAGACAATGCTTGCAACTCCAAATATCGCAGGATGGAATGGAGTTGATCTTGATTATCAACTTACATCTCTTATAGGCAGACCTGTTGTCATTGAAAATGATGCTAACTCTGCAGCATGGGGCGAAGCTCGCTTCGGTGCAGGTAGAGGAAAGCGCCACATGGTGATGCTGACAATCGGTACAGGTATCGGTGGTGGTGTAGTTGTAAATGGAGATCTCTATCGCGGCGCATTTGGTGTTGCTGCAGAATTTGGTCATATCCGCGTATTGCCTGAGGGTCACCTCTGCGGATGTGGTGCGCGTGGATGTTGGGAACAATATGGTTCAGGAAATGCGCTTCTACGCCATGCTCGCGAAGCTATCGCCGCGAGCCCTGATATTGCACGAAACTTACTTTCCCGTGGCGATGGAACAATCCAAGGACTTACTGGCAAAGCAATCACTGAAGCTGCGCGAGATGGAGATGCAGTTGCACTTGCCGCATTTAATACAACGGGGCAATGGATTGGTGCAGGAATTGCAACGCTCTCCGTTATTTTGGATCCGGAATGTGTAGTTATTGGTGGAGGAGTTATTGATGCTGGCGAAATTTTGCTCGCGCCAATTCGAACTGCTCTTGAACGGTATATGCCCTTTGCAGGAAAGCACCCATACCCTGAAATCATTGCTGCAGAATTAGGTAATGAAGCTGGGCTCGTGGGAGTTGCCGATTTGGCACGAGTGTAAATAGCCAACAATCACACAAAGCTCTGTAATCGCGCTAAATTATCGCCCATGAACAATCTGCCCTACGGGACCCTTCGGGCATTTCTCACTCCATTCTTAATGTTGCTCTTTCGCCCAAAGGTCAAAGGTCTTCGCAACGTTCCAGCATCGGGTCCATTGATTCTTGCTTCGAACCATCTCTCTTTTAGCGATTCAATCTTTATGCCACTGGTGGTTCCTCGCAAAGTAACCTTCCTTGCCAAGAGTGAGTACTTCACATCTCCTGGACCTAAAGGATTACTTAAGAAACTTACCTTTATCGCTCTAGGACAAGTTCCAGTCGATCGTTCTGGTGGTCGTCGCAGTGAAGCTGCACTTATTACAGGACTTGAAGTACTTGCAGGCGGTAATTCTCTTGGTATATATCCTGAAGGTACACGTTCACCAGATGGTCGACTCTATAAAGGACGCACCGGTATTGCTCGCCTTGCTATTGAATCTGGCGCTCCAGTAATTCCAATCGCTATGTTCAATACCGACAAGATTCAACCTACTGGCACCGTAATTCCAAAGATTATGCGAGTGGGAATTACATTTGGCGAACCTATGTATTTCGAAGGTGATTCTTCAAACCTTCAATATCTTCGCGAAGTAACTGATCAAATTATGAAACGAATCCAACAACTTTCTGGCCAGGAGTATGTTGACACCTATGCAGTGAAGGCGAAGAAGTCGGGAATCAACGTCGAAAATAACGACGACAACGATTAATCAATCTGCAGCTCTGCACGTTTAATGAGGTAGTTGCAGACGTTGCACTCTGTGCCAGATTCGGGCATTCCGCCTTCAATTGTGGTGATCAAATCTTCCAGAATCGTGTTGAATCGAGCAGTGTCACGTTCTACTGGAACATAGTGCTGGTTCACTCCAAAGCCATGAGCGTTGCTCGCGAATTCACTTGTAGCCGTTTCTGTCACTCCAGCCAATTTCCAGATAAGCAGACCCATCGTTGCCACTGGAAATGGCTTACCTCGATCAGGATTCTCAAGTGCATATGCATATGCTTCAAGTTGAGGAGCATAGAACTGTCCATTGTCGCGATCAGAATCAGAGACTTTGCAATCAATGATCCCAACAGAGCCATCGGCGTAGTGACCTAAGAGGTCATAGATACCCAAAATTTTCCAACGCGTTTCAAAGCCATTTACAGATATTGGAGCGCTCTTAACCCATTGGCCCCACTGTTTAACGATTCCATTCTTAAGAGTCGGATGAATCTCTTGCATCGAGGCGCGCCTGAAGAACTCTTCTTGAGCATCTGCAAGTGGTTTGACAAGAGGAAACTCTTTCTTGAGCTCGAATTTAAACCAGTATTTAAGCCAGAGACAGCGCTTGCAGGTAGTTAAACCAAATGTGAGATCAGAAGGTGCAATAGTTTCGCGTGCAGGTACATCTGGCTTTTTCATAGGTACATATAACCCTATGAAGTCATCACTGCTTGGATAAGAACTGCAACACCAAGGAGAATCATGATTGTTCCGCCCGTTGCACGCAGGCGTTCGAGGCGTTTGTTATCAGTTGCAAGCCATGCTCTGGCAGTACCTGCGAGTAAGCCCCAAGTACCATCAGAGATAAATGCCAGCACGCAGAAAACGAGGCCCAGAAATATCAATTGAATCGTGACGTGGCCACCATCGATATCTACAAATTGGGGGAGCACTGCTGCAAAGAAGACGATCGCTTTGGGATTTAATACACCAACCCAAAATCCATCGCGAAGTGATTGACGAGCAGTGGGAGCAACGGGACCTTGATTTGTCATATCTGCAGCATGTACAGCGCGATGTCGTATTGCATCGATACCTAGATAGATGAGGTAGAGACCGCCCGCCCATTGCACTGCGATATAAGTAATGTGCCACTTTTGAAGAATGGGACCAACACCAAGTGCCACTAAAGTTGAGAGAACAAAAGAACCAATTACGTTTCCAGCAACTGTGAGAACGGAGATCTTTCGACCCCACGCTACGGCGCGAGCGATCACAAAAAGAACGCTTGGTCCTGGCGCAATAATGATGATGATTGCAGCGACAATGTACTCAGTTAGGCGCGTGGGAATGGCTCCAGAGATCATGAAGCAAAGATTAGTGCAGAATCTTTTTGCAAGAGAAAGCCCCGGCCCTGATTTCTCAGAGTCGGGGCTTCTATTCCCTCAACCTTCACGGAGAGTTGGAGAGATGAGGGTTATATCGTCGCGCTATCTGGGGTGCGACGAATGTGAATTAACCCTGCAATTGAAAGGACAAGCATGATGAGTCCTCCA
>JBDKLT010000056.1:0-21523 GCA_039795495.1 Actinomycetota bacterium | reverse complement strand
AATTTGCACGAATGGTTTAAAGAAGCAATCGCATCTGAACCAGGATCAGCAGCTCGTAACCGTTACATCTTCCGCGATGGTAAGGGCAAGAATGGCGAACTGCCTCCAACAGATTGGGTTTCACACTTTGCTCCATCTGCCTGGACTCATGAATCTGTTATGGGTGGAAAACATAATCAGTGGTACATGCATTGGTTTGCACCAGAACAACCAGATTTCAATTGGGATAACCGCGAAATTCAAGATGACTTCTTAAAGACTCTGAAGTTCTGGGCCGATCGTGGTGTCGATGGTTTCCGCGTCGATGTTGCGCATGCGCTGAAGAAAGATTTATCAGAACCACTTCGCAGTCAACCAGAATTCGAAGGTTTGCTTCAGCGTGGCAATAAGGGCAAGGGAATTTTGGCCGACCGTAACGAACTCTTCGAGATCTACAAAGAATGGCGCCAATTGTTTAATCAGTACGATCCACCACGCGTGGCAGTTGCTGAGGCCTTTGTGCACCCAGAGCGCTTACCACTCTATGCGAGCACAAAGACTCTTGGTCAGTGCTTTGACTTCAGATTTATCGATACTCCATTTGAGGCAAATGCGTATCGCATTGCTACTCAAGAAGCTATCGAGCTTGCCCAGAAGAACAAATCTTCATGTACTTGGACACTTTCTAACCACGATCAGATTCGCCATGCAACAAAGATGGGTCTCAACCCTGCGGTTAATCGCCGCGCATGGATGTTATCGAACGGAACCTCACATCCACTCGATGTCCAATCAGGAATTCATAATGCTCTCGCAGCAACTATGTATATCTTGGGCCTTCCAGGCAGTACTTACATGTACCAAGGCGAAGAGCTTGGTCTTCATGAAGTCACCGATATTCCTGAAAGCGAAATTCAAGATCCGCAGTATTTGCGCAACCTCAAGGTAGATAAGGGTCGCGATGGTTGTCGAGTTCCTCTTCCTTGGAAGTCATCAGGATCTTCATTTGGATTCGGATCAGGTGGAGCACATTTGCCACAACCAAAGTGGTTTGCTGATTTCTCTGTCGAGAAAGAAGAGGCAGACTCTGAATCTCCTTTAGCTATCTATCGCAAGGCGCTCAGCCTTCGTAGAGAGCTACAAGTTGACGAGAAAATTAAGTGGCATGACACTCACGATGTCTCCGTACTTCATTACTCACGCCCAGGTGGTTGGAATGTTATTACCAACTTCCGTGCAGAGTATTACCAAATGCCAAAGGGCGAGCTATTGCTTTCAACTCGACCAGTGGTTAATGGAAAGATTTCTGCAGGAACAACAGTGTGGTTTAAGGCGTAACCCTTAAGAAACTCCAATGATGTCGACTGAGAAGATCAAAGTTTCATTTGGTCCGATTGGTCCGGCACCTGCAGCTCCGTAACCCATTGATGGAGGCAAGATAAGTAGGCGACGTCCGCCAACCTTTGCACCAGGTAGACCCTTCTGCCATCCCTCAACAACTTGTGCCAATGGGAACGTTGCTGGCTGGCCAGACCAAGAAGATTCGATGATCTTTCCAGTGGACCAAGCCATCAGTGTGTAGTGAACGGTCAAAGTAGATGTCGGAAGAACTTCTGCACCTGTACCAACAATCACATCAGATGTTGTGAGTTCAGCAGGTGGGGTTCCTTCAGGCTTTGAAATTGTTGGAGCTTGCCCCGCAACTGCAGAAACTACTGGCATTACCGTTGTGTCAGATTCTGTCATTTTGATTCCTCCGAAGACTGTGATCGCTACTAGGGCGACTGCGAATATTGCTGCAAGAATTTTGCGAAGTGTCATTCTAATTTTCCAATTCCTTAATTAAATTAAATTCTCCGCCTCCAAGTTGACCTTGATCGCGGTACATCTCGAGCTTCGAGCGAGTATCTGCAATATCTAGGTTTCGCATGGTCAATTGACCGATTCGATCTGTCGGACCAAAAGCGGCATCTTCTGTGCGTTCCATAGACAACTTATCTGGGTGGTAGCTCAGAGCTGGGCCAGTTGTATTAATGACTGAGTAATCATCGCCGCGGCGCAAGCGAAGAGTGACTTCGCCTGTAATAGCTGAAGCAACCCATCGCGTGAGTGATTCGCGAAGCATGAGTGATTGTGGATCCAACCAACGACCCTCGTAAAGCAAGCGACCAAGGCGGCGACCCTCAGCGTGATAGTTCGCGATTGTGTCTTCATTGTGAATTGCAGAGATCAGGCGCTCGTATGCAATAAAGAGAAGCGCCATTCCTGGAGCTTCATAGATACCTCGTGACTTAGCTTCGATAATTCTATTTTCAATTTGGTCAGCCATTCCAAGTCCATGGCGACCACCAATCTTGTTCGCTTCATCCATCAGCGCAACAACATCAGTGAAATCTTTACCGTTGATTGCAACAGGGCGTCCCTGAATAAATTGAATTTTCACATCTTCCGATGGAATAGAGACACTGGAATCCCAGAACTTAACACCCATAATTGGCGAAACAATTTCAATAGATGCATCGAGATTTTCAAGGTTCTTTGCTTCGTGAGTTGCACCCAAAATATTGGCATCTGTGGAGTAAGCCTTCTCGACGCTATCGCGATAAGGAAGTTTGTGCGCAACCAACCATTCAGACATCTCTTTACGTCCACCTAATTCGCGAACGAAATCAGCATCGAGCCATGGTTTGTAGATTCGAAGATTTGGATTAGCAAGAAGCCCATAACGATAGAAACGTTCGATGTCATTGCCCTTGTAGGTTGAACCATCTCCCCAGATTTCAACTTTATCGCTCAACATTGCACGAACGAGGAGTGTGCCTGTTACTGCACGACCCAGTGGTGTTGTGTTGAAATATTGTTTTCCACCAGAGCGAATATGAAAGGCACCGCAGGCGATAGCTGCAAGTCCTTCTTCTACGAGAGGAGTTTTGCAATCAACCAGGCGTGATATCTCTGCGCCATATTCCTTTGCGCGGCCAGGAACAGAATCGATATCTGGCTCGTCATATTGGCCAAGGTCTGCTGTATAGGTGCAAGGAACTGCTCCCTTGGAGCGCATCCATGCAACTGCTACAGATGTATCGAGACCACCAGAAAAAGCAATACCGACCTTTTCGCCAACGGGAAGAGACGCAAGAACCTTAGACATAGCGCGAAGTCTATCGGTTTATAAGTGAGGCTAGAGCAGGTTTAACTTTCCAGAGAGAAACCATCTCTTGGTATCTGCGCTCTTCAGAAGGGTCAGCTATTGCCCCAGTTTTTACCGCTCGGATCATGAGATTTCGAGGCGTATGTTCGCCGCCTACAAATTCAATCGCCTCAACTCGATATCCACGTAACTTCATGATTTGCATCCGTAGCGCATCAGTTAAAAGATCAGCGAGTCTCTCTTTCATAATTCCATTGCGAGTCACTAGCGACCAAGGTTCAGGCACTTCTTGTATCTGCGCCTGTATATCGTGGTGACAACATGGTGCGATCAGAGCCAATTTGGCATTTGATTTAACTGCCCACGCTATTGCATCATCTGTAGCTGTGTCACATGCATGTAGAGCTATTGCGATATCTGCATTCGTCAACGTTGTATCTGAAATTTCCTCGGCACGAAATTCGATAGTCGAAGAAATACCTAGTTGACGTGCAATCTCATTGTTACGGTCGCGTGCAGTGGTACGAACATCTATCCCAATCACTTTTACTGACATTCCTTTACCAACGAGATATTGGTGAGCAGCGAAAGTCAGATAAGCATGGCCGCAACCAAGGTCAACAATGGTGAGCGGTTTATCCTCTGATGGATTATCTATGTGACCTGCCGAGATAGCTGATTCAAGTGTCGGAGCAAGCAGACGAAGAAACTCTTCGACCTGCTTATATTTATCCATCTTGCTCGGCTTTACACGACCTTGGGAATCAGAGATTCCGATTGCTATTAAAAATGGGTCAGATGCATCGAGTAGTCGACTCTTGCTTCGATCGTGGCTCAGAACTTGCTCAATTTTCTTTACTTCGCGATGCACAAGTGGTTCACCCTTTTTGGTAATTCGCAGGGAGATTGACCCTTCGGTATGCTCGAGGAGAATATTTGCAAAGCCTGAACGAAGTAGATTCCCAAATTCAGCTTCAGATGGAGAGTGGTTTTTCGATGTCATCTGACGACCATCGCTATGACTAATCTGGATCGCAAGTCCATCCTTAAGGGCAACTGGGCGGAGATCAATACGTTCGTGACTCGTCTGCATATTTCGTCGACGCCCAGAGAGAACTACCCGAACGAGTTGATTTGTTTGAGCAAAGAGGATCTCGAGTTCGCTAAATATCTCTTCGAGATTTGAATCGCTCACAATGCAAAGTTTAGTCTTTCGCTAATGGGAGTTCGACCACGATAGCGAGTCCTCCAAGCACGCTTTTGCGGAGAGATAACTTTCCACCCAGTTTTTGAATCACAGCAGACATAATGCTCATGCCGAGCCCAGAGCCACCATTGTCGCGCGAACGCGACTTATCAAAACGATTGAGAGAGCGGATATCTTCGCGATATGCGCTCTCAGGTAGCCCTTCCCCGCCATCTTGAATAATTAGCTCGGCAACTTTTCCTCGAGAAGTGAGCGAAATAACGACAGGAACATCCTTCTCTGTATGTCTCATAACATTGGTGAGAGCATTCTGAATAAAACGAGCGATGTAATCACGAGATGCATCAATCATGATCCCTGGTGCGATTGTGAGGGTCACATTACGAGATGGATTAAGGGTCATGAAGTCGGTTCCATGTGCAGTCAAAATCTCACTCAGTTCGATTGTTTCGATATCACGAGTGCCACTCTCACCAAGTTCAGCTAGCAGTAATAGGTCTTGCACAAGGGATTCCATTCTCTGAATCTCTGTTCCCACTCGATTAAATGCTCGTTCTTTATCGGCCGTTTCTTTGAGCTGATCTTTACTCAACATCTCAACGTAACCTTTGATTACGGTGAGAGGGGTACGTAGTTCATGAGATGCATCACCAAGAAATTCCTGCATTCGCGCCAATGATGCTCTTTCGCTGCGGCTACTAATTCTTCGAAAGTAGAAGAAGAGAATTAGCGCAGTCAGTGAGTCAAGTAAGAAAGTGAAAATTGCGAGCGATTGAAGATTTGAGCGAAAATTTGCATCGATATCATCTGTCGAGCGAGCAATAATTAAAAAATCGCCTCCTTCGACTTGGACTGCACGGAATCGGTAAGGGGCGCTTCCTGGAATTCTGACAGGTTTTCGAATTGCATCTTCTATTGCGGAAAAAGTTGGCGGGGTTGAATATTTGAGTGTCGATTCATTGATGAGGGTCTCCATGCCAGAGCGCGTGAGAAAGACCAAAGTTATATCTAGGCGAGACTGCTCTATTGCAAATAGTGCTGCGCCTACTGGTTGTATTGGATTTACATAGGTGCTCTGAGCAACATAGTCGAGAGATTTATCTACCTTTTTTACTTCTTCGCCCTGGGAATGCAAGACAGAGAAACCACCAACGCCCATTGTAAGAAAGGTAAGGAGGAAAATTGTTACTAATGTGGTGCGCGTATAGGCAGAGAATTTCACTTCTTCTCCGCTTGAAGCTGGAACCCGACTCCTCGAATGGTGCGAATACCCTCGAATCCATCTCGATGCAATTTCTTGCGCAAGTAAGAGATGTAAGTATCGACAACGGTGCTCTCGGATTCAAATGTAATTCCCCACACCTCATCGAGAAGATAAGTCTTGCTCAAAACACGTCCCTTACTTTCTAGGAGAACGTGTAAGAGTCTGAACTCTGTAGGAGAGAGATCGACAACCTCATCATTAAATTTCACTTGGTGTGAATCGCTATCCAATGAAATTGGGCCGCATGTGAGATTGATTGGGGTTGCTGCAGAGAATTGAGATCTACGAAGAATTGCCTTGATGCGAAGAACAAGTTCTTCAAGGCCAAATGGCTTTGTTACATAGTCATCTGCCCCAAGAGTCAGGCCTCGAGTGATATCGGCACGATCTCCTCGTGCACTGAGCATTAGTGCTGGAGTGTTATCACCATTGCTGCGGATGCGTTCGATAAATTCAAAACCATCCATCATCGGCATATTGATATCTACGATGAGAAGATCGGGCTTTGTGGTGCGCAAAAGAGTTTGAGCCACCATGGCATCAGCTGCGGTGATTGTTTCAAAACCTGCAAGCTTGAGCGCATCACCCAAAAGATCGCGCACCCCTGCTTCATCATCGATCACCATAATCAGTTGGCTCATGGCTATACCCTGCCATGCGTGACTCCTCATTTCTAGCGAAATCACACTTCCCACACGGAGCCATGAGGTCTTTCACAGAAAATTCACATCACACCAGAAATACACTTACTACATGGGATCACACCGTAGTTATGTAGTAGCGGCAATGGCAGCAGCCATCGTCGCTTCACCGGTGGCTCCTGCATTTGCAGAGATAACTCCCTCACCTACCCCTTCTCCAACCATTGATTCCTACAGGTCTGCGCAAGAGCAATTTAAGAAAGACCGGGAAACATTTGCACTAGCGCTTCGGGCTCGCGATATTAAGTTGCGGGAAATCAACATGCTCTTCAAAATCACAGTCGATAAAGCAACGCTCGATGCACGGCAAGCTATTGCAGCGGCATCTACACCTGAACAAAAAAATCTTATTAATGCTAATCGTCGCGCAGCAATTGCCGCTGCAATTGTGTCTCGCGAAAATGCGATTCTCGCTTTAGGCCCTGCCCCAACGCCCCCAGCAGAACCTATGAAGCCGGGCAAGGGTCAATCTATGGGCGCTTCTGAATCGCGAGGAAAACAGAAACGTTAATTACTCGCTTAAATCAACTTTCATCTTACGCAAGGTATCGCGATTATGGCTCTTATCTTTTTCATGAATCTTGCGGATCTGTAACTCAATACTCTTAATCGCTTCATCAAAAGCTGCAACATCATTAAAGCCATTGGCTTCTGCGCGAAGAAGCGGGCCTGAACCATGAGATGTGATCACGACCTTATGCGAGTGCTTTCCTTGGCGAGGATTGGCTTCATGTGTAACTTCGACCTCTATGCGGTCAATGACCACGCTAAAACGCTCCATTGAATGGAGTTTTTCTTCAGCGATAGTTGAGAAATCAGTTGCGAGTTCGGCATGGCGGGTATGAATAATAATTTTCACAATGACAACAATGTCACTTACTTAGTAAAAATGTAAGAGGAGATTGATATTAATTAAGTGGCAATAAATAGACGATGAGAGTGAGAACTGCCGCTAGTCCTAAGGATTGCAACAAAATGGCAATTGCAGTACGGCGGTCTGCTGCGAGTGCTGTTTTGTCACCAACTCGTGAAATTTTCCCCATTGGCCCAAAATTAAAGGTGCCCATAAATCCGTAGGCAAGGCAGAACTTCTTTCGCGATTGAACCCAGCCAATCGAGAAAACGCTCAGCGGTAAAAAGATGCTCAGACGTAGATTTGGAGAGGCGCTCGTTGATATAAATCCAACGAGCGAGCTAATGCTCAGTCCAAGGCCAATAAGGGCAACTATTTGGCGCTGTCGAATCTCACTCTTGCCAATATTGCAGCTGCCTGCGATGTACTGGTCAGACATTTAAGCGTCTTCGAATTCGTCTTCGTCGATCCATGCATCGGTGGAAGTGTCATCCTGTTTTTCGACCCATGACAAGAATGAACCTACTGCGCGGAATGCAAGGACTCCAACAGTGATGGCTCCGATGATGCGACGAATTGCTTTCATGGAGATAAAAATACTCCTCTTTCGTTGAAATCGCGCGTTTTAAGCTTTGTGAAGAGCGTCGTCTATATCGCTCCAGAGATCATCAACATCTTCGCATCCCACAGATAGGCGAATGAGGTTTTCGGGAACGCTATGACTCTCAAGCTCCCAACGTCTGCGTCGCTCCCACGTCGATTCGACTCCCCCAAGGCTGGTGGCGTTAATAATCAGTTGAGCACCATCACATACCCGCTCTGCCGCAGATGCATCTCCAGAAATTTCAAAAGAGACAATCGCACCAAAGCCTGGGTAGCGAACATTTGTTACCGAAGGGTGCTTGGCAAGTCGATTCGCAAGTTCTTGAGCGTTTGATTGGGCTTTTGCAAAACGAAGGGGGAATGTACGAATTCCTCGTAACCCTAGCCATGTTTCAAAGGGTCCTGGAATTGCGCCATAGGAAATTCGGGCATCTTGAAGCTTTGATTTCAACTCAGGATTATTGGTAGATACCGATCCGAGGATGACATCGCTATGTCCTGATAAATATTTGGTGACTGAATGCATGACAAGATCTGCACCAAAGCTAAGCGGTTTTTGATTGAGAGGTGTCGCAAAGGTGTTATCGAAACCTACTCCAAGACCGAGCTTCTTTGCTGCCTGAACAATCGCTGAACAATCGGCTAAACCGAGCCCTGGGTTGGTTGGTGACTCGAGCCAGAGATATGAAGCGCCTTCGCATTGAGCTATGACATCTGCTGTCGCCGTAATATCAACAAATCGAACTTCCAAGCGACCTTCGGAGTGGTAACGCTTAAGTAGCGCCATGGTTCCGCTGTAGCCCTCGTGAGATGCAACAACAATTGCACCATGAGGCAAGAGAGAGAAGATTGCTGTAATTGCAGCCATTCCAGATGAAAAGAGAAGTGTTGAATCCGCACCTTCGAGTGAGCTAATGGCATCTTCTAAGGGTTGCCATGTTTGATTTCCCATTCGTCCGTAATTAATTGACCCATTCGCTACAAAGGTAGAGTTAAGCGAAATAGGAATATTGATCCCTTCTCCCGCTGAATGTTCTGGGCGGCCAGATGAGATCGCAAGTGTTTCTGGGCGAAGTTCCTTATTGCTCATGAGCCAAGAGTAATCGCTAGCGAAGAACTGTGGAGAGTCGATTGAAGGCTTCACCAAGAATTTCTGGGCTTGTCGCAAAATTCAATCGAACAAATTGAGTGGATTGTTGACCGAATCGAATACCCGGTACAAAGGCAACTTTAGCCTTATCAAGAATTACCGCTGATGGATCTTCACCAAGATTAAATGTAGTGAGGTCTAGCCAAGCCAAATATGAGCAATGCGGGATTCGGTAACCAACTCCTGGAGTCTTCTCGGCTATGAGTTGGGATACCAATGTCCGGTTGTGATCGAGCTGAACCATGAGCGAATCGAGCCATGGCTCTCCCTTTTCAAATGCGGTTACAGTTGCAAATGCACCAAGGAGAGATGCTCGGTAATGAGTAGCAGGTGCAATGGCATTGAGTACTTCGTGTACCCGATCATTTTCAGTCACGATAATCGCACATTTCAAACCTGCAATATTCCAACCTTTACTAGCAGCCGTAATGGTGATTCCAACTTCACGGGCTGTCTCAGAAACTGCAAGAAATGGAGTGAATTTCTGTTCTGAGAAAGTGAGCGGAGCATGGATTTCATCGCTGAGTAAATACACGCCATGCTCCTTTGCAAGATCTGCAAGTTTGGATAACTCATCGTGAGTGAAGACGCGCCCTAAGGGATTATGTGGATTGCTAATTAAATGAGCCTTAATTCCTGATGCGTACGCTTTTTCAATTCCAGGCCAATCAAGAACCCAGTGGCTTCCATTAACTTCTTCATCTGATTGGGTAAGTGGAACATCTAGATGTTCAAGATGAGTTTCTTGACACCAAGTAAAGAAATTTGGATACACAGGAGAATTGATGAGGATCTTATCTCCCGGCTTGGTAAGCACTCGGAGAACCTCAACAACTCCTACCCCCACATCAGCTGCGATGCGTACTTGTTTGGGATCAATGGTCCAATTCCAACGACGCTTGGCGAATCCGGCAAAAGCGATTCCCATTTCAGGGATTGAACCGAGATAGCCAAGATCTGAGTGATCAATCATCTCGCGCAAAGTTTGACGAATTGGATCGGCGACTGGAAAATCCATCTCAGCCACGGGCAGAGGCAGAATTTCTTTAGGAAATGCTCGCCATTTTTCACTGCGATGCGTCTGAAGTTCTTTGAGATCTAGCGCTTTGAGTTCGCTCATGGACTAAGTATGTCACTCTCAATACTCTTTCACCATGAATCAATCAACTGCAATCACGGAATTGCAGATGAAGAAAATCGCCAAGGAACTTAGCACACGCGATAAGCGACTTGCCAAGATTATCGATGCACACCCTCTCTGCACGATTGGTAGAAATCCAAAGCCAGTCAGTCATTTTGAAGCTCTCGTGGAGTCAGTGATTTCCCAGCAGTTGGCTGTAAAAGCTGCAGAGACAATTTATGGTCGAGTAAAAGAATTGGCAAAAGGCAGGGTTATTCCTTCACGAATTGCTGAAATATCCGAAAGCGAGATGAGACAAGCGGGCGTATCAGGAGCAAAATTTAAAACTATCCAAGGGTTAGCTGATGCTGCTACCTCAAAGAGAATCAGAATTAACTCCCTTCATACTATTGACGATGATCAAATCATTTTCAATCATTTAACTTCTCTCTGGGGTATCGGACCGTGGACTGTAGATATGTTTATGATGTTTCAATTGGGAAGGCTCGATATCTGGCCAACGGGTGATTTAGGCGTACGTCGCGGATGGGAGAAAATCTATGGACTCCGCGAAGAAATTGAACCTAAAGATTTGGAGATTAAGGGTGAAAAGTTTCGCCCATATCGAAGCGTCGTTGCCTGGTACTGCTGGCGAGCGCTTAATTAACCGCTGCAGGAAAGGTCACTCCTGTTGAAGAGTGACAGTCATATCCATTGGGATTCTTGGCTAAATATTTCTGGTGATATTCCTCAGCCAAGTAATACTTAATTCCTTCTGCACTTGTAATTTCTGTGACGATTGCGCCGATACCTTGACGGGTAAGCGCTGCCTGATAGATATCTCGAGTTGCCTCCGCTTGCAATTGCTGGCTCTCTGATGTTGTAAATATGGCGCTTCGATATTGAGTGCCGATATCGCCACCTTGTTTATTCAGTGACGTTGGGTCATGCATTACCCAAAATTCTTCAAGTAGACGGCGATAGGAAACGAGTGAAGGATCAAAATCAACTTCGACAGTTTCGGCATGTCCAGTTACACCTGTACACACTTGTTCGTAGGAAGGATGGGGGCGAGTTCCGCCCATGTAACCAACGCTTGTTGCAATGACACCTTCGATATTCCAGAAACGGCGTTCAGCGCCCCAGAAGCATCCTGTTGCAAAGAACGCTTTCTCTGTTCTGCTCATAGTCAGATAACCTACCCTTCTACCTGCGCCCCCGTAGCTCAGGGGATAGAGCACTGCCCTCCGGAGGCAGGTGCACAGGTTCGATTCCTGTCGGGGGCACGCGAGATATATCACCTCGATTTACCAAATCTTTTCCTTTACCTTCTTGTTTAACGTTGCAGTTGCAGGGAGAATTACTCTCTTGCGCGCTTTAGAAAGCCGCATAATCACCAAGTTTCGAAAAGGGGGCAGAGCCATGGACTGGAGACATCAATCCGCATGCCGCGAAGAAGATCCTGAACTCTTCTTCCCTGTCGGAAATACGGGTCCAGCGATCACCCAGATCGAAGAAGCCAAGAAGGTGTGTAACCGCTGCATCGTTAAAGATGCCTGCTTGGCATGGGCTCTTGAATCTGGCCAAGACGCTGGCGTATGGGGTGGCCTATCTGAGGATGAGCGTCGTGCACTTAAGCGTCGTGCGGCACGTAACCGCGCACGTCTTGCTGAAAACGCACAGAATTAATTTTAACTGGCAGGGAATGTTAATACTGCTCGAGTCTCATTCTCATCAGTTGTCAACGACAAATTTCCTCGCAATTCATTCTCAGTAAGAGTTCGAACAATCTGTAAGCCGAGGTTTGGCGATGTTGCAATATCGAAGCCCTCTGGGAATCCAACTCCATCATCGGAGATTGTGACTGTGAGAGCAGAATCCAAGCTTTCAACGTGAATTCCAAGAGCTAAACCTTCTTCAGCCAAACCGTGTTCGAGTGCATTGTGAATAAGTTCTGTAATTACGAGAGCGAGTGGCGTTGCAATTCTTGGTTCGAGCGCTCCAAATTTTCCGCTACGTTCGATTCGCAATTCATTCATGCGAGGACTTAATTCGAGAGCATGAGAGACCAAGCTGTCGAGAACTTCATCGAAAGCTACTGAAGAATCTTTGCTGCTCGAAAGCGTTTCATGCACGAGCGCAATCGAGGCAATACGACGAACAGCTTCGTTGAGAGCGGCGCTCGCGCCCGGATCTTCAATGCGTCGAGCCTGAAGACGCAAGAGCGCAGAAACGGTCTGCAAATTGTTTTTGACGCGGTGATGAATTTCGCGAATAGTCGCATCTTTTGTCACCAATTCGCGTTCGCGACGACGAAGCTCAGTTACGTTGTTGAGCATCACTATTGCGCCGATGCGGTCACCGGATTGGATTAACGGCAGTACAGTGAAATCAATTGTTCCACTAGCATTTTCAATTTCCACTCGCTTCAACGCTCTTCCAGTGAGTCCCATCGCTATGGTCTCTTCTTGGGCATCAGGGCGAACTCGTGCAAGAGATTGGGCGACATCGCCAAGAAGCTGTCCCTCAACTTCGCTCATCCAACCAAGTCGACTGAAAGCGGATTTAGCGTTGGGGCTCGCATAGGAAACAACACCATTTACATCGAGGCGGATGAGCCCGTCACCTACTCGTGGTGCAGGATCGAATAGTGAGCCCGCATCTGGGTATGGAAATGTTCCTTCAGTAATCATGCGATAGAGATTGTGTGCAATTTCGCGATAGTTAAGTTCGAGTCTTGACGGTTGACGCATTAAATCAGCATCGCGGTGACGAGATATGACAGCGATAACAAGATCATCAACCATGACGGGAATGGTTTCCTCTTTCACCATGTGATCGCCTATTTGTTCTGGTTCTGTATTGCGCACAATCTCAGCACCAGCAAGAGCCTGATCAATGTGCGGGCGTTCACCATATGAAATTTCTTCGCCAATCACATCAAGAGGGAAGAGCGTTGCCGCCGTTGTTGGACGAATATGTGCAACTGCAACATATCCTGTTGGCCAACTCTTAAAATCTTTACGAAGTGGAACCCACAGTATGAGGTCAGCAAAAGAGAGGTCTGAAAGGAGTTGCCAATCGGCAATCAATTCGCGCAATCGGTGAATATGCGTTGGCGATAAAGGGCTTCGCCCTTGTACGTACTCTTCAATCGATGCCATAAGAGATTACTTCAACCAGTTCGCGATATTTGCTTCAATTTCTTGGGTTGCAAACCAAGTGAGGTCTTCTCCATCCTCAGAGACTTCAAAGAGCGCCTCAAGGTTTTCCCATCGTAGGGGCGCATTCAAACTAACCGACATATCGTGGCTTTCAGATATTGCTTCCCGTGGAATTTCGAAGGCGCAGACGCACGCTTTACCCGAAGTTGAACTTTTCATCTCTACTGCATCTTCAGCAGCCACCATCGAAAGGGTGTACTCAATTTCTTCTTCATCAAGATCTGGGTTATCTGCAATAAATTGTGAGGTGGGTGCATAAATGTCAGAGATATCAAAGATTTTTGATGAGAGAAATTCAGAAACTTCTTGAGCAGTCATGCCCACATACCCACGCATGAGGCAAGCCTATAAGACTCTATGCGATCAATTCACCTACAGAGTGAGCGATAAATCTACGCAGCATCCCCTTTTCATTGGATTCATAGAGCATCGCACCTTCGCTCTCTGCTTGCAAGACGCTGCGTGGATCCCAAGGCATCTGGAGAATTCGAACTGGTTTGAGAGGCGTGACAATCGTCAAGAATGCGTCATCCTTATTCTTGCTTTTCTTACTGACCCCTAACTGCAGATGGATAAAGGAGATGACGGGTTTAATGGAATGTCGGGAGATTTCACGAGCAAAAATTCGAAGACGATCAAGAGCTAAGGGATCTGATTTGCTTGCAATCCACAGTTCGTCGGCATGATGAGACATCCAGATAAAAGTCTCGCTACACCAGCGACGACCAGTCAGAATTCCAGGAAAGTCTCGGATGACACCGAGATCTAGAACAATGAAATCGAAATCTTGCCGTGCAAGATCAAGCAGGCTCATAGTTTGGGCAATATTTTCCTGAGTTATTTCGAGCGCCCACAAGTCAGTGGCAATGTTCCGCGCTTCATGAGCAGTGTTCAGTCCTCGCTGATTGAGGCGAATTGCAATTGCCGTCGAGTATGCATGGGCGTCAACTAACAGAGTTTTCTTTCCACCAAGCGCTAACTCCGCGCTGTAATTCATCGCCATAGTCGTGCACCCAGAAGAACTCATAGTGGATGCAAAGGCAATAGTTTTTGCTCGCACTTTCACTTGACGAGATGACTGTAATAAAGGCGAACGGAGCGAACCGCGGATTAAGCCAAGGAGGTCGAGGGCATTTGTCGGTTGTGGGTAAGTATCGGAATAGATCTCGCTTGCTCCAGCTGTCGCAGCAAAGAGAAAAATCTTTCTGCCCGTATTGTGCAATTGTGCCAATGTTTCATGTGTAAGGCCTTCTACATCTGATGAGATTAGAACAAGTGATACGGCGTGGGGTTCTTCCTCCAAGTAGGAAATCAGCGATGAGATATCTAGCGCTCTGACTGCGACGCTCCATCCTTCATTGAAGAGCGTGCTCGCAACAAATCCTTCAAATTCTGCCCCTCGAATCGCGGTTGCGACAGAATTTTGATCTTCATTAACCATGTGCGCGTACCACTACCAATCTTCCACTTGTCGTTGCTGAAAGAAGTTCGGGAATCAATTCACGATTGATGGAGATTGTCAGAGCGGCTTCACCTCCAAAGTTGCTTCCCTTGCGATCGAGCGCAGTTACAAAGACTCCGCCCAGAATGTGTTGTGGCGCAATCGCTGCTTCTCCATTCTTGGCATCATGAACTTGATAGATGCTCACGATTTCGCCGATATTGACTTGGGCAGGAATATCGACTGAACGCAAACTTATGGAGACTTGCTGATTAACGAGTGCAGCAGAGTTCTCTGTTATGGAATCACCTTCCAGCAACTCCCCCGATGATAACTGTCTGCGTGTTATCGACCCGATCGGATTTGAAGCTGCTGGAAGATAATTTCCCGCGGAAGTACCGAGCACAACGGATTGAAGACCAAGATCTTCTGCTTCGATCTGTGTCCCGGCAGCGACTGGGTGAATTACTACCCAATATTTCTCTCTTTGATTTGCAGCCAGTGACATAGCAAAGGATGCACATAGCGTTGCACCACATAATGTGGAGGCAAGAATTACACGTGATGAAGAGTTCTTTTTCTGGGCCATGCGCGCAACCTAAAAGTGCCTACTGAGGCTCTCAATCTGATTTTCAACAGTCCGCCAAAAGTCTGAGGTGAAACCATACTTTTGGTTGGTTAAAGGCATGCCTTCAATTACCAAGATGGCTGCATGACTACTTCTCAGATTAATACTCTCCACGTAACCTCGAGCACCGAAGATCCAGCTCTCTGGAACCATCCAATTCTTGAACTTTTCGCTCCCCCGGTCCAACCGCCAATCACGCAGAGCGCAAAGCTCTACTTGGTTCCATCAACCTTTGGTGAAGATCTCGAGATTGATGAAATGCCAATACCCACTTCGGCATCTGAGCTTCCAGAGTTACATGCATGGACAATGAAATTTATCGTGAGTGTTGTTGAAGTATGGGCTGGTCGCAGACAGCCAGCACAGTTAATTCGCTGGTGTCATCGGGTGATTTACTCAGATTTAGTGCGCAAGTCGGGAAGCCAGAGAGAGATTGGAAAAATTAAGAGTATCCATCAAAGTGAACCACTCGATGGAATATGCGAATCTACAGTCCTCATTCGTTACGGACACCGCTTACGTGCAGTAGTAATTCGCTTTGAAGGTGTCGATGGTCAGTGGTTATGCACTGCCTTGCAAATGATTTAGCGAGAAGTTATGCAGCGCCGTGGCAACGCTTGTACTTCTTGCCAGATCCGCATGGACATGGACTATTGCGAGAAACATCTGAAGAAGTTGCTATGCCATTCTCATCTGCCGCTGTGTACTGCAACTGCGTAGGCTGAGTAGGCTTTTCATCCACTCCTCGCGCCTTAATATGCGATCCATCGCCTTCGATAGTAACTTCAACGTTAAATACCAAGCTGGCGAGTTCTTCTTTGATGGCATCCATCATTGCAGAGAAGAGTTCATAACCTTCGCGTTGATATTCAACTAAAGGATCTCGTTGAGCCATTGCGCGCAAGCCGATTCCTTCTTGCAAGTAATCCATTTCGTAAAGGTGTTCGCGCCACTTGCGGTCGAGTACAGAGAGGAGAACTTTTCGTTCTAGTTCACGCAGTACATCTGTACCAAGTTCTTCTTCACGCTTTTTATAGGCTGCTGCAGCATCATCGAGAATACGAGATTCTAAGAATTCAATATCGAGTGCGGATACAGATCCAACTTCAGCAATGATTTGCTCTGGCGTGAATGAAATTGGATAGATGAGCTTGAGGGCTCTCCAGAGTTCAGCAAGATCCCAATCTTCGCCATAACCCTGCGATGCCGCTGCTTGTACATATGCAGAGATGGTATCTGCCATGAAGTCTTGTACTTGTTCGCCAATATCTTTTCCTTCAAGGACTAGACGGCGTTCTCCGTAGATAACTTCACGTTGGCGATTCATGACATCGTCATACTTCAGAACATTCTTACGAATTTCAAAGTTCTGCGCCTCTACCTGAGTCTGGGCAGAGCGAATTGCATTGGAAACCATCTTCGATTCGATTGGTTCGTCTTCTGGAAGACCTGCAGCTGCAAGTACCCGCTCTACGATTCCTGAGTTAAATCGGCGCATGAGGTCATCCTGGAGTGAGAGATAGAAACGTGATTCACCTGGATCACCTTGACGACCTGAACGTCCACGTAGTTGATTATCAATACGGCGCGATTCGTGGCGCTCGGTACCGAGAACATAGAGACCACCGAGTGTAATTACTTCTTCATGTTCTTTGGCAATTGCAGCTTTCTGCTTTGCAATTTCTTCTGGCCATGCCGCTTCATACTCTTTTGCATTATCGACCGGTGAGATTCCGCGACGCTGTAATTCGAAATCAGCCATAAATTCTGGATTGCCACCGAGCATGATGTCGGTACCACGTCCGGCCATATTGGTTGCAACGGTAACTGCACCTTTGACTCCTGCGCGAGCAACAATTGCAGCTTCACGTTCGTGGTGCTTTGCATTAAGAACTTCATGGGGAACACCAGACTTCTTAAGGAATGCAGATAGTTCTTCAGATTTTTCAACGCTGACAGTACCGACAAGAACAGGTTGACCCTTACGGTGGCGTTCGACGATATCGCGAGTAACAGCTGCAAACTTGCCAACCTCTGACTTGTAGACCAAATCTGGTTGATCGATTCGTTGCATTTCACGATTAGTAGGGATTGGCACAACACCTAATTTATAAATTTGATGGAATTCTGAGGCTTCGGTCATCGCAGTACCGGTCATGCCCGAAATAGTTTCGTATAGACGGAAATAGTTCTGCAAAGTAATTGTTGCGAGAGTTTGATTTTCATCCTTAATTTCAATACGTTCTTTAGCTTCGAGAGCTTGATGTAGGCCTTCGCTATAACGGCGACCAGCCAACATACGTCCAGTGTGTTCGTCGACGATTAGAAGTTCGCCGTTCATGACTACATAATCTTTATCGCGCTTAAAGAGTTCTTTGGCTCGAACAGAGTTATTGAGATATCCAATGAGGGTTGTATTTGCTGCCTCATACAAGTTATCAATCTTGAGAAGCTCTTCGACCTTCGATACACCGTCTTCGAGAATGCCGACAGTCTTCTTCTTTTCATCAACTTCGTAGTGAACATCGCGCTGTAACTTGGATGCAATATTTGCAAATTCGACGTACCACTTCGTTGCTTTATCTGCTGGACCGCTAATGATCAGTGGAGTACGAGCTTCATCGATAAGAATAGAGTCGACTTCGTCAACGACTGCAAAGAAGTGATCGCGCTGAACACATTCTTCAAGTGACCAAGCCATATTGTCACGAAGGTAATCAAAACCAAATTCATTATTTGTGCCGTATGTAATATCTGCAAGATATGCAGTGCGTCGTTCTGCAGGAGTCATGCTGTTGAGGATTACACCAACTGAGAGTCCAAGGAATCGGTGGATGCGGCCCATCCATTCGGAGTCACGTTCAGCTAGATAGTCGTTGACTGTAACAACATGTACGCCGCGCCCAGCAAGCGCGTTGAGATATGAAGGAAGAGTTGCAACAAGTGTCTTGCCTTCACCGGTGCGCATTTCAGCGATATTTCCACGGTGAAGCGCTGCACCACCCATAAGCTGAACATCGTAATGACGCTGACCAAGTGTGCGCTTTGCAGCTTCGCGAACTACAGCAAAAGCTTCTGGCAGAAGGTCATCGAGAGTTTCGCCTTTGGCGAGGCGACTCTTGAATTCGTCGGTCTTGGCTCGAAGTTGATCATCAGAGAGTGGGGAGATTGAAGATTCGAATGAGTTGACCTTGTCGACGATCTTGCCGAGGTCGCGAAGGATCTTGCCTTCGCCAGCGCGCATGATTCGATCGAGAATTGAAGCCATCGGTCTACCTTCCATCTAATAACCCCCTTATCTTAGGGGTTCTGCAACGCAGGCAGTTACGGCTGCGGCCACATCGATCCCCTTTTCACGCAAGGCGCGCGCCGCTTCATGAAGAGTTGCCCCAGATGTGACGAGGTCGTCAATCAAAATTGCCTTTCCACTGACATATCTCAGGGCTTTCATTGAGCCATCTAAGTTTCTACTTCGCGCCTTTGCATCGAGAGTAGATTGATCTTTGACTTTACGTGCATGTGTAAGAATTTCAAAAGTTGGCGCACCTACTAAATCTGACAATTGATAAGACATATCTGCGACAAATTGTCGGCCCCGTAATCGGGCAATTGATATACGAGATGGAATCGGAATTAGCAATCCACTTCCAACTTCCTTTAAGCAGTGAGTAATCGATCTCTTAAGAGCTTCGAGAATCAATTGATCGGCTTGGATCCGGTTTCTCTCTTTAGCTGCGAGCAGTACTTTGCTTGCAATCGGTGAGTATGCAATTGATGAATAAATTGGGAAGCGTTCTGCATCTCGAGAGAATGTTCGATAAATATGTGGGTGCCAACCTTGTCTACATTGAGAGCAGATTGAAAGTCCTAGCGTTGAACATCCAAGGCACCGACTTGGGAAGATGAGTTCTTGTAGCGCATGCAGATATTTCATCCGCAGAGTGTGGAGATTAAAGTACGCCGATTAGAAAGAGAAATTCTCCTGGTGGAAATCTTTTGGTGCGACCTTGATTGGACGGCCCTCAATCGAGGCACCAGCAACACGTGGCAAAGTAAGAACGAAATGAGCGCCTAACCCTGGGCGGCCCCATGCATCGAGTTCACCATTATGAAGACGTGCATCTTCGAGGGCGATGGAGAGACCAAGACCAGTTCCGCCTCGGACACGTGCACGAGATGGATCTGCGCGCCAGAATCGATCAAAGACTCTGATGAGTGCTGATTCGTCGAGTCCCGAACCATAGTCGCGCACACCGATACCTACTTCAGTATCGGTTGCAACAATTGTGACCACGATTTCCTTGCCATCTGCATGATCTAAGGCATTGGACAGTAGATTGCGCATGATTCGCTCTACCCGTCGAATATCGGCTTGAATCTGAACGACCGGGGTCTCGGATTCAACTCGAATAGCTGAATGGCTATCAGAATTTCCGACTTCAAAATCCTTTACGCAACGATGAACAAGCGCAACAACATCAAATCCAATTGGTTCGAGAACTGCAACTTCTGCATCAAAGCGACTGACTTCGAGAAGTTCTTCTAGCAACTTTTCAAATCTATCAATCTGAGCAGCTAAGAGTTCAGAGCTTCGAGCAACCAATGGATCAAAAGATTCACGCTGGTTGAAGATGACTTCAGATGCCATACGTAAAGTAGTAAGAGGCGTGCGGAGCTCGTGCGAAACATCTGAAACAAAACGCTGTTGTACCCGCGACAAGTTTTCAAGACGAGTAATCTGTTTTTCAATCGATTGTGCCATATCGTTATAGGACGTGGCCAAAGTTGCAATCTCATCTTGTGACTCAATCTTCATGCGCTGACTGAAGTCGCCCTGGGTAAATTGGGTTGCAATTCTTGCTGCTTCGCGGACCGGTTTTACAACCTGACGCACCACTAGCCAAGTAATAAGTGCAATGAGGAAGATCAAACCCACGCCCGTAAAAAGGAGTGAGTTGCGAATCAGAGCAAGAGTTGAGGTCTGATTATCAAGTGAAAAGACAATGTACATCTCGTAGAGTCCACCCGAAGGAATGGTGATTCGTTTGCCGACGATGAGAACTTCACGAGCAAGACCTGGTCGCTCTTCGACTAAAGCGTATCGATTCTTGATTTCGCTGGCCGAAGCGACTTGTGTTCGCAATTCAGCAGGTATAGAGCTCGCTTTAATCCGTGTCGAAGTCATTTCATATGAGACTTTTACCTTTGACTTAGATGGAACTTTAAGAAAAATTATTTCTCGGCGCGCTTCTTTAACAACCTGAGTAGTGGCGTTGACGACAATATCTGCCAGGATTTTCTTCCGCTCTTCGATGGTGGAATATCTAGAAATCGCTAACTTGTATTCGGCGTCGAAGAAAGTGAACTTAGACTCGGAGATTGCGGAGTTGAAGGCAGACGAGCGAAGTCCGTCGGAGAGTCTCGAATTAAGCGCTGAACCCACTAACGAGATAACTCCAAGTGAAAGTACGACAGTGGAGAGAATGACTTTTGTAGCAAGTGATTGCGACAGAGTTCTGCGTAAGCTCTTCATGGGATATGAGCCCTCTTTACGCTGGGCCGCCCGCCTTATAACCAACTCCACGCACTGTCATCACGATCTCTGGATGTTCAGGGTCATGCTCAATCTTTGAACGCAATCGCTGAACGTGAACATTGACCAAACGAGTATCTGTGCTATGACGATATCCCCACACTTCGCTGAGTAGTGCATCGCGTGTAAATACTCGGCCTGGATCTTTTGCGAGGGCTACGAGTAGATCGAATTCAAGTCTTGTTAATTGGATTGTTGCTGAACCTCGATGTACTTCATGAGCTGTAACATCGATGGAAAGATCGCCGATTGTCAGCAAACCGGTGACATCAGCATTGGTACGACGCAAGCGGGTGCGGATACGAGCGATGAGTTCGGCCTTATCTCTAAAAGGCTTCTGCATATAGTCATCAGCGCCAGCTTCGAGGCCACGGACAATATCTTGGGTTTCACCTTTAGCGCTTAACATGACGATAGGCACCATTGATTCTTTACGAATTAGCTTGCAGACCTCGATGCCATCTAAACCTGGCAACATCACATCGAGCAAGACGAGGTCTGGAGGATTATTTCTAAATACCTCCAGAGCCTCATCTCCTCGACTTACAAGATCTACATCAAAGCCTGAACTTGTGAGAACAATTCCAAGCATTTCTGCAAGGTCTTGAT
>JBDKLT010000055.1:0-10519 GCA_039795495.1 Actinomycetota bacterium | reverse complement strand
CGATTGCAGCATCGAACATCGGCGTTGTAGCCGCATGGTCGAGATAGACGCTCATTGGAGCAGTCTAGTTCTTGCGAGCGACCACGCCTTCTGTGGCCTTTGGCAGCACAGCGAAGAGGTCGCCAACTACGCCAAAATCAGCGATATCAAAGAGTGGGGCTTCAGGATCTTTATTGACGACGACGATTGTCTTAGAGGTCTGCATACCTGCGCGATGTTGGATTGCTCCGGAAATTCCGCATGCTACATAGAGCTGTGGGCTGACTGTCTTACCTGTCTGACCCACTTGATGTGAATGTGGGTACCAACCAGCATCAGTTGCAGCGCGTGATGCACCCACTGCTGCACCAAGTGCATCTGCAAAAGATTCGACGGCAGAGAAATTGCCATCGGTTCCGCGTCCACCTGACACGACAATATTTGCTTCAGTAAGTTCAGGGCGACCGCCCTTTACGGGAGCTTGCGAGGAAGTGACAGTTGCCTTCTTTGCAGCATCGCTAATAGTTGCAGAACCATTTTCAATTGTTGGTGACGATGCTGTCATATCTGCATCGATGCTGTTGGGGCGAACCGTAATCACTGATGTGCCATGTGAAACTTTGGAGTGAACAGTTGTCGATCCGCCAAAGACCAACTGTGTGGCAACGCCATCTGCTGCTACATCTACTGCATCGGTGATGATTCCCGATTCGGTGAGAACAGCAACGCGAGCTGCAACTTCTTTTCCAAAGGCATGAGATGCGATCAATACAGCAGATGGAGATTTCTCTTTCACAATCTGGGCAAGCGCGTCAGCTGAAGCTGCAACTCCATGTGAAGCAAAGTCAGCTGATTCGATAATGAGTACACAGCAGACTGGACCTTGATTTACAGTTGCAGCCAGTGCTGCACCTTTACCTGGGGCTGCAAGAACTACCGCTGTGACATCGCCGATGCGAGCGCCTGCAGTTGCAAGTTCGGTTGTTGTCTTTGTCGCTTTATCCCCTGAAAAATCAGCGAGTATCAATACTGAGCTCATATCAACTTCTTCTCTGCTAGGAAATTAACGAGTGATTCGCCGCCATTGCCATCATCTGTCACTTTGATGCCAGCAGCGCGAGGTGGGCGTGGAGTTGCATCGTTGACCTGTGACCAAGCGCCTTGAGATGCAACGCCAATTGCTGAAAGATCTTTGCTGTCGATTGTCTTCTTCTTCGCAGCCATAATTCCCTTAAAGGATGGATAGCGTGGTTCGTTAATCTTTTCTACAACGCTAATGACTGCAGGAAACTTCGCGGTGATTTCATCTACGCCAGCTTCGGTAACGCGAGTAATTGCAACTGAGCCCGCAGAATCTACGGTGACTTTAGAAGCAAATGTGAGTTGCGCCCATCCGAGGCGAGCGCTGATCATTGCGGGAACAACGCTCATACGTGCATCGGTTGATTCGGTTCCGCAGATAACGAGGTCGAATCCACCATCGCTAATAACTTTTGAAAGAACTGCAGATGTTGTCAGCGCATCTGCACCAGCGAGTGCGCTATCTGAAACCAAGATTGCATCATTGGCGCCCATCGAAAGCGCTTTGCGAACTGCCTCTGTTGCACGGTCTGGCCCCATAGAAATAACGGTGACGGTATGTGGGCCACCTTCTTCATTGCCACCATGCGCCTCTGCAATGCGCAGCGCTTCTTCAACGGCATATTCATCGAGATCATTGAGAACAGCATCAACATTCTCGCGATCGAGAACTCCATTGACCATCTTCTTCTCTGCCCATGAATCGGGGACCTGCTTTACGCATACGGCAATCTTCATGGCTGCTATGTTACTGACGGGTAGCCTTGAACACAACGATGTCCCTCGATTTTCACGCGGGCAAGGCAAGATAACCCCGTGCTTCCAGCAGATCCCCGAATCCTCGGCGCCACCCTCACCGAAGGCGGATGTAACTTCGCAATCTGGTCCAATGCGGCGAGCGCGGTCGAGCTCTGCCTCTTCAATGAGGTCAACGGCAAATTGGTCGAGACTCGCTTCGCTCTTTCACACCGAAATGGCCCGATCTGGCATGGCTACCTTGCCGGTGTTCGCGCCGGTCAGCGTTATGGCTATCGCATGTATGGAAGTTGGGCGCCAGAACATGGATCACGTTTTAACTCAGCAAAACTTTTGATCGATCCCTATGCACATAAACTCGATGGCGAGCTGCAGTATGTCTCGCAGATTTACGGACACGTTACCGAAGATGGAACCGGTGCAGGCGATACCGCTGTGCGCGATGATCGCGATAGCGCAGGTTTTGTTCCGTACTCGGTGGTGACCGATTACCGCGCTCGCGAAATCAATCGTCCTATCTATTCATGGACGCAAGAAGTTATCTACGAAGCTCATGTTCAAGGTCTGACTGCAAAGAATCCAGAGATTCCTGCTGAAGAGCGCGGAACATATAAAGCACTTGGACATCCAAGCACTATCGCTCACCTCAAACATTTAGGTGTTACCGCTCTCGAACTTCTTCCCATTCACTCATATGCAACCGAACCAGGCATCTGGGAACGTGGTCGCAAAAATCATTGGGGCTATAACGCAATTGCATTTTCTGCACCGCACTCTGAATATGCCTCAACAGATGATCCTGTCACTGAGTTGCAATGGGCAGTCGATCAATTACATAACGAAGGTATCGAAGTCTTTCTTGATGTTGTCTATAACCACACCGCCGAAGGTGGAGTCGGTGGGCCAACGTTAAGTTTTAAAGGTATCGATAACAATGCCTGGTATCGCCACGATAGCGAAGCGCGATATGTCGATGTCACAGGATGCGGAAATACCATTGCTGCATCTCGCCCGCATGGTGTTCGCCATATAGTCGATTCGCTGCGCTGGTGGGTTGAAGTAATTGGTATCGATGGCTTCCGATTCGATTTAGCCACCGCTCTCTACTCAACCCACTCTGCATTTGATTCAGCGCTGATGTCTGCGATTGAATCTGATTCCGTTCTACGTAACTTTAAGATGATTGCCGAACCTTGGGATATTTCGCGCTACGCACTCGGTGATTTCCCGCATCCATGGCGCGAATGGAATGACCGTTACCGCGATTCAGTGCGCCAATTCTGGTTAGGCGACCTTGCACGTGGATTTGGTGAAGGTGTTGCCGATATCGCTGCTGGTATTAGTGGTTCGTCAGATGTCTTCTACTATCGCGGCCCAACATCTTCTATCAACTTCATTACTGCTCATGACGGTTTCACTCTTGCTGACTTAGTGATGTACTCAGAGAAAAATAATGAAGCAAACCAAGAAGATAACCGCGATGGTTCTAATGAGAATCGTTCATGGAACCTCGGTGTTGAAGGTCCAAGTAATGAACCGCACATCATGGCTCTGCGTCACTCGCTCAAGAAGTCGATGATGGCAACGCTTCTTCTTTCTGCAGGTGTACCGATGATCACTATGGGCGATGAAGTCTCTCGTTCACAGAACGGTTCAAATAACGGTTACTCCATGCCACGCGATATGTCTCCTGATATTGCAGACTCTCCAGAGACTTTTATGGGTGGTTGGGCAAATCCTTGGGAACTCGATCTCTTGCAACAAGATATGCGCGATGCAGTCTCTGAATTAACGCGCATTCGCAAGACCTACCTTGCCGATGTAGCAGCTGAATTCTTTACTGGTCGGGTCGATCTCGGTACGCAGAGAAAAGATATTGCTTGGTTTAGCTTAGGTGGTCGCGAGATGACTGAAGATCATTGGGCTGATGGAGAAAAGCGAAGCCTCACTGTATTAATTGAAGCTGGCCCAGATCGCGGATTATTGATGCTTCTTAACTCATCGACAGTTGAAACAGCATTTACTCTTCCCAATGAAAATTGGGGTACAAGTTATCGACGCATCTTTGATGCATCATCGATGGTCCATACACACGAACCAATAATCTCTCTGCCGTCTGAAAAAGTAACTGTTGCGCCGCATTGTGCGCAGGTCTGGCTTGTTACTCGTTCGTAATCGAATATATTAAAGGCATGCTCGCAATCATTGCTCCGGGTCAAGGTTCACAGACTCCCGGAATGCTCAACGCTTGGCTTGAAGATTCATCACTTCGCGCATTGGCGCAAGAAATTTCAGATGCAATTGGGCTCGATGTTGTGCGACTTGGAACTACAGCGGATGCAGATGAAATTAAAGATACTGCTAACGCACAACCACTCATAGTTGCTGCTGGAATCTTGAGTGCACATGCACTCGGTGCTTCTCATTCTTTCTCGTACGTGGCAGGTCATTCAGTAGGTGAAATTACTGCAGCATCTATCGCCGGAGTACTTACTCCTATCGATGCTATGAAATTGGTTCGTACTCGAGGAGTTGAGATGGCGAAGGCTGCATCAGCTAGCCAATCTGGAATGGCGGCAGTCCTTGGTGGTGAACGCACAACGGTGCTTCAAGCAATTGCAGATTTAAATTTGGTAGCAGCTAATGACAACTGTGGTGGACAGATCGTTGCAGCAGGTGCACTCGATGCTCTTGCGCAACTTGCACCTGAAGGTGCACGAGTTCGTCCTCTTGCTGTAGCTGGCGCATTCCACACTCACTTTATGCAACCTGCTGTTGAACCGCTTCGCACTTTGGCAGCAACAATCAATACAGCAGCGCCTCAAGTTGGGGTTCTCTCAAATAAAGATGGCGCAGTAGTGACAGATGGCGGCGAAGTACTGACTGGCATCGTTAATCAGATTGCCAATCCAGTTCGCTGGGATCTATGCATGGAGACTCTTCTTTCACTCGGGGTTACCGGTGTCATCGAAGTTGCACCTGCAGGAACATTGGTAGGGCTTATCAAGCGAGCAGCGCCAGCAATCGAACAGATGGCACTTAAGTCTCCTGATGATCTTGGCGCAGCACGAGCCTTTGTTGCAGAGCATGGAGGCAAGTAATGTCAAAGAAGATTGCAACAAAAGTCGGATCCGAAAGCCAGATTCTTGCCGTCGGTACTTACCGGCCTAAGCGACTAGTTCCCAACTCTGAAATCGTTGGTCGCATCGATTCAAGCGATGAATGGATTCAACAACGTACCGGAATTGAATCGCGTCGATTCGCTGATGAATCTGAGTCGCTCCTTGATATGGCTACCTTCGCGGCAGAAGATGCGCTGCGCAAGGCCAAGCTAGCAATTACAGATATCGACACCATCATCGTTGCAACCATTACATTCCCATTTCAAGCACCATCTGCTGCTACTGCGATTCTTCAACGTTTAGGACATCCAAAAGCGGCCGCCTTTGATATCAATGCAGCATGTGCTGGTTTCTCATATGGCGTATCGATGGCGCACGACTTTATTAAAGCTGGCACATCGAAGAACGTTCTCGTCATTGGTGCTGAAAAGATTTCTGACTTCACCGATCCATCAGATCGCGCGACTGCATTTATCTTCGCTGACGGCGCAGGCGCTGTAGTCATTGGTCCTTCACAAGAAGCGGCAATCGGCCCTGTCGAATGGGGATCTGATGCTGATAACCGCGACGCGATTCAGATGAACCCTTCATGGATTGAAGTTCGCGATGTCGAAACTCAATTAACGAAAGCCGGAAGTAAGTGGCCAAATATTTCTCAAGAAGGCCAGAAAGTTTTCCGCTGGGCAGTATTTTCAATGAGCAAGGCAGCGCTCAAAGCTCTTGAATCTGCAGGGCTTACTGTTAACGATATCGATGCATTTATTCCTCACCAAGCCAATGTACGCATCATCGAAACAATGGCTAAGGAAATGGATATGCCCGACTCTGTCGTGATTGCAGATGACATTCGCACCAATGGAAATACCTCAGCTGCATCTATTCCACTTGCAATGGATGCTCTCTTGCAGAAACACCCCGAACTTCATGGAAAATTGGCGCTCTTGATCGGCTATGGCGCAGGTCTCGTTTATGCGGGGCAAGTTGTGAAATTGCCTCCAAAACCGTAATTTTTTTCAAATTACCCGCCCATTTACTGGGAAGTAAGCCCTCTTGTCGTACAGAATTACACACCTGTCCCCGTATAAGTTGTATCGAATAGTAAAGGAACCACAATGGCGCTTTCACAAGCAGATGTACTTGCAGGAATCAAAGAGATTGTTGAAGAAGTTGCTGGCATCCCAGCTGCATCAATCGAACTCGATAAGAACTTCACTGACGATCTCGAAGTTGACTCACTCAGCATGGTTGAAGTTGTAGTTGCTTGCGAAGAACGTTTCGGAGTAAAGATTCCAGATGAGAAAGTAACTGAACTCGCTACAGTCGGCGATGCAGTTAACTTCATCGTTAACGCTGCTGCGTAAGTAAAACGTAGCTACAAAAGAATTGAGCTAGCGGTATGTCACAACGTCGCGTAGTCGTCACAGGTCTAGGAGCCACCACTCCTCTCGGTGGAGATGTCGAATCAACCTGGAAAGCCCTGCTTGCAGGCCAATCTGGCGTTCGACTTCTTACTGAAGATTGGCGCGAACTCCTTCCGGTGCACTTCGCTGCGCGCGTTGCGACAGAACCTGCAGATCAGATGGAGCGCGTTGAAATGCGCCGCCTCGATCGCTCAGAACAGTTTGCGCTCATCGCTTCTCGCGAAGCATGGAAAGATGCAGGATCTCCTGACGATATTGAGAAAGAACGCCTCGGCGTCGTAATCGCATCAGGAATCGGTGGAGTGATTACCCTCCTCGATCAATTTGTAAATCTCAATGAAAAGGGTGCTCGCGGCGTAAGTCCGCACACCGTTCCGATGCTGATGCCTAATGGCCCTGCAGCAAATGTCGGACTCGAACTTCAAGCGAAAGCTGGCGTGCATACCCCCGTCAGCGCATGTGCATCTGGCGCTGAAGCGATCGGTTATGCATATGAAATGATCAAAAATAATCGCGCAGATATCATCGTGACTGGCGGCGTAGAAGCTGCAGTTCACCAACTTCCGATGGCTGGCTTTGCAGCCATGAAGGCGCTCTCAACTCGCAACGATGCACCTGCTAAAGCATCACGCCCATACGATATTGATCGAGATGGATTCGTACTTGGCGAAGGCGGCGGCGTACTTGTTCTTGAAGAATATGAATCAGCAAAGGCGCGTGGAGCAAAGATTTACTGCGAAATCGGTGGACAAGGTTTAACTTCTGATGGTTATCACATTGCAGCACCAGACCCAGAAGGTAGCGGAGTACAGCGCGCAATTAAATTTGCACTTTCAAATTCCGGTCTTTCAACAAAAGATATTGTCCATCTCAATGCACATGCAACATCAACTCCCGCTGGTGACGTTGCTGAAGCAAATGCACTTCGCAAAGCGTTAGGTGCAGATGCAGATCACGTTGCTGTCTCTGCAACTAAATCTATGACTGGCCACCTTCTCGGTGGTGCAGGTGCAATTGAATCTGTCTTTATCGTCAAGGCCCTTCAGGAGCGCCTTGCTCCCCCAACAATCAATATTGAAAACCTCGATCCAGCCGTTACCGTCGATGTTGTTCGCGACACACCTCGCCAACTTCCTGCGGGAGATATCGCCGCACTCAACGATTCTTTCGGTTTTGGTGGCCACAACGTGGTGCTTGCATTTAAATCGCTCTAACCTAGAGCCATGTCAACGCAGGTCTTAGACCCTGAACTTCGTATCGCAACCCTTGTCGATCGCGGCGAGTACGAACTCCTTCTTCCTCGTACCAATTGCGGAATGGTTGCAGCAACGGGACAAGTTAAAGGAAATAAAGTCGTTGTCTTTGCTTCCGACCCCACTATTAAAGGTGGAGCACTTGGAATCGAAGGTTCGCAGATAATCGTGCAGGCATATCGCGCTGCGATGGGTGCTCAAGTTCCTGTTATTGGAATCTGGCATTCAGGTGGTGCGCGATTAAGTGATGGCGTTGCATCTCTCAACGCATTCGGCGAAGTCTTTCAAGCGATGGTTACTGCCAGTGGACGCATTCCTCAGCTCTCCTTGGTGCTCGGACCAACCGCAGGTGGCGGTGCATACGGACCTGCGCTGACCGATGTTGTTGTTCTTGCACCCGAAGGTCGCATCTTTGTTACCGGTCCCGACGTTGTTAAATCAGTAACTGGCGATATCGTAGATATGGCGCTCCTTGGTGGCCCAGAAGCACATAGTAAAAATTCCGGCGTTGCACATGTCATCGCGCCAACTGAAGAAATTGCGTATCGCGAGATTCAAGATTTGGTTTCGCTCTTTGCTGATCAAGGGTTGATGTCGGGCCAAGTTGCAGATGTAAAGCTTGCCCATCTTGTTCCTGATTCAGCAAAACGTATCTATGAAGTCCATCCACTTGTCGATGCGATTCTTGATGCAGATGGCGAAAAACTTGAACTCCTTGATATGTGGGCTGAAAATATGACAACTGTCATTGGCCGACTCGGTGGACGCACAGTAGGCGTCCTTGCGAATAATCCTCAGGTTATCGGTGGAGTTCTCGACTCTGCTGCCTGCGAAAAAGCTGCGCGCTTTGTTCGAACATGTGATGCTTTTGGAATTCCTCTCGTTGTCATTGCAGATGTCACTGGTTTTCTTCCGGGCATCGGTCAAGAATGGGAAGGCGCAGTTAGGCGCGGTGCAAAGTTGCTCCACGCATTTGCTGAATCGGTCGTTCCTCGCGTTACCGTCATTACTCGCAAGGCATATGGCGGGGCTTTTGTTGCGATGAATTCCAAGTCACTTGGCGCAACGCGAGTTTTTGCATGGCCTCAAGCAGAAGTTTCAGTCATGGGAGCAGTCGCTGCTGTTCGCGTACTCCATCGCAGATTGCTCGCAGATTTACCTGCTGATCAACGCGAAGGTATGGAGCTCGAACTCGCTGCAGAACATGAAAAAGTTTCAGGTGGCGTTGAGCGAGCAATCGAAATTGGCGCAGTAGATGAGTTAATCGAACCTGATCTCACTCGCAGCGCAATTGCAAAGGTGCTTGCAGAAACTGAATACCGCCGTGGATCGCACGGCAATATTCCGCTGTAGTTAATTACTTAACAGAGAAAGTTACTGAGACGGTCGAGGTAACTGTCTTCTCGATACTTGATGTGTCATATGCACCAGTATCTTGAGTCATCGTTGAATCTGGAGTGGTCACCTGGAATACACCAGAGCGAACAGATTGCACAGAACCTACTTTCCCGCCGACTGCTTTGGTAATCGCTTCGGCGCGAACCTTTGCATCTTTCATCGCTTCTTCAAGAAGTTTTGGTCGCATCGCAGGCAAGGTTGAGATGTAGTACTGAGGACCGTAGTTATTTACGGTCACACCTTGTTGAAGAATTGAACCAATTTCTTGAGACAACTTTGAAACTAATTGAACATCTTTAGAGCGCACGACAACATCACGAGAAGCACGGTAGTTAAGAATCTTGCCAGTGTTATTGCCATTGACCCATTGCTCGTTTGCATATGTTGAGACTGAACCTAGAGTGAGAGATTCGGCAGGAATTCCACCATCGGTGAGATATTTACTGACCGCCGCTACATCGTTGCCAACTTTTGTAACTGCTTCACCGACAGTAGGTCGAGTGAGTGAGACATTGAGCGTCCACACAACATTATCTGCAGTTGCAGTTGTCTTTGCTGATCCGGTTACTGTGATTCCGTTAGTTGTACGCGCTGCAAAGCCAGCGCCAACTTTGGCAAGCCCTCCCCCTAAAGCAGTTGCAAGAATTACAGCAACAGCAATAGTTATTACATACTTACGACGTTCGCTTGCTTCGATAGGGCTCTGTGATGTCATGCTTGCATCATATAGCGCGAAGTCTTTGAACTTCCTGTAAATCTACTGCGCGATATGGATCGAGTGACTCATCCCATTGAGATCCGAGTGCTAGCTCTAGGTCGGTGCGCATCTTTAGCTCATCAAAATTATTCATCGCCTTACGAATCTGGTCTTCGGAGATAAATATCGTTCCCACCGAATCTACTGATGCTCGATGGATTCCAAGTTCTGGTGTGCATCGAAAAATCTCACCCCCGTGAGTTCCGATTTCACTGACTTCAAATCGAAGGTAATGCCAATTCTTTAACGCCGTTGCAATTTTGGAGGCGGTGCCAATTGGCGCGCGAAATTCGAGTGAGGTGCGAACAGTGCCGGGAGTTAGCGGTTGATCCCGCCAGAAAATGTTCTGGGGCGCAGAGAGAAGTGAGTTCAGACCCCACTCGATATGTTGGCGCAGGGCGGATGGCGCGGAGTGGATAACAACCAGACCGGCGAGGTTCTTGTCGTGCATGTGGTGCTCCTAGCAAGGTGCGCAGAGTTTGTGCGACCTTCCCCGATCCACAACGACTGCAACTGCTAGTGAGTGCCTTATTTATACAACTTTCTGCCGACTTTGTGAATATCGAGCAGTCGCAGCCGCCATTTTGAGCGTAAAGGTGAAGAATCGGGAATATGAATACCTCGCGGTAACGGGTACCCTTTTCCCTAGTCGGACGCTTTATCAGTACCCGTTGTTGGATTTACTTCTTTACTCGGTATGGCTGAACGCAAGACGAAGACTGGTGGTCGAGGAATTCTCGAACTCCCAACATA
>JBDKLT010000054.1:0-13239 GCA_039795495.1 Actinomycetota bacterium | reverse complement strand
CTTTGATGACAGCTAAGTAATTCTGCGGTGCAGCCACGTGAGTCCCCCTTAAGAACTGTAAACCTCTACTTGAGAATTACAATTCTGCTCTCTTTGATGGCGGCAAGGTATGTGTTTAGCGGTGAGTAATCAAAGACCGCCACGAACTTTTTTTCTATTTCACAATAGGAGCATGTGGTGCACTGACATCAATACGACGAATATTTTTATTCTCTTCAAGGGCCATAAGTGCCTTAATTACTTCAATTTTTAGATCACTTTTCTCATCACTCCCCCAAAGAATTCGGATATCCCGACCTTCTAATGTTGCATGGAGTGCAAAGTTTGAAGAGTTACGGGCTGAGAGTGATGTCACGTTCTTTCGAAATTCGGTAGGCAAGCCTCTAAAGAGAGCGATAGCGGAGAGACCAAGTTGAGGCGAAGAAGCTGAGACCGTTGGCAAAGTGTGAGTCGAAAACCCTGGCAATGAAAATATCGCCCCAGTTGCATCAATTGTTGAGCCATTGAAGAAGGCAGTTGGTATTCGAGGCTGGATTGAAATTGTCACGATTCCTTCTAGCCAATTTCGAGAAATATTTACATTACGCACCCACGCAATGTTCTTAATGCGATGCTCGAGCGCTTGTGGTTCGACTCGGGCCAATTTCTGCCCTGTTTCAATTGCTGCCAGAGTAGAGATCAATACTTTGCTATCTGGAGTTGGGGCGCCAAGTACTTTCACGGATGAGACTTCAAAGATTGATGACCAGGCGAGGAGATAGATCAATCCAGCAAATATCGCTGCAATGACGACACCAATGACTGGAATCTTTCTCGATTTACGCAAAACGACGTTGCAACCCTTCGGCGATAATTGGTGCAAGAGAATTTACATCTCCCGCCCCGAGAGTGATGATGACATCTCCAGGCTTAGCAAGCTCTATGAGGCGATCAGCGGCTAAAGCAAAATTGGGAATGAAATGACCTCGTTGCATTTTCTCTGCAATGAGCGAAGAGCTGACTCCATGTATTGGCTTTTCGCTGGCTGCGTAGATTTCAAGCAGAGTGACATCATCTGCAAGATCAAGTGCCGTCGCAAATTGATCCATAAACGCCTGAGTACGCGAATATCTATGAGGTTGGAAGATGACTAAAACGCGACCTTCGCCAGCGTAACGTCGAGCAGCGGTGAGAGTGACAGTGATTTCAGTTGGATGATGTCCGTAGTCATCAATGATTCGTATTCCGTGTTCAGTGGCTTTCAATTCAAATCGTCGGCCTGCACCTCGGAAGTTATGGAGCCCCTCAAGGAGTTGTGCACTTGGTAATTCAAGCGCTTTTCCCATTGCCACACATGCTGCAGCGTTGAGAACATTGTGATGGCCAGGCACCTGTAACTCGAGAGTTCCGATTGCGACTCCGCGCCACAAGAGTCGAGCGGAGGAAGATCCAGCTCTGAGGTCGATTGAATCAATGCGTAAGTCTGCGCCCTCTGATTCGCCATATGAAATCGATGTACATCCGTGGTGAGTCTCGCCGAGTTTCTTTGATCCGGCATCATCTGCGCAGTAGATCAGAAAACCATCGGCTGAAATAGTTGAAGCAAAGGATGCAAAGACTTCCGTTACTGCTTCAGGGGTATGAAAAAAATCCACATGATCATGTTCGATATTTGTCACTATTGCAGCAAGCGGCTTGTATTCAACAAAAGAACCATCTGATTCATCCGCTTCAGCAACAAAGTACTTTCCAGTTCCGCGATGGGCATTTGAACCCGATGCATTGAGCGTTCCGCCAATCGCAAATGAGGGATCGACTCCGCAAGCTTGAAGTGCAACGGTCATCATCGATGAAGTCGTAGTCTTTCCATGGGTGCCGGCAACTGCGATACTGGTAGAGCCCTTCATGAGAAGTGCCAGTGCCTGCGCGCGAGTAAGAATCGGAATCGACCTTTCGACTGCGTAACTCAATTCAGGGTTAGATGCAGAGATTGCTGTCGAATAAATGACTACATCCGCTCCATGGACGTGCGCTGCTTCATGAGATGAGTGCACATCAGCTCCAAGTGCGCGAAGTGCAGATAAGACAGAAGAATCTTTAGCATCTGATCCCGATACTGCGATTCCATCTGAAAGCGCAATGCGAGCAAGACCGCTCATACCGGAACCACCGATTCCAATAAAGTGAATCTTCTTGCCTTTCAGCGAATCCAATTAATTACCTCCACGAAGAGCGCGCTCCATCAATGAGACCATCTTAGGAGCAGCGCTGATATCTATTGCAGAACCTGCAATTGGCGCTGCTGCACTCGCTTCGAGCAAACGAGAGATATGTGCGCACATCCATTCATTCGTAAATTCAGTTTGGGCGAGTATCTCAGCGCGAGACTGTGTAATCAGATCTGCTGCGTTGAGTTCCTGTTCGCCATTTCCAATCGGAAGCGGAATGAAGAGGGCATATTTTCCGAGTGTGTTGACCTCAGAACATGTCACTGCCCCACTTCGAGAGATGATGAGATCTGCTCCGAGATATGCAGTTGCCATATCTGAGATGTAATGGACTGCGCGATAACCCTCGCGAGTAGCTGGAAGTTGATTATTAGCTCCAACTCCGTGATAGATCTGAACTCCTTGCGCAAGGAGCTCATCTGCACTATTTGTAATTGCCGAGTTAATCGCTTGAGAACCTTGAGAACCACCGAATACAAAGATCAATGGGGCGTTTGGATTAAATCCGAGAGACTTCTTCGCTTCACAACGCGCCTTGTGCCAATCACTCTTTGCACTCTCAAATGCCTCCGCAATATTCGATTTGAGAGGAAGGCCTAGAGTTATTGATTGAGACAGTGCTCCATGAGTGAGGCCATGTGCCACCGCAGAATAAGGAGTAAAGAGTGCGCCAAGGCGATTAGCTAATCCAGGGCGAGCATTGGCTTCATGAATAACAAAGGGGGTGCGCGTAATAGCTGCTGCCAGATATGCAGGACCTGAGACGTATCCTCCAAAGCCAACGAGTAAATCGGTCGTACGCATGAGTGAGATGCATTGAGCAATTGATTTAACCAACGTAAATGGAACAAGGAGAAGTGAGAGCGAAAATTTTCGAGGGATTCGTACCTTCGTGATGCAATGAAGATCGAAACCTGCTTCAGGAACAAGGCGGGTCTCTAGACCTTCTTCGGTGCCGAGAAATGTGATCTGCGAATCCTGGTGAATCGACTTCCACTCTCGTGCAACCGATAGCGCAGGTTCAATGTGGCCAGCGGTTCCACCGCCTGCAAAGAGAATGCGAGTCATGAGGATTTCTTCTTCACAATCTTCTTGCGAACAACGGGATCTCGCAGAGCTGCTCCTGCAACAAATCCGAGTGCGCATTGCGTTGCCATCAGGGCTGAACCTCCATATGAAACGAGTGGAAGCGTGACTCCGACGACTGGGAGAACACTTGTCGCAGATCCGATATTGAGAAATGACTGCACAGCGATCCAGCATCCGATTCCAGCGCAAGCAAAGCGAACCATCGGCTCTTGAGCGCGAAGTGCAATTCGGAAAATTGAATAGATAAGAGTTGCAAGCAAGATGAGAACGCTCAAGGTTCCAACAAGTCCAAGCTCTTCACCAATGACCGAGAAGATAAAGTCGGTATGTGCTTCTGCGAGGTTGCCCCACTTCTGTCTACTTCCGCCTAGGCCAACGCCAAAGAGTCCACCGCTAGCAAGCCCTAACAGGCTATGAGCCGGTTGCCACCCTGCATATTTGTAATCTTCAGGAGCAAACGGATTGAGAAAGACCAGAAATCTCTGTGCTCGATAGCCCGACGTTGCGATGAGTGCAGTCAGTGCAAGTGCGCCGACTGCGGATATCCAACCAAAGAGACGTAGCTGAATTCCAGAGACAAAGAGAAGTCCAGCAAGAATTGCAGCGATGACTGAAGTAGTTCCTAAATCGTGACCGTACATCACCATCGCCATGACCACGAGAAAACCTGGGGCAATAAGTTTTACAACATTAACGCTGTAACGCCCTGCCTTCTCTTTTCGAGCTAGCAGGAAGCTCGCCCAGAGAATCATCAGGAATTTTACAAATTCACTTGGTTGAATATCAATCACCTTGAGATCAATCCAGTTTGTATTGCCGTTTACTGTCTTCCCAAGTCCTGGAACTAGAAGTAAGCCCAGCAGTGCGACGGAGATGATGAAACCAAATTTTGCAATCAACTCCCAACGCTCGATTTTGATTTTTGAGAGATAGCCAGCGAGTGGAATAGCTACCAACGTAAATATGAATTGACGTAACACAATAGAAAGGGCGCTGCCTTGAGTGTCAATCGCATGAATTGTTGAGGCAGAGAAGACCATGATCAAGCCCAGGAATGTAAGCGCCCCTGCACTTATGAGCAGCATATAGAAATGGTTTACCGGATTGGTCAAGAATTTCTCTTGGCTCTTAGTTGCCATGAGTTACCACCTTCTCTACTGCCGCTGCAAAGCGATCGCCTCTATCGCTATAAGAAATAAATTGATCCATTGAGGCGCAGGCGGGCGCAAGCAAAACAGTGTCACCTGAGAGTGCTCGCTCTTGAGCACGTCGAATCGCCTGTTCCATGAGTGAGTTATCGTCTCCACCCTTGACATATCCATGAGGTGTATCAATACGAATAATCTCGATGTGTGGTGCACGTTCGTTAAGTTCATGTGCAATTAATTCACGGTCTTCACCAAAGAGAATTGCGACTCGAACGCGCGATTTGATGCGATCGACGAGAGAGCCCATGGAAGCTCCCTTTGCTAAACCACCCGCAAGCCAAATTACTGAGAGCGAGGACATAATTGATGCTGCTGCAGCATGTGGATTTGTTGCCTTTGAATCGTTAATCCACGTGATTCCATCCTTCTCTAAAACTATTTCGATGCGGTGACGACCAGGCGAAAATTCAACGATAGCTTTTCGAATAGCCTCATGTGTGACACCTGCTGTTCGAGCAAGTCCTGAAGCTGCCAATGTATTGGAGACATTGTGAGGAACGGTTGGAGTGACTTCGACGAGCTCTGAAAACATCGATGCTTCTTGCGGGTTTGCTACAAATGCCCTGTCTACGAGTAGCTCTTCAACTACCCCTAATTCTCCTGGGGCTGGGGTTTCGAGTGAGAAGAAGACTTTGCGCCCCTGCCAATGAGAAGTACGAGAAACAATCTCTGCATCATCAGCATTAAGAATGGCTGTCATAGATTTATCGAGGATTGAAAGTTTATCTTTTGCATAGTTATCAAAACTGCCATGCCAATCGACATGATCTTCAGCAATATTGAGAACTGCAGATGCAACAAACTCTGCATCTTCTAGCCAGTGCAACTGAAATGATGAGAGTTCGAGAACGAGAAAATCATATTTAGCTTGAGAATCAACAGTTTCAATGACGGTGGTTCCTACATTTCCGCAGGCAACGGCCTGAAAACCCCCCGACCGCAGCATGGATGCAGTGAGTTCGACCGTTGATGTCTTTCCATTCGTACCAGTTAATGCTAGCCAACGCTGTCCTGAAGGTTTAAGGCTCCAAGCAAGATCAATCTCATTGATAAGCGAGACTCCGGCAGCTTTAGCTTGAAGTATTAATGGGTGGTCTTCGCGCCAACCAGGAGATACAAGCAATAAATCAAAGTCAGAAAAGTTGATAAGTGAAGGTGAAAGAACTGTAAAGTCTTCAAATTCAGTAATTTTTTCATCCACTAGCGTCACTATTGCGTTTTTGCGACGTAGCACTCGCGCGCAAGCTACTCCAGTAACACCTGCGCCAGCAACAAGGATCTGCTTATCGCGTATTTCCGAATACAGTGCATGCGCCATGATGAATTAACTTGCAACCCATTGTGTATAGAAAAGACCCAGACCGAGAGCGACGCTGAGGCCGGCGATAATCCAGAAACGAAGAACGATTGTTACTTCTCCCCATCCCATGAGTTCGAAGTGATGCTGAAGCGGTGCCATCTTAAAGAGTCGTTTACCGCCTGTAATTTTGAAGTAGATAATCTGAAGAGCAACAGAGAGAGTAATGATGACGAAGAGACCGCCGAGAGGGATGAGAAGTAACTCAACTCGAAGAGATGCCGCGAGTCCAGCAAGCGCGCCACCTAACGCGAGGGAACCCGTATCTCCCATAAAAATCTTTGCAGGAGATGCGTTCCACCAAAGGAAACCTGTGCATGCGCCTGCAAATGCTGCAGCCAAGACTGCAAGATCGAGTGGGTCGCGCACGTTATAGCAATTACTTGAAGCTGCTACTGCGCAACTTTGGCCGAATTCCCACACTCCAATAAGTACAAAGGAGAGAAATGTCATGACAGATGCGCCAGTAGCTAGCCCATCGAGTCCATCGGTGAGATTTACTCCATTACTTGTCGCTGTCACCATGAGAGCAATCCAGATGACTACCAGAACCACACCGAGTGAAATACTCGTATCGCGCAATGTAGAGAGGTTCTGTGAAATGGGAGTCAATCCATCTTTATCTGGGAAGTGAATTCCGAGATAACCGAAGAGTGAAGCAAAAATTACCTGTCCTAAAATTTTCTGCTTCCCGCTGATGCCACGAGAATTTTGTCGCGAAATCTTCATATAGTCATCAAGAAATCCCACGAAACCCAGAGAGACAACAAGGCCGAGAATTAATACCGCAGAGACCGAGATTGAACTTTGAGTGACGAGATGTGCAGCGAAATATGAGATGAGAGCTGCAAAGATAATGATAATTCCACCCATAGTTGGGGTGCCACGTTTTGTGTGATGGGTTGATGGACCATCATCTCTTATAAATTGACCGTAGCCACGACGAGCAAGTGCCTTAATAAGAACTGGAGTACCGAAAAGGGAAAGAAAGAGTGCAAGAGCTCCCGCTATCAAAATGAGTTTCATGAATTACTTTCGCTCTCTTTCATCTTTTCTAACCACTGCACTGAAATATTTTCTGCCAATTCCTCTAACTTTTCGGAGCGAGAAGCTTTGACAAGTGCAACATCTCCTGGGTTCATATTCTGTGCTACTTCTAGCGCACCTTCCTTACTGTCACAGAGATGAACTGATGTGGCACTTGAATCTGCAAGACGAGTGGCATATTCAGGTGCCTGCACGCAGACCAAGTGATCAATTCCAATCTCTGAGGCAAGAGTGCCAATAGCTGCATGGTCTGCATCAGATGACTCGCCGAGTTCATGCATTTTCCCTACATAAGCCCAAGATTCACCTCCACGTTCCTGTGCAAAATGGACGAGGGTACGTAGAGCCGCTGCCATCGCTTCCGGGCTTGCGTTGTAGGCATCATTGATAAGGACCAAAGAAGGAAGCTCGTGTATTTCCATTCGCCACTTGGCATGTGACTCAGCAGTTGATAGTCCACTCGCTATTTGATCCAGCGAGAAACCAAGGACTGTTGCAACCGCAGCAACGGCAAGTGCGTTACCAATCTGGTGAAGACCAACAATTCTCAGACCTACTGCACTACGACCTTCGGGTGTAACTAGATCGAAGTGTGCACGCCCTTCTCGGATTTCGATATCTGTTGCTCGAATATCGCACTCTTGATCTTCGCCAAAAGTAAAAGTTCTCCCCTTGTGTAACTCTCTCATCTGAGGGGTGTACTGATCGTAGGTTCCAAGAATTGCAGTTCCATCATGACCAAGCGCGCTTATGAGTTCTGACTTGCTCTCAGCTATAGCTTGCATTGAACCAAATTCGCCTACGTGGGCGGTTCCAATCTTTAATACAACGCCAATATTTGGCTGCACAATTGAGGCAAGATGGGCAATATCGCCTTTGTGGCGTGCCCCCATTTCCACAATGCAATATTTTGTCTTTTCTGTGCATTGCAGGAGCGAAAGCGGTGCACCAATTTCATTATTGAAATTTCCGTGAGGTGCAACTGTGGGAGCTGCCGCCGAGAGAATCGATTCAAGCAACTCTTTTGTAGTTGTTTTACCTTGTGAACCGGTAATGCCTATCACTGTCATGTTTAATAGATTGCTACGCACATGCTGAGCAAGCTTTCCTAGTGCAATTACCACATCGTTGACAATGATGTGGGGGCCATCTACTGCATGAGTAGAAATTGTTAAAACAGATCCGCGAGAACGTGCATCATTAATGTAATCATGTCCATCAACATGCTCACCTTTAAAGGCAAGAAAGAGTGAACCCTGGGTGGCATTCCTTGAATCAATCACTGCGGGTGCAGATACGGTGACATCTTCTCCGTGCAGAGATCCATGTATTACCGCTGCGATTTCAGAAGCTTTCATGGAAATCATGGTTTTGCCTCAATCGCTTCTGCTAGCGCAATGCGATCATCAAAAGGATTAATCACTCCAGCTATCTCCTGGCCCTTTTCATGGCCTTTACCAAGAATCAAAATGGTGTCCCCATCGGTTGCGAGTGAGACAGCAGCACGAATAGCCTCGAGGCGATCTTCGATGATCTGTGCACTACGAGGGAGCTCTAAACCTGAGGTCATCTGCTTAAGAATGTCTGCAGGATTCTCGCTTCGCGGATTGTCGCTAGTAAAGATTGCTACATCAGCACCATCTGCGAGGGCGCGACCCATAAGTGGTCGCTTCGTTACATCACGATCACCACCGCAGCCAAGCACGGCAATAATCTTGCCTTGGGTAAATTCACGTGCAGCAGAGAGAACGTTGATGACCGCATCTGGTGAATGGGCATAATCAACCAAGGCTTTGAAATGTTGACCGAGTGCAACCGGTTCAAGTCGCCCTTGCGCTCCTGTCAAAGTTGGAGCGATGGCAGCGATTTCAATCGGATCTACTCCGCATTCGACTGCAATTGCGATAGCCATGATGAGATTATCGAGGTTGAATCCTCCAATAAGCTGAGTGCGAGATTCAATTAATATTCCCCCACTACCCCGAAGGCTAAATTCAACGCCTCGTGCAACGTTATGGATTTCAGTGAAGTGCCATATAGCCGCAGCATTGGAACGGGAAATTGAAATTGTTGGAATCTTTGATTCTTCTAGAAGTCTCTTTCCATAATCGGAATCGATATTGATAAAACCAAGTTCGGAGTATTCGGGAGTAAATAACTCTGCCTTGGCAGCGAAATAGGATTCCATATCGTGGTGGAAGTCCAAGTGATCCTGAGTGAGATTAGTAAAAGCTGCAATCGAAAAGTGCGAACCTTTCATACGTTTCATGGAGAGTGCATGGCTAGACACTTCCATCACCAGATGTCGCATATGTCTCTCGCGCATCACTGCAGAGAGAGCTTGAAGTTCAGGGGCTTCTGGAGTGGTGCGAATACTCTTGAGGATTTCACTACCTATGCGAGTTTCAACTGTGCCAATCAGCCCTGTCTCACGACCCACTGTCTGAAATATTTGATAAAGCAGTGTGGAAACTGTTGTCTTTCCATTAGTTCCGGTGATTCCGATAGTCGTGAGATCTCGCATCGGATATCGATAGAGCGATGCCGCTGCAATTGCTGCCGCAGTTCTTACATCTTTCACTACGATGACTGGCACATCGCCTGACTTTTCTGCACCCACTTCATCGGTTAAGACTGCAACCGCACCATGTTTTCTAGCGCTTTCAATAAAGCTTGCACCATGTACACGTGTACCTGGGAGCGCAAGAAAGAGATCACCGCTTTCAACTTCAGAATCAACATGAGCAACCCCTGAAATGGTTACATCGCCTTCAATAGAAGTTGCACCTACGAGCTGCGCAATATCGTGTAGTTTCGCAGTAAAAGGTGCGTCGGGGCGAATCATTGCTTCTTTGCGCTTACCTGAGTTGCTCGATTTTTTGCGAGCTCTGATTGTGTGAGTGCAACTGGGAGAACTCTTGTTCCAGTAGGTGCAACATGCTCTGATTGAAGAACAAAAGTCATGACCTTTTTAAAGACGGGTCCACCAAGTGAACCTCCATAGTGACCGTTCCTTGGATCTTGAAGTGTCACGCTGATGACGTAACGAGGAGCATCAGCAGGTGCAAAACCGATAAACGAAGCTGTGTAACCGCTATATCGACCTGTGTTCTGGTCATAGCGCATTGCTGTACCTGTTTTTCCTGCAACGCGATAGCCAGGAATTGCGGCACTAGGTGCAGTTCCTTGAGATGAGACAACGCTTTCCATCATGAGTCGGAGTTTGACTGCAGTGTCTTCGCTTATGACGCGTGTGCTACTGCGACTTGCAGTCGGAGTGAAGTGACCGGACGGATCACTGGTTCCGGCGATAACAGTAGGAGAAACGCGAACTCCATTATTGGCAATCGTTGCAAAGACGCTTGTCGCCTGCATCGCAGTTACTGAATAACCCTGACCGAATGCAACTGTAGGCGCTGTTGTTCCAGACCAATCAGAAACTGCGCGAAGAAGGCCAGCAGATTCACCAGGAAGTCCTGAACCAGTTTTTGTTCCAATACCGAATTTAGTGAGGTAGTTATACAAGGTGTCATGGCTGAGAGTCTCACCCACTTGGATAGTTCCTGTATTACTTGAAACTGCCAAAATTCCAGATGTGGTGAGATGCTGGGTTGCGTGGCGTTCGTGATCGTGGAAGGTCGAACCTCCACGTTTGATTGCGTAAGGAACGGTGAAGACAGAAGTTGGAGTGATCGTCTTCTCTTCGAGCGCAGCTGCCATTGTCATGACTTTGCCTGTTGATCCAGGTTCATAAACATCTTGCACAGAGGGATTGCGCATTAGTGATAGAGCAACATTCTTTGTATTGTTTGGATTAAATGTGGGTGCAGTGGCGTGAGCAACGATTGCACCTGTCTTTGGATCCATCACGATTACTGTTCCACTTGCCGCACCTGAACTCTTTACTGCGTCGGATATCGCTTTGGAAGCTACCCACTGAACATCACGATTAATTGTGAGGCGAATATTTGTCCCTGCTTTAGCCGAAATAATTTCACGTTGTGACCCAGGGATTTCTGCACCATAACCACGTGCGTAGGAATACTTTCCTGCAGTTCCTGTGATCACGGAATTGAGACTTGATTCGAGTCCAGTTGCACCGATTCCATCTGCTCGCACAAAACCAACCAAAGATGAGATGAGCTGACCCGATGGATATTCACGGATATAGGAACGCTCAGGAAAGAATCCGATGATGCGCTTATCGAAGTGCTCGTTATCTAGCGATTTGTTGTACTCATAGATTGCCTCCGTCAAGGTATCCCATAAAGCCGGACGGCCATTCTTGAGGACAATTGAATACTTTCGAGTTCCTGTGATGTTCTCTTGAACATCAGAGACAGGCAAACCAAGGATTGGAGCTACGAAATTTGCAACTCGTGCTGGATCGGTGATCTGAGTTTGATCTACGACGATAGTGATTGCTGAAACGCTACGAGCAAAGGCAACTCCGTTGACATCAGTTATTTCTCCGCGAGGGGCTGGGATGACACGAGTTGATTGCATTTCATTGGCAGCTTTTCGCTGATAAGAACCAGCTTGAACTACCTGGACTCGGAAGAGTTGGAGAGCCAATAGTGAGAAGAGAATAACGATAGCAACTACCAAGATATTGATTCGAGACTTAGAAAGAAAGAGATTACCCATTTGTCACACCCGTCTCTGCAGGAGTGAGATCGAGGAAGACGGGTGTCTCTGAAGGACGCATCCCAAGAGCGGATGCTGCGACTGCAAGTCTTTCGGGTGCAGCGTGGGAATCGATGCTGCGATTAATCGCATCGCGTTGATCGGCGACAGCTTTTGCTTCAACTTTGAGATTTGAGAGCGTGAATGCATCTTGCGCCAACAATGTATTGATTCCAAGGAGAGTGAGAAATCCAAGAGCACTTACGACAGTTAAGAATGTTGCAAAATATTTATGAGTTGCACGTGCACCAGTAGACATATCTGGGAAGAGGCCTGAGATGATCTCTGCTGTCTTCTCTGCGACCTGCTTCTTTGCTTTTGGTGCACTCTTCTTTGGTGCTGTTCTCGCAGATGAATGAGTACGTGCAGTTGCTAGCGACATTATGCGGCCACCTTTTCGATAGCACGTAGCCGCACAGATGCAGAACGTGGATTTGATTCAAGTTCACTCTGATCTGGAGTTTCACTTGAACGGATAACGAGTGCGAACTTTGCTGCGTACTCTGGAAGTTCAATGGGAAGATTTCGCGGAGACTGCGACGTTGAAGCCTTCGCGAAAATTTCTTTGACGATGCGATCTTCAAGAGATTGGAAAGACATCACTACAAGACGTCCGCCAACCATGAGCAGCTCGAGTGCATCAGGAAGTGCGCGGGTAATAGCGCCAAGTTCATCATTAGCTTCGATGCGCAGAGCCTGGAAGGTGCGCTTGGCGGGATTTCCTCCTGTGCGACGAGTCGCTGCCGGAATACTCTCCTTTACCAATGTGGCTAGTTGTGCAGTCGAATTAAGTGGAGCCTTTGCCCGCTCCTTAACAATATTTTCAACGATGCGAGTTGCGAATTTCTCTTCTCCATATGTGCGGAGAATCTGAACCAATTTTCCTGGTTCATAAGTATTAACAATCTCCGAAGCGGTGATTCCACGGCTGCGGTCCATGCGCATATCTAGAGGGGCATCTTGAGAGTATGAAAAACCTCGTTCTGCCTCATCAAGCTGCATGGACGATACGCCGAGATCGAAGAGCGCACCATTAATTTTTGTATAGCCAAGATTTTCGACAACAGAAGTAATTTGATCAAAGACACAATGCGCTGACTTAAAACGATCTGCATAAGGCGCTAAACGAGCTGTTGCGCGTTCGATAGCGTTTTCATCGCGATCAATTCCGATAACGGTGAGATTTTCAAATCGCTGTAGAAGTGCTTCTGAATGTCCGCCAAGACCAAGAGTTGCATCGACGACAACTGGATTTTCTGTTGCTGAAATAGCTGGAGCAAGGAGGTCAACGCAACGATCGCGCATTACTGATATGTGTTGCATCTTCTCCCCCTTCCTTGCTTCCTTTACCTACTCGTTGATGTAAGGAGCGCTCATCTCTGGTCACCGCCGGCCGACGGATCTCTTTTCGATAGCGACGCCGGGGAAGGGACGTCGCTGCCGGCCTAACATGATTGGAAAGGTCGGCGGTGGCCACAAATGAGCGCTCTATTTAATTTTTACTTGCTATTAAATTTTTATTGCTAAATATTTTTTGCTGATGCTCTAAAAAAGTCCCGGAAAAACTTCTTCAGATACATCAGCAAAACTCTTTTCGCGATCGGCGAGATATTCACTCCATGCCGCGCTATCCCAGATTTCAACT
>JBDKLT010000053.1:0-11620 GCA_039795495.1 Actinomycetota bacterium | reverse complement strand
TGCGCAAGAGCTCAGTCTGGCCAGCAACATTCGGACTTGCATGTTGTGCAATCGAGATGATGGCTCTTGGTTCTGCACCAAAGCATGACATTTCACGTTTCGGAATGGAACGTTTCTCTGCCTCGCCTCGCCAAGCAGATCTGATGATCGTTGCAGGTCGCGTATCTCAGAAGATGGCTCCTGTGCTTCGCCAGATTTACGATCAAATGACAGCGCCAAAGTGGGTTATCTCAATGGGTGCATGTGCATCATCAGGTGGAATGTTCAATAACTACGCGATCGTTCAAGGCGTGGATCACGTTGTTCCCGTTGATATCTATCTTCCAGGTTGCCCACCTCGTCCAGAACAGTTAATGGATGCAATCATCAAGCTTCACACTCTTATTGGCGATACAAAGCTCGGACCAAATCGCGAAGCGATTATCAAAGAGGTTGAACTCGCAGCACTCAATGCCAAGCCCACCATTCAAATGAAGGGGCTTTTAGCGTAAATGTCTCAAGAACAAACAGGCATGTTCGGTGCAAAGGGCACTGGAGATACATCAGGGTACGGCGGCCTTGTCCGCACATCAGCAACAACTGGTTCTACTGAACGACCATTTGGTGGTTACTTCGATCAAGTCGCTGATGATTTAGAACGTGCATATCCAGACTTCGCAGATGCAATTACACGCGTTGTCGTTGATCGCGGCGAATTAACACTTCACGTAAAAAAATCACGTCTCGTTGAAGTTGCACGCATCTTGCGTGATTCACTTAAATTTGAAATGTGCATGGGAGTCTCTGGAGTTCATTACCCAGATCGCACAGGTGCAGAACTTGTCGCTCTCTATCCTTTGTTATCTCTCACCAAGAATCAACGTGTACGTCTTGAAGTTGCAACTTCTGAACTCGATCCACACATCCCATCTGTCGTAGAAGTTTGGGCTGGTAACAACTGGCACGAACGCGAAACATTCGACATGTTCGGAATCATCTTTGATGGCCACCCAGGACTCACTCGCATCTTGATGCCTGATGATTGGGATGGACATCCACAACGTAAGGATTACCCACTTGGTGGAATCGCAGTTGAGTACAAGGGCGCAACAACGCCTGCACCATCACAGCGCAGGAGCTACCGATGACCTTTGATCCATACGCAACATCGCGCGAAACTACTGAAGGCACAGTTTTTTCAGTCACTGGTGGAGATTGGGATTCACTCGTCTCTGAAATTGGCGAATCAAAAGAAGAGCGCATTATTGTGAACATGGGTCCTCAGCACCCATCTACTCACGGCGTACTTCGCTTAGTTCTCGAACTCGAAGGCGAAACAGTTACTGAAGTTCGTACCGGTATTGGCTACCTCCACACTGGTATTGAAAAGAACATCGAATTCCGTAACTGGACTCAAGCGGTCACCTTTGCAACTCGCATGGATTACCTCTCGCCGATCTTCAATGAAACTGCTTACTGCCTTGCAGTTGAAAAGCTTCTTGGAATTACCAACGACATTCCAGAGCGCGCATCCGTTATCCGCGTTCTGATGATGGAACTCAATCGAATCTCTTCTCACATGGTTGCGCTTGGCACCGGAGCTCTCGAACTCGGAGCAATGGGTCCAATGTTCTTTGCTTTCCGCGATCGCGAAATTGTTCTTGATACATTCGAAGAAATCACTGGACTTCGCATGAACATGGCTTACGTACGTCCAGGTGGAGTTTCTCAAGATCTTCCAGCAGGAATGACGACAAAGATTCGCGACGTTGTAAAGAGCCTTCGCAAAAACTTTGAAGATAATGCAAAGCTGCTTATTGGAAACACAATCTGGATGAAGCGCACAGAAGGAATCGGATACCTCGATCTCGCTGGCTGTACAACGCTTGGAATCACAGGTCCAGTACTTCGCTCTGCAGGACTTCCTTGGGATCTTCGCAAGATGCAGCCTTACTGTGGTTATGAAAATTATGAATTCGAAGTCATTACAGCTGACACTGCCGATGTCTACGGACGTTTCTTGGTACGTATGGCAGAACTCGAACAATCACTTCGAATCATCGAACAAGCTGCAGATAAGCTAGACAAACTTGAAGGTCAGCCAGTTATGGTTGCAGATAAGAAAATTGCATGGCCAGCACAACTGGCACTGGGCGCTGATGGCCTCGGTAACTCACTTGATCACATTCGCGAAATCATGGGTTCATCGATGGAATCACTTATTCATCACTTTAAACTCGTAACCGAAGGTTTCCGAGTTCCAGCTGGCCAGGCATATGCCGTAGTCGAATCACCACGTGGCGAACTTGCTGCACATGTTGTCTCTGATGGCGGAACTCGTCCTTATCGCGTTCACTTCCGCGAACCATCATTTAATAATTTGCAATCAACATCTGCCATGAGCGAAGGCGGAATGGTCGCTGACATCATCGGCGCCGTTGCATCTATCGATCCAGTTATGGGAGGCGTTGACCGCTAATGACTCTAGACCGCGATGTAATGCAATCAATTATTAAGCGCTATCCACGTAGCCGTTCTGCAATCATGCCTTTACTTCATTACGTGCAATCAATATCTGGGTACGTAACTAACGAAGGTATCGAAACTATCTCTCAGCTTCTCGATATTGAGACAGCCGAAGTTTCAGCAGTAGCAACTTTCTATACTCAGTACAAGCGCAAGCCGGTAGGTGAGTATCACGTTGGCGTCTGCACAAATACTTTGTGCGCTGTGATGGGTGGAGATGCAATCTTCTCAGCCCTTAAAGAACATCTTGGCGTTGAAAATGATGGCGTTACCGCTGATGGAAAAGTTTCTCTCGAACATATCGAATGTAACGCCGCCTGCGATTATGCGCCGGTCGTAATGGCCAACTGGGAGTTCTACGACAACCAGACTGTTGAATCAGCAAAGGCACTTGTCGACGGTGCGCGCGCAGGAAATCCACCTGCACCAACTCGCGGACCTAATCGTCTTGTTACATATAAAGAAGCATCTGCAGTGCTTGCAGGTCTCGACGACGGATTAGCTCGAGAAGGCGTTCAAGCTGGCGAAGCTTCACTTCTTGGACTCAAGCTCGCAAAGGAAGGAAAGTAATGTCAAAGTTAACTCCCGTCCTCTCTGCACATTGGGATCAACCAGATTCATTTACTATCGAGGCGTATACACGTAATGGTGGTTATACAGCGTCTAAAAAAGCTCTTGCAATGGATCCAGATGCTGTCATTCAACTTGTAAAAGATTCAGGGCTCCGCGGACGTGGTGGAGCTGGATTCCCAACTGGAATGAAATGGGGATTTATTCCTCAGGGCGACAATAAGGATCACTACCTAGTTGTTAATGCCGATGAATCCGAACCAGGTACATGCAAAGACATGCCGCTACTAATGGCAAACCCACATGTACTTGTCGAAGGTTGCATCATCGCTTGCCATGCAATTCGCGCAAAGCACGCATTCATCTATATCCGCGGCGAAGTAACACATGTTGCACGTCGCGTAAATGCAGCTATTGCAGATGCATATAAAGCAGGACACCTCGGTAATGGAATTGATCTCACATTACATATCGGCGCGGGTGCCTATATCTGCGGCGAAGAAACAGCTCTCCTCGATTCGCTCGAAGGTTTCCGCGGTCAACCACGTCTTCGTCCTCCGTTTCCAGCAATCGCAGGTCTCTACGCACGACCAACCGTTGTTAATAACGTCGAATCAATTTCTGCAGTTCCTGCCATTATCAATAAGGGCGCAGAGTGGTACCAATCAATGGGTACTGAAAAATCAAAGGGTGCGACTTTGTACTCACTCTCCGGCCATGTAAATAATCCAGGCCAATTTGAAGCTCCACTCGGAATCACTCTCCGCGAAATTCTCGAACTTGCAGGTGGAATCCGCCATGGACATAAACTCAAATTTTGGACTCCTGGTGGCTCTTCAACTCCACTCTTTACTGATGCACACCTAGATATTCCTTTGGATTATGAAGGAGTATCAGCAGCAGGTTCCATGCTCGGTACAAAGGCACTTCAAATTTTTGATGAAACGACATGCGTTGTGCGTGCAGTGCTTCGCTGGACTGAGTTCTACAAGCATGAATCTTGCGGAAAGTGCACACCGTGCCGCGAAGGCACTTGGTGGTTAGTTCAAATCTTGCGCGATCTCGAAAACGGTACAGGTACCGAAGCAGATCTCGAGAAGTTGCTCGATCTCTGCGACAACATCATGGGACGTTCATTCTGCGCACTTGGCGATGGAGCGACAAGCCCAATCACATCGTCTATCAAGTATTTCCGTGACGAGTACATCGCTCACGTAACAAATGGAGCGTGCCCATTTGATCCTGTTAAATCAACACTTTTCGCCGGGGCGGTTAACTAATGACTACAACTCAAGAATCTTCAGTTGCAGTTGAAATGATTACCGTCGTCATCGATGGTTTTGAAGTTTCTGTTCCTAAGGGAACTCTTGTAATCCGTGCGGCAGAGAAGCTAGGAATCCAGATTCCACGATTCTGCGATCACCCACTCCTTGATCCAGTAGGTGCATGTCGCCAATGTCTAGTCGATGTCGAAATCAATGGTCGCGCATTTCCAAAGCCACAAGCATCATGCACCATTCCTGTCGAACCAAATATGATTGTAAAAACCCAACTTACATCTCCTGTTGCTGATAAAGCGCAGAAAGGTGTGATGGAACTTCTTCTTGGTAACCACCCACTCGATTGCCCAGTCTGTGACAAAGGTGGAGAGTGTCCATTGCAGAACCAGGCGATGAGCAATGGCCGTGCCGATGCACGTCTCGACGGTTACAAGCGCACCTTCGAGAAGCCGATCAATATTTCATCATCAGTACTTCTCGATCGCGAACGTTGCGTTCTCTGCGCACGATGCACTCGTTTCTCTGCGCAGATTGCATCCGATCCATTTATTACTCTCAACGAACGTGGAGCTCTTCAGCAGGTCGGTATTTACGAGAACGATCCATTTAAATCGTACTTCTCAGGCAACACCGTTCAGATCTGCCCTGTAGGCGCACTTACTGGCGCCTCATATCGTTTCCGTGCACGTCCATTCGATCTTGTCTCAACACCATCTGCATGCGAACACTGCGCATCAGGCTGCGATATGCGCACCGATGTTCGTCGTGGCAAGACACTTCGTCGCCTTGCTGGAGATGATCCATCTGTTAACGAAGAGTGGAACTGCGATAAAGGTCGCTGGGCATTTAAATATGTCACTTCGGTAGATCGTCTTACACAGCCTTTAGTTCGTAACTCTCAAGGCGAACTCGTTGCCGCTTCGTGGCCTGAAGCACTTGCTGCTGCTGCAGCAGGTCTCAAGGGCAAGCGTGCTGCAGTTCTTACAGGCGGTCGCGTCACCACAGAAGATGCCTATGGATATTCAAAGTTCGCTCGTGTCGCACTTGGTACCAATGATATTGATTACCGTGCACGTGTTACATCTGATGAAGAACGTGATTTCCTTACAACACATGTTGTGGGCTCATCAACGACATATCGCGACATCGACGCTGCAGATCACGTTGCACTTGTTGCATTCGAGCCTGAAGAAGAGTCGCCAATTGTCTTCCTGCGCCTCAACAAAAATTTCAAGAAGCGCGGTCTCAAGGTTTCAGCAGTTGCAACCAAGGGTTCAATTGCGATGGATAAGCTCAAAGCAGAATTTATCAAAGTCGCACCGGGTGCAGAGGCTTCTGCAGTTGCATCTCTTCCACTCACTGCAAAGTCTGTAATTCTTGTTGGCGAACGCGCCTCCGAAAGTGCAGGTTTATTCTCTGCAGTTGTAGCTCTTGCTTCCAAGACTGGTGCAAAGATTGCTTACATTCCTCGTCGCGCAGGCGAACGTGGTGCACTCGAAGCAGGCGCACTTGGCACTGTTCTTCCTGGTGGTCGTCCTGTCTCAGATGCATCTGCACGAGTAGATATTGCAGCAGCATGGGGAGTCGATTCTCTTCCAGCACAACCAGGTCGTACTGCTTCACAAATCATCGAAGCACTTGCCTCAGACCAACTCGATGCAGTTGTCGTTGGTGGCGTTGATGCACATGATCTTCCACATGGTCGCGAAGCGATTGCAGCTCTCAAAAACTCATTTGTTGTTTCGCTCGAAATTGCGCCAAGTTCAGTTACCGCTGTTGCCGATGTTGTTCTCCCAGTCGCTGCCGTAACCGAGAAGAGCGGAAGCTTCCTCAATTGGGAAGGACGCCCTCGTGCATTTGATTCAGCTGTTGCTGACTCACACAATCGCAGCGATGTGCGCATCCTTTCAATGCTTGCCGATGCACTTGGCGAACCAATTGCTCTTGGCACAGTCACAGCATCAGCGCGCGAATTTAACCAACTCGGTTCTTGGGATGGTGCTCGCACTTCATTCACACCTGCAGCACAAGGCTCAACACCTTCGATTTCAGCAAATGAAGCAATTCTTACGTCATGGCGCAGATTGCTCGATATGGGCACACTGCAGCGCGGCGAAGATAACTTGGCTGGCACACGCCGCCCAACTGTTGCAGTGATTTCATCCCAGCGCGCAGCATCTATTGGTGCACAGACAGGTGACCAAGTAAGAGTCTCAAATGCTCACGGATCAATCACAATTCCAGTTCTCGTAGAAGATATTCACGAAGATGCAGTATGGATTCCACGTAATTCATTTGCTTCTCAAGCACTTGTTGCACTTGATGCAGTACATGGCGATGTAGTTACGGTGGTGAAGGCATGACAACAGCACAACTCCTTGGACAAGATCCTGGTTGGCTCATTGCCGTAAAGGGCTTATTGGTATTTGTTATCTGCGTTCTTTCAACTTTGATGGCTGTCTGGACCGAACGTCGCGTTCTAGCAAAGATGCAGCTCCGTACCGGCCCAAACCGCGTTGGTCCTGCAGGTCTTCTTCAATCACTCTCTGATGGAGTAAAGCTTGCTCTCAAGGAAGACATCATTCCTGCAGCAGCAGATAAGGTTGTATTTATTATCGCTCCAATCATTGCGACTGCGATGTGCTTTATGTCTTTCGCAGTTATTCCGATGACTGGCGTCGTTAATCTCTTTGGTCACAAGACAGCTCTTCAACTTACAGATCTTCCAGTCGGCGTTCTCTATATCCTCGCAGTGACATCAATCGGTGTCTATGGCGTAGTTCTTGCGGGATGGTCTTCTGGTTCTACATACCCACTTCTTGGTGGATTGCGATCAAGCGCTCAAGTTATTTCATATGAAGTTGCAATGGGACTCTCACTTGTAGCCGTCTTTATCTACGCAGGATCTATGTCGACTTCGGACATTGTTGGTTCTCAACATCAACATATTTGGAATGCAGTAGTTCTATTCCCATCATTTGTAATCTATGTGATTTCGATGGTCGGAGAAACTAACCGCGCACCGTTCGACCTCGCTGAAGCCGAAGGCGAACTCGTGGGTGGATTCCACACCGAATACTCATCGCTGAAGTTCGCACTCTTCTTCTTGGCGGAGTACGTCAACATCATCGCAGTCTCAGCTTTAGCCTCAACCCTATTCCTCGGTGGCTATCACGCGCTTCCAGGATTGGGATTCACAGAACAATGGCTTGGCGGTTGGTTCACTTTGATCTGGTTCTTCGCAAAAGTTAATTTCTTCTTCTTTATCTTCATGTGGCTACGTGGCTCACTTCCACGGCTTCGCTACGACCAATTTATGAAGTTCGGTTGGAAAGTCTTGATTCCAGTTTCTCTTATTTGGATTTTGATTGTCGCAACCCTTCGTGTCCTTCAGCAAGAAGGCGCTCCACGCACAGCGATTATCGCCTTTGCCGCTGGTGTCGTCATTATCGTCATGGCAATCAGCTCTCTAGTCGATCGCAAGAAAGAAGAAGTTCGCAAAGCTGTCTTGCCAGAAGGCGATGCTCCAAATTTCCCAGTTCCTTCATTGCCGCATGTGCAATCAATTAACGTCTCAGGAGGCAAGTAATGACTGACTTCAATGAGAACTTCAATATCGAGAAGAAGCAATCAGGACAGGCAGATATCAACTCTGTTCCTTTTACTGAAGTTGAACAACCAGGTCCAGCTTCACTCGTTCAACAAGCCAAGGGTTTCTGGGTCACTTTCTCAACTATGTTTAAGAAGAACCAGACCGTTCAATATCCAGATGTAAAGGCACCTACTCAGCCTCGATTCCACGGACGTCATCAGCTCAATCGCCACCCAGATGGTCTCGAAAAGTGCATCGGTTGCGAACTCTGCGCGTGGGCATGTCCTGCTGATGCAATCTTTGTAGAAGGTGGAAATAACACACCAGGTAACCAGCTTTCACCGGGCGAACGCCATGGGGCTGTCTATCAAATTAATTATCTTCGCTGCATCTTCTGTGGTCTCTGTGTCGAAGCATGTCCAACACGTGCGCTGACTATGACAAATGAATATGAACTTGCCGACGATAAGCGTGAAAAGTTGATCTTCGAAAAGGAAGATCTCCTTGCGCCTCTGCGCCAAGGAATGCTCGCTCCTCCTCATCCAATGTACCCAGGAATGAATGACACCAACTATTACAACGGTGATGTCAAAGAAGCTCATCCTTCACAAGCTACTCAGGGTGGAAAATAATGTTGACTATTCAAACCCCTGAAACAGTGATGTTCTGGATCCTTGCGCCATTGTGCGTACTTGCAGCCCTTGGCATGTTGCTCGTCAAGAAAGCAGTCCATTCAGCGCTTCTTCTTGCTTGGGTGATGATCACTCTTGCAATTTTCTACATCGCACAAGATGCCCTCTTCCTAGGAATCGTTCAGATTGTTGTTTATACAGGCGCAGTCATGATGCTCTTCCTCTTTATCTTGATGCTTGTAGGCGTTGATGCATCTGATTCACTTACCGAAACGATTCCTGGCCTTCGTGCAATTGCAATCACAGCAGCACTTGGATTTGGCGGACTGCTTGTCTCCCTTATCGGTCGCGCAACGTTGGGCCACGATGCCTATGGCTTAACTGCCGCAAATGCAGAAGGCAATGTTCAAGCACTCGCTCACCTTCTCTTCTCTACATATGTATGGCCTTTTGAAGTTGTCTCTGCACTCCTAATCACTGCAGCCCTAGGTGCAATGGTTCTTGCTCATCACCAACGTGCAGTTCCTCGCCCGACTCAACGCGAGCAAGCTATTGCTCGTTTCCGCGGTGAATCACTTGGCAGTGCAGCCGGTCTTCCAAACCCAGGCGTCTTTGCTCGCCACAATGCAGTCGATGTTCCTGCCCTTCTTCCAGATGGCAGTGCAGCACCAAATTCAATATCTGCAACTCTCAAAGCACGCGGAGATATGTTGGATTCATCGCAATTCGAACTCAGCGAAGTCGATAACACTGTGACGGAGGAGAAGTAAGTGAATCCATATAACTATCTCTACGTTTCAGGTCTTCTCTTCACCATTGGTGCAGTCGGAGTTGTTCTACGTCGCAATGCCATTGTCGTATTTATGTGCGTCGAACTCATGCTGAATGCAGCAAATCTCTCTCTTGTTACTTTCTCTCGCGTCAACGGAACTCTCGATGGCCAAGTTGTGGCCTTCTTTACCATGGTCGTTGCAGCGTGCGAAGTCGTAGTTGGCCTAGCAATTATCGTGACGATTTATCGTTCACGCCGATCAGCATCTGTCGATGATGCTAGTTTGTTGAAGCGATAACGATGAATACATCAACATCTCTGGTCTATCTAATCGCCCTGCCACTCCTTGGCGCAACTATTCTCTTATTGGCCGGTCGTCGTTCAGATAAGTGGGGCCACTTACTTGCAACAGCGCTCTCAGCATCTTCATTTGGAGTAGGTCTATACCAACTCGCGCAGATGCTAGATCGCCCAACTGAAGAACGTGCGATTACTCAGAAATTGTTCTCTTGGATCAATGTCGGCACATTCAATGTCGATGCAGGGCTACTTCTCGATCAGCTCTCTATCTGCTTCGTTCTGCTTATTACCGGCGTCGGTACCTTGATTCATATCTACTCAATTTCATATATGTCTCATGATGAAAATCGTCGACGTTTCTTCGCTTATCTCAACCTCTTTATCGCTGCGATGCTCCTGCTCGTACTTGGCGATTCATATCTCAACCTTTATGTGGGTTGGGAAGGCGTGGGACTAGCTTCATATCTTCTTATCGGTTTCTGGAATCAGAAGCCTGCCTATGCGACAGCATCTAAGAAGGCTTTCGTAATGAACCGCGTGGGAGATATGGGACTCTCATTTGCCATCATGATCGCCTTTGCTTCACTTGGAACAATCACATTTAGTGGAGTAGAAGAGGCATCACATACCGCTTCTAAGACAGCGCTTACCGCTATTGGAATCATGTTGCTCGTTGCAGCGACAGGAAAATCTGCACAGTTCCCACTGCAGGCGTGGCTTGGCGATGCGATGGCTGGCCCAACTCCAGTATCTGCTCTTATTCACGCAGCAACCATGGTGACAGCAGGCGTCTACCTCATCGTTCGCTCTAACTTCATCTTCGATGCTGCTCCAACTGCGCAACTTCTTGTTGTGATTGTGGGAGCAATAACTCTGATGTTTGGTGCCCTGGTCGGTACTGCAAAAGATGACATTAAGAAGGCACTTGCTGCATCAACAATGTCGCAGATTGGCTACATGGTTCTGGGTGCAGGACTTGGACCAGCAGGATATGCATTTGCAATCATGCACTTGCTGACTCACGGATTCTTTAAGGCAGGAATGTTCCTTGGGGCAGGTTCTGTCATGCATGGAATGAACGATCAAGTTGATATGCGTCGTTATGGTGCGCTCCGCAAATTTATGCCAATTACCTTTATTACCTTTGGGCTTGGATATCTCGCGATTATTGGTGTTCCGCCATTTGCAGGTTTCTACTCAAAGGATTTGATTATTGAGACTGCATTTAATGCCGGGGGAGTTAAAGGAGTCATCCTTGGTTCAACTGCGCTCTTGGGTGCAGCAATTACAGCTTTCTACATGACACGCGTCATGGTTCTTACCTTTACAAGCGAAGAGCGTTGGGAAGATAACCAGCACCCACATGAATCACCTGTATTGATGTGGCTTCCAATGGCGATCCTTGCAATCGGTTCTGTCACCACTGGTTTCCTCTTCACTCGTGGCCATGCTCTCGCCAACTGGCTCAACCCAGTATTTGGAGAGCATGCTGAACATGAAGAAATGTTGCTCCAGCCAATTGTTGTATCTGCTCTTGCTCTTGTGGCTGTAGCAATCGGTATTTCTATCGCGCTCGCTAAATATCAATTTAATAAGGTTGATGCATTTGCACCTCAGAACGTTTCAATCTTTACTCGCATTGCCCGCAAGGATTTGATGCAAGATTCATTTAACGAAGCACTCTTTATGCGCCCAGGTGCAGCCCTCACTTCAGTATTGGTAAAGGGCGATGAAAATGTTGTTGATGGTGCAGTTCGTGGAATCGGACGCACAGCCTTAGGCGCAGGTGCTGCTCTACGTAAGACACAGACAGGATTTGCTCGCAGTTATGCGGCGCTCATTCTTATCGGTGCGATCACTTTGATCGCTGGAATCTGGGTGGTCACTCAATGAACGCGCTAACAAGCATGATGCTACTTCCGCTACTTGGTTCACTCCTCGTGGCTGTGATTCCTACAGATCAAGTTCT
>JBDKLT010000052.1:0-3881 GCA_039795495.1 Actinomycetota bacterium | reverse complement strand
GATCATGAAGCTGAGCAACGTTTTCAGTCAATCCTCGAAATGATGCGCCGACCAGAAGTTAATTATGTATCTGTAAAACTCTCATCAATTGTTGCTCAACTCATCATCATCGATGTCGAGGGATCAATCACTCGAGTCTCTGAAAAGATGCGCATTCTCTATCGCGAAGCTATCCAACACGGTGTATTTGTTAACTTGGATATGGAGGAGTACCGCGATCTTCCAATGACAGTTGCAGCTTTTATGCGCGTACTCGATGAAGCTGAATTCGAATCGATGAAAGCGGGGATTGTTCTTCAGGCCTATCTTCCCGAAGCACACTCATTCTTTGCGCAATTAGTTGAATGGTCTAAGGCACGTTATGCGCGTAGCGGAGGTTCAATCAAAGTTCGTCTCGTTAAGGGTGCAAACCTGGCTATGGAACGCGCAGAAGCAGAGCTTCATGGCTGGAGCCCGGCGCCATACCGTTCGAAATCTGATGTCGATGCATCTTACGTTCGCCTAGTTGATGCAGCGCTTCGCCCCGAACACTCAAAAGCGGTACGTATCGGAATCGCATCACACAATCTCTTCCATATGACATGGGCACTTGAAGTCGCAAAGTCTCGTGGAGTTTCAGATCAAATTGATATTGAAATGCTCGAAGGAATGGCAAATGCTGAAGCACTTGCTGTGACACGTGCAGGTCAACCAGTTTTGCTTTATGCACCAGTGACACGCAAAGATGACTTTGCTGCTGCAGTTGCCTACTTAGTACGTCGACTTGATGAAAATACTTCTGATGAAAATTATCTCAAGGCGGCTTTTGAAATCTCGAAGAACCCATCGAAATTTAAGGAGCAAGAAGAGCGATTCCTGAAGTCAATCGCTGAGCGCCACTCCATTACGACGCAATCATTTCGACATGTTGAACATGGGCAAGTAACAAGATTTACCTTTGAAAATGAAGCGAACGCTGATCCAACAGAACCTCGCTTCATTGCAGAAGTCACCAAAGCAATTGAGAAAGTACGCGCGATTAAAAATCAGGAAATCCCACTGGTCGTAAATGGCAAAGAAATTTTTACTACTGAACAAGAAGCCGGAACAGACCCATCGGATAATGGAAAAGTTTGGTACCACTATTCAGTTGGTTCAGCTAAAGATGTAGATAACGCAATCGCTGCTGCGAAGGCTGCTCAAACAAAGTGGAGCGGACTTTCTATCGAAGAACGCACTGCAATTCTCTTTAAAGCAGCAGCGGTCATGCAGAAAGCAACAACAGAAACAATTGCTGTGATGTCGCGCGATGCAGGAAAGACAGTCGCCGAAGCAGATCCAGAAGTTGCTGAAGCAATTGACTTCGCTCGCTTCTATGCGACAACTGCACAGAATTTTGGTGAATCAACCCCTCTCGGAACAATCTTGGTTGTTCCACCTTGGAACTTCCCTTATGCAATTCCTATTGGTGGAGTCTGTGCGGCACTTGCTGCAGGAAATACAGTCATTCTCAAACCAGCACCTGAAACAGTTGCAACTGCTTGGGAAATCGTGAGCCACCTATGGGCAGGCGGAGTTCCGCAAGATGTTTTGCAATTCTTGCCGATGCGCGATGATGAGAACGGAAAGTATCTCGTTACCAACCCAGGAATTGATGGGCTCATTCTTACCGGGTCATTTGATACAGCCGCGCTCTTTACATCATGGCGCCCTGAAATCAATTTGATGGCTGAAACTAGCGGAAAGAACGCAGTACTTATCTCTGCATGTGCAGATATTGATGCCGCTGTTAAAGATTTAGTTCAATCTGCATTTGGCCATGCTGGTCAGAAATGTTCTGCAGCATCAATCGCGATTGTAGATACCAACATATATAACGATCCTGCATTTATTCGCCAGCTCAAAGATGCAGTCGAATCGCTACATGTTGGCGCTGGTTGGGATTTTTCTACAACAGTTGGACCAATTATTCGTCCATCTGAAAATGCACTGACTCATGCACTCACTCAACTCGACGAAGGCGAATCGTGGTTGGTTGCACCTAAGCAACTTGATCAAGCCGGATTGATGTGGCGACCAGGTGTCAAGATTGGCGTCAAAGCTAAGTCATGGTCACATCGCAATGAATGGTTTGGCCCGGTTCTCGCAGTCATCGAAGCGCCAGATTTCAATACTGCAATTACATGGCAGAACGAAACTGATTTTGGTCTTACCGCTGGCATTCAATCGCTCGACGAAAAAGAGTGTGAAGAATGGATCAATCGCATTGAGGCAGGAAACCTCTATGTAAACCGTGGAATCACCGGGGCAATTGTTAATCGCCAACCATTTGGTGGATGGAAACGCTCTGCTGTTGGTCCGAATGCAAAAGCTGGTGGACTCAACTATGTAAATACTCTTCGCAATTGGCCGCGTGTAACCAATCTCGAAGCAGCTATTTTCGGCGTTAATACATGGTGGGCAAAGGTTGGTTCACAATCTATCGACCGCAGTGGTTTAGTAGTTGAAAAGAATTTCCAGCGCTATCGCCATTACATCGCGCCAATCGTTGTGGTTGTTGATGAATCTACGACTCAAGCTGAAAAATCACTTATCCATCACATCGCAGAGACAACGGGAGCAAAGGTAATTTTCACTACCGATCTTTTAGATGTGAAAGTTAAGTATTCGCGCGTGCGTTGGCTCGCTTCAGGTAAGCCACCTATCTATGAAGAACTTCTCAAAGGAATTTCTGTAGACCATCGACCAATTGCTCAACGCGGTGATATCGAAGCGCCACGATGGCTCATCGAACAATCTGTTGCAATTACTTACCATCGCTATGGAAATCCAAATGGCGGTCCCAAGCCGTTGTGTGAAGGACTAAAGGCTTAACTAATGAAGATGCGATATGTGCTACTAGCGCTTATTGCGATAGCTCTATCTGCTCCACTTTCTCCCGCGATAGCAGAAGAGAGACCAATTAAAGTCATGTCGCGCAATTTGTATTTGGGTGCTGACGTTGGCGTTGCACTTAAAAAGATTCCAAATATGCCTGCTGCTGCACAATTTATGTGGGAACAAGTGAAGAAGACGGATTTCACGAAGAGAAAAGAAATTCTTGCTGATCAAATTCGCGAAGAAAGTCCTGATGTCATCGGAATTCAAGAGGCAACAATTTGGTACTGCAAACCGCATTTCTGGAGCGCAAAGACCGAGGTTTATAACTTCACTGCGGAACTCCTCGGCGAATTAAAGGGCAGTTACGTTATTGCGTCAAAGAATGGAACCACTGCGAATAATCCAGGGTATTCAATTGGTCCCATTCCATTTCTGACCAAAGTGAAAGACCCAGATACATTTCAAAAACTCTTCGGCCAAGATGCCGCTGATTGCGGATTTCAAATCGGCGATGCTTTACTAATTAAAAAAGATTTGCAGCAATATGTAAATCAAGTAGGAAATAGTGAATATGACGCTATCTATAAAGTTGTCCCAACTCTCATGGAGATCTACCGAGGTTACACCTGGGCAGATATCACCGTGCAGGGCACCAATGTTCGCTTTATTACTACACACCTTGAATCACTGTGGGATGCAAATAAAGTTCCTAAAGCAGCTGATCAAGCTCGCCAATTAGTGTCAGATCTCAAAGCCACAAAATCTCCGATTGTTGTCATTGGTGATTTAAATGCAGATCCACGCGATCCTCGACCAGGTGAATCGCCTAATCCCGGAGAACAACCAACTGCATCAGAGAATTGTCCTGCAGGTGCATCCATCTGTAACGCGTACAAAGTCTTGAAAGAGGCAGGGTTTACCGATTCTGGCCCGGATGCGAGTGATCCATCAACATATAGCTGGGGCATGAACGCGCTTCTTACTGGCCCAGATTCAGAGCGCCAAAAAGCTGCTGAAAAGAT
>JBDKLT010000051.1:0-13231 GCA_039795495.1 Actinomycetota bacterium | reverse complement strand
AATTATCAAGTAGAGCACTAGGGATATCCCTTCTCCTCTAAACCATAGATTGGGACCTACTCTTATCTATGGTTAAAACGGTGGCGAACCCTTCGCGAGTATTGCTCATCAATGATGATGTCTTTGAACTCGCAAATTTGTCCGCATCGCTTCGTTTACACAGTACAAATATTGTGGGTGAGGCTTCCAATATTTTTTTGGCAGAAAATCTCTTCCGTTCACTGCAACCAGAGATAGTGCTTATCGACCTACAATTTTCTGCAGAGGAAGCAATAGGTTTGCTGCAACGTTTTAGAAAGATTGATCCTGCACTTGGGATTGTCATCATTACATCGTGCCCAGATTTAAGGCTCTTCGGGCTGCTCGAAAAGAATATTCCAAAAGGAAGTCAGATAGTTCTTAAACGAAGCGTCTCGGATCTTTCCATCATTACCTTTGCATTAGCAGAATGTGTAGGCTCTGCTAACGACGGTTCGAATATGAAGTGGATACGAATTCATGCATCCATCAATGAAGAGGCCTTCATCAATATTCTCGGTGACTTTACCGATGTGCAGATTGAAACTCTTCGACTTGTTGCCCAAGGTTTGAGCAACTCTGAAATCGCCAAGGTTCGCTACGTCTCAGAAAAGTCTGTCGAGCAGATTGTGGCGCGTATCGCACAACATCTCGAGATCTCTCCAGATAGAAGCCGAAATCTTCGAGTAATTCTTGCTGGCGAATATTTCAAATGGTTAGGTACGCCAAGACATTAAGCCTTCTGCGGTAAAGTCTTCGCATGTCCGCAGAGCTCACCATCGCCGATATCCGTGCTCGATGGAATGAAGTTCTTGATCTCGTTGAAACCCGCGATCGCATCGTCTGGATTGCATACTTTGATGCTCGACTAGATTCTTTCGACAATGGCAGACTCACCTTAGACTTTAGAGATAGCAATAAATTGGCTACAGGGCATGACTATCAAGAGGCTCGCTTACGTCATCGCTCACTACTCCAAGGCGCTATATATGACATCTTTGGGATTTCAGTTGTGGTGATTGAAAAATGAGAAGATTATTAATAACGCTCCTTTCGCTTGTCTTCATCTCTTTCTACCTTCAACCTATATCGCCGGCTCAAGCAACAGATTTAAGCCCGATGGGGCCTGGCGGTCGCATTCACGGTGCAGATATCAGCAGGTGGCAACATCCAAATGGCAAAGAAATTAACTTTGAAAAGATGCATGCTGCTGGAGTTTCATTTGTCATGATTAAGGCATCTGATACTCGAGATGATGCTGATCAACTGGCCGTTAAGTATCTCGCTATGGATCGCACAGGTGCACAAGCGGCAGGTATTTACACAGGTTTCTATCACTATGCGATTCTCCCTGATGTGACATCACCCTCAGCAATTATGCGTGATGCAAAAGTTCAAGCACAGAAAGTTGTATGGCGCCTGGCTTCCCTCGGCGGCTATAACGATAAGGATCTGCCAGTAGCGCTCGATCTTGAAAATAACTGTGTACGGCTGAGTTCGACAAAAGTCTGTAAAAAGTATGCCACTCGCAGTGCTGCAACGTTATGGTCGCGAACATTTCTTAAGACTATAAAAGAGAAGACTGCACGTACCCCCTTTATCTACTCTTCTCCGCACTTCCTCGAAAATTCAATGGTGCGAGATAAAGAGTTGAGTACATATCCGCTCTGGATAGCTCAATATGCAATAGATCCGGCAAAAGAAGGAGCACTTCCCAATTTCAAACTAGGTGCCCAGGCAAAAGCTGGCGGATGTTACGTTCACTCGTGGACTTCGGCTCAATGCTCAGCTAATTGGACAGTCTGGCAGTACACATCATGTGGAATTGCTCCTAAGTATGGAGTGCCTGGCAATCGCTTGGATCTCAATGTCTTTGGTGGAACGCCAGAAAAATTCCAGAGCCTATTAACTGGCACATGGCTACCTGACATCACCGACTTTATGCCACATGGTGAAACAACCACGATGTCGATCACTTCAGTATTTGCCTCTACTACAAATAAGAACGCTGTCATCTCGGTTGAAGTCAAGCGACCTGATAATTCTCCTGTTGTAACTGGCGGAGTTAAGTATTACTTCACCTCTGCTAATTCCAGTGTTCCAAAGGTCACTCAGACCATTGCACGTGAAACCAGTGGTTCATGGAAGTTATCGATTGCAGGACTTCCTGCCGGCACGTGGATTGGAAATGTTGGATTTAAAGATGCTTCAGGAACTCATGCGGAGATAAAGCAGCCACTCACTCTGACCATTGAGCAAGGTCCAACTCCCCCACCAGCGCCAACCAAGAAGCCCTCTACAAAGGCTCCAACTGATGGGTGCAGAAATCAGATTAAGAATTAATTAATTCAGAAAGTGCATCTTCTTCATCACTAATAACCTGAAGAAATGCTTTGACTGAAGCCTTCTTATCTGAAGCGCTCCAATCAAGTTCTTGCGCAATTAAAGAAGCAACTTTCTCAGCTACAGATACTCCACTATCGGCAGATTCAAATGAGATTCGAGTTCGTCTTAGCAAAATATCCTCTACTGAAAGCGCGCCTTCATGGGTGACTGCATGAACCACTTCTGCTTTGAGGTATGGAAGGTCAGGGATGAGTCGTTCTGCAAGTGACGAATCTTCCGAAATCAATTCGAGAATTTCCTCGATGAGAGATCCGTAGCGATCTAGTAAGTGAATGACTGTGGCTTCAGATATTGCATATCTCTCTGCAATCTGTTCTACCTGTTGCTTTAGAGCAAAATATCCATCTGCACCGATGAGTGCAACTTTGTCAGTGACTGAATCTGGAACCAATCTGCGCAGATCAAGGACTGCAGAATCCACAGCATCTTTAGCCATGACTCGGTAAGTGGTGTATTTGCCGCCAGCCAAACTGACGAAGCCTGGGACAGGGCGATCTACGGTGTGTTCGCGGGAAAGTTTTGTTGTTGCCGATGCGCTCTTATTCGCAACTAATGGACGAAGGCCAGCAAAGACTCCCAAAATATCTTCTGCCTTTAATTGAGGTTCGAGTACTCGATTAGCTTGATCAAGTATGTACTGAACATCTTCTCGCGTTGCTAGTGGCTTAGCTCTATCTCCATCGTAAGGAGTATCTGTTGTGCCAACAATCCACTTATCTCCCCAAGGAATGAGGAAGAGCACAGATACAGGAGTTTTGAGAATGATGCCATCTTGAGATCGAATTGCATCTCCTGGAACGACTATGTGCACGCCTTTCGACATTGCTACTGAATATCCAGGTGTGATTCCAAATTTTTCGTGCAGTTCATCGCTCCACACGCCCGCACACATGATCGTTACTTTTGCATTAATTTCAAATTTCTTATTGGACACTGTATCGAAGGCGTAAGCGCCGACTACTTTCTTTCCACTGCGCTTAAGATTTTCAATACGAACACCTGTCGCCATCACTGCACCATGACGCGCGGCAGTTCGAGCAATCATCATTGTGTGGCGGGCATCGTCTACTTGAGCATCAAAGTAGCGAATTGCGCCTGTAATGATGTCTTGGCGCAAGGATGGCGCAATGGATGAAATCGTTTTTCCGGTCAAATGTTTATGCGAAGGTAGCGCGCGCTTAAATCCACGTAACGCGTCATAAAGTGCAAGACCCGCTCCTACATAGGTTCGTTCTTTTACCTTTTCTGTAAGTGGATAGAGAAAGCTGACTGGTTTTACCAAATGTGGACACTGTGTCGAGACCATGAGTTCGCGTTCATGAAGTGCCTCGCGAACCAATTTGAAATCGTACTGCTCGAGGTAGCGCAATCCACCGTGGATCAATTTACTTGAGCGGCTGGAAGTACCTGAAGCAAAATCTTGAGCTTCGACGAGGGCAACTTTCAGGCCACGAGTGGCCGCATCCAGGGCTGCTCCAACTCCATTTACGCCACCGCCGATAATGAGGATATCGAACTCATCTTTCTTCAGAGCCGCGATTGCATCTTCTCGTTGTTGAAGATTAAGTGCTGATGAGAACATCTTCGTGAGGGCTACCGATTCCTATGTGGGTTGAGTACATTCATGGGCTTTGAGTACTCTTAACTATATGGCATACATTGGAAGTTTGGATCAAGGAACCAGCAGTACTCGCTTCATGATCTTTGATGTACATGGAAAAGTTGTTGGGCAACACCAACTTGAGCATCGCCAAATTCTTCCGCAGGCAGGTTGGGTCGAACATGATGCCTCAGAAATCTGGGAACGTACGAAAGAAGTAATCGCTGGGGCGCTCAAGCAAGCCGATATTTTGGGCTCAGATCTTGTAGCTATTGGAATCACCAATCAGCGCGAGACTACTGTCGCATGGGACATCGAAACTGGGTTGCCACTACATCATGCAATTGTCTGGCAGGACACTCGGACCGCTGATTATCTAGAAAGTTTCGAAAAGTCCATAAAAGATTCCATCACATTTAAGACCGGCCTCGCTGTCGCCCCCTATTTTTCTGCGAGCAAGATCAATTGGTTGCTAACTCATTCCAACGCAGTTCAAAGCGCAGTAAAGGCAGGAACCGCTCGCTTCGGAACTATCGATTCATGGTTGCTCTGGAACCTTTCGGGTGGAGCAGATGGAGGGGTGCACCTGACTGATGTCACCAATGCAAGTCGAACAATGTTGATGAATTTAGAGACCTTGCAATGGGATGAAGAACTACTCAATATCTTCGGCATCCCAGGGGAAACACTTCCTGTGATTGCATCTTCATCAGAAAAATATGCACTGAGTGATCCGCATGGTCCCTTGGGCTCTGCTGTTCCAATCGCTGGAATTCTCGGCGATCAGCATGCTGCGATGGTCGGTCAAGCTTGTTTTGATCGAGGTGAATCAAAAACCACTTACGGAACTGGAAATTTTGCGCTCCTAAATACTGGCGAAGAGATTGTTCGCTCAAAGAATGGCTTGCTCACAACCGTTTGCTACAAATTTGGTGATCAACCTGCGAAGTATGCACTTGAAGGATCAGTTGCTGTCACAGGGTCTGCCATTCAATGGTTGCGCGATCAATTAGGAATTATTTCTAATGCGGCTGAAACTGAGGCGCTTGCATCAACTGTTGAAGATACTGCTGGCATCTACTTTGTTCCAGCATTTTCCGGTCTCTTTGCACCGTATTGGCGCAGCGATGCCCGCGGAGTAATTGTTGGTTTAACTCGTGCTGCTACAAAGGCACATCTTGCGCGAGCAGCGCTCGAAGCTATCTGCTATCAAACTCGCGATGTGATGGATGCGATGGTCGCAGATAGCGGAGTGCCAATGTCTGAGATGCGCGTTGATGGAGGCATCACTGCAAATACTTTATGTATGCAGATGCAGGCTGACATCATGGGTATTGATATCACCAGGCCACTCGTTATTGAAACAACGGCTCTAGGTGCTGCATATGCAGCAGGGCTTGCTGTTGGATATTGGAAAGATACCGAAGAATTGAAGAAACATTGGAAAGAATCTCGACGTTGGCATTCAACTACTTCTGAAGAAGATCGCAAACGTGGGTATGCAGGGTGGAAGAAGGCTATTGAACGCACCCTTAACTGGGTATAGCTCGCGGTAGAGTACGCACACTATGGATGAAATCGTCGAACTCTCTGCAGGAATCGTGCGCACCAGTCGCACAATGAATGATGGCCGAACCATTCGCTATTACGACACTGCAGGACAAACTCGTACCGTTGTCGATCAACGTCCACAAGAAGATCAGCCAGGAATCGGCGAACTACGCCTTGATCCATTGGTTAATGAGTGGGTTGCAATGGCAGCTCATCGACAAGGTCGAATCTTCCTTCCTCCTAAAGAGCTCTGCCCACTCTGCCCAACAACTGGTGAGTTGCTGACAGAGATTCCTGAAAATGATTTTGAAGTTGTTGTCTTCGATAATCGCTCGCCTTCGCTACGCCCACCTCATGGAGATTTTGCCCTCCCTGATCTCGTGGGTGCTGATACCGACGAAGGCGTTGCAGCTGGAAAATGTGAAGTCATCTGTTTTACAGCAGATCACGGTGGTGCATTTAAGTCACTCTCGCCTCAGAGAGTCCGCACGCTTCTTGAAGCGTGGCGCGATCGCACCGCTGAACTATCAGCTCTGCCATTTATTTCTCATATCGCCCCATTTGAAAATAGAGGCGAAGAAATCGGCGTCACTCTTGCTCACCCACATGGTCAGATCTATGCGTACTCATATCTACCTCCTCGCGTAACTAAGATGCTTGAAGTTGCGCGCGCTCACAAGGCAAAGACTGGTCGAGTTCTCTTTGACGATGTTTTAGCTCGCGAACTTCGTGATGGAGTTCGCATAATCTCTCGCAACGAACATTGGGTTGCATACACTCCTTATGCCTCTCGCTATCCTTTTGAAATCCATGTTGTGCCACTCCAACCAGTTGCTGATCTCACTGAACTTTCACCAGCTGCCTGTGACTCATTCCCATCTATTGCACTCGAAGTCATGCAGCGCCTCGATGGAGTATTTGGAATCGATATGGCCTATATCGCCGCATGGCATCAAGCGCCTGTACGCGAAGGTCGCGATCTCCTCCGTCTGCACTGGCAAATCACAAGCGTGCGCCGCGCACCTGGAAAACTTAAATATCTTGCAGGATCAGAATCAGCAATGGGTGCATTCATCATGGATATGAAACCTGAACAATCTGCACAACAATTGAAAGATGTAAAGCTCTAACAATGGCGCTCGTTGCACGCGGTTTTGAAGAGTTATATGGGCGTAAACCAGAGGTAATCTCTGAAGCACCAGGACGCGTCAACCTCATCGGCGAACATATCGATTACAGCGAAGGCTTTGTTCTTCCTTTTGCCATTGCCGATCGCACCTACGCTGCAATTGCTTCGCGCACCGATGGACTCGTGCGCATCGCTTCGCAACAACGTAAAGATGAAATATTCTCGATCGATATTGCCGATGTGAATCCTGGAAGTAAAGGCGACTGGGAAAAGTATGTACTCGGGGTCATCTGGAGCCTCGGTATCACTTCAGGCGTCGATATATTCGTCGATGGGAATGTTCCAGCAGGCGCTGGGCTTTCTTCATCAGCTGCCCTCGAATGTTCAGTGGCAGTAGCGCTCAATACTCTCTTTAACCTCACTAAGAGCAACGAAGACCTCGCTCGCGCAACCCAAAAAGCTGAGAACGATTATGTCGGAATGCCGTGCGGCATCATGGATCAATCGATTTCCCTGATGGGTCAATCAGGTGCTGCTCTACTTCTTGATTGTCGTGATCTTTCTACCGAGCTCGTTCCATTTAACGTTGCCGATGCAGGTCTTGAACTATTGATTATCGATACTCAGGCACATCACGCGCTCGTTGACGGCGGATACGCCGAACGACGTGCAGCATGCGAATCCGTTGCAGCAAAATTACAGATTCCATCGATGCGCCATTTAACGCTAGAAATGCTTGAATCTCATCGCCATCAAATTTCTGATGTCGAATTTATTCGGGCGCGCCATGCAGTCACAGAGATTGCGCGAGTACTTGCCGCAGTCAAAGCGCTTCGCTCATCAGACTTTGCCACTCTCGGAAACCTCATCAATGCTTCTCATGATTCATTGCGCGATGACTACGCAGTTTCATGCTCCGAACTCGATGTCGCAGTTGATGCATCACGCCAAGCAGGTGCGCTTGGAGCACGCATGGTGGGAGGTGGCTTTGGTGGCAGTGCAATCGCACTCATCAAAGCGACAGATTCGCAATCAGTGCGTAACGCCATCACTTCAGCATTTGAATCTCGTGGCTTTAAGAAGCCACGATTTTTTACTTCGCTACCTAGCGCTGGTGCAAGTGCAGCTCGCTTCGCTTAGATTGCTGGAGCTGAACCTAAAGTCACTTTAAATGTCTTATTTCCACCAGATGGAAGTTCCACAACAACCGTCACAGTAGCTCCCGGTGCATAAGATCGGATGCGCACAATTGCAGTATCTGTATCAGGAATCTTAAATCCATCAATGCTGCGAATAATTGATCCGACAGGAATTCCTGCCTTCTCTGCACCCTCATTTGAACTTAGTTTTGCAATCTTTGCTCCGCCTCCCATGTAAGAAGTATCGAAGAAGACTCCAAGTACTGGACGCGTTGATTTTCCAGTTGAAATGATTTCATCAATGACGCGCTTGGCTTCATTAATTGGGATTGAGAAACCAAGTCCAATAGATCCGCTACTTGATCCACTTGAAAGGGTTGCAATTGCGGAGTTAACACCGATGATGCGACCTTGTGAATCGATGAGCGCTCCACCTGAGTTACCAGGGTTAATTGCAGCATCAGTCTGAATTGCGTTGACATAGGATTGCGCATCTACGGTTCCTGTAGATACTGGGCGATTAAGCGCAGAGATGATTCCGCTAGTGACCGTACTTGCTAATCCAAGTGGTGAACCGATTGCAATGACGGGATCTCCCACTGATACCTTGCTTGAATCGCCAAGAGTTACTGTTGGCAAATTGCCCATTTGAATCTGCAATACAGCAATGTCATAACCCGGATCTTGTCCCACAATTTTTGCTGGATATTGATCTCCATTTGAAAGCTCAACTTTGATTGTTGCCGCAGCTCCAGATGTATTTACAACATGGTTATTCGTGATGATGTAACTACTTGAACCATTGCTCTTATAGATAGAGCCAGAACCGGTGCCTCCACCAGATGATGTGGAGACCGAGATTGAAACAACTGAAGGCGTAACAAGTGAGGCAATAGTCTTGGTATTCATGCCCCCGCCACCGATTTCAACGAGTGTTCGACTCGATGAACACGTACCGGTTGAAGAGAGGTAGAGAGCCTGAGTGCGGTTATCTGCACATGCCTTGATTGAACCTGAAGTAGATGTTGTTGCTGCAGTTGCAATAGAACCAGCAAGGGCAGCGCCTGCAATAAATGCGGCTATAACTTTGAGGTTTTTCATGGGCAAAATATTGCCCTAACATCCTGAGTTTTTCCTGTCATAAAATTTAGCGAAGTTTTAAGCCTCGACAACCCAGGCGCCGCTGATTGCGACTTTCAACTTCGGCAGCGCTCTATTTGTAGGACCTCGTAGCACCTTCCCCGCATTAGTAGGATCAAATTCGGCTCCATGGCATGGGCACTTCAAGCTCTTCGATGAAGAGTTGTATGAAACTGTGCATCCTTCATGAGTGCAGATAGCAGAATAAGCAAATACTCCATTCTTGGTTCGGAAGAGAACTGCTGGAATCCCTTGAGCAGAATGTGTGAAATTGTGAGCTGCGCCGACTTTAAGGTCGGCAAGTTTAATAATCTGCTTTCCGGTCGCCTTAGAACTGGAATTCTTCTGAGAAGAATTAGTTGCAGCACTTGCTTTAGGAAATACTTTGCCTAAGAGCGAGGCAGCGACAGCGAATACCCCCATGGTTGCGGTGCGAATCACTCCTCGCCGATCGGCATTTAATGATGGCATGCGGCGATTTCCAATTAAAAGAAGAAGGTAGGTCAACCACATCACTGCGTAGGCGCTATCACTGGCGAGGAAGTAAGGAGTGGTGTGAAATGAGCTAGATAGCCAGAGACCTGTAGCCATTGAGAATCCTGCAAATGCCGCGCTAGATGGTGCGATATAGAAAAGTGTGGCAAAACCAATTGCGAATTCAGAGAGCATGACAAAAATGCCAACAAACGTTGCATGTTCGAGAGTGTGATTGAGTATGAATCCGACGGGAGAATTATGAGCAAAGGCAGCCAATTGAGTGCCGATGTAATTTGTAGCGCTCTCATTGAGAAATCCGGGATCAGTAGCCTTATCCCACCCTGCATAGACCCACGTTGCTCCGAGAAAAACACGCAAGAGTCGCAGCGGGTTGCTCTGAGATTTCCAGCTAGTGACTGCACTGCGAGAAATGCTCTGGATTGAATTCATGCGAGAAGGCTACGCTCTAGATGGCTCCCTGACTTGGATTCGAACCAAGAACCTGTCGATTAACAGTCGACTGCTCTGCCGTTGAGCTATCAGGGAATGAAGCGGGCGCAACTCTACCGCAGAGGGCAAAGGCTGCCAAAATCAGCGAGAAATCGGCTGATTAGAGCGAACCGATAGCGAGTTCATGTAGCCCTCGCTTCTGGGTTTCTAGCGCTACCAACTCACCAAATGCTGCATTGTATTGATCTTCATTTTCTACAGGATTGAGTCTCTGAAGGCTAGATTTCAGATCAGCAATCTTTCGACTGACAAGAACTTCACGAAGACGAGCAACAATACTTGAAACATACTTCTCTGACACTGCGCCATCGGTGCGAACAGGTTCGACAGAGAGTTCTGTAAAGAGTTGGCGCATCCGCTCGTCCGAAATATTTTCAAGCAAAATCTGTTCGGTACCATGTGAGTCAATGATTCTGCGGAGTTCGCGATATGCAGGGTGAGTAAATGCATCTTCTTCAATTAATTTCCACTGTGTGACAAGCCCTGGCATCTGTAACTTAGATTTGAGAACTTCGCGTTCGAGCATGAGCGTTGGTTCATTCGGGTTTGGACGCCATGACGCATCGTGTTGAATATTTTCTGTTGGCGCTGCCACTGGCGCAGCTTTCTTGAGAGCTGAATTTACTGCTGAAGTAACAACTTCGGTCTCAGTACCTAGCCACCCTGCGAGAGATTTAATGTACTCAGGTCTTAACGATTTATCGCGAATAGCAGCAACTAAGGGCGCAGTTGTATTGAGCGCATTGACTCGCCCCTCTGCGGTAGAAAGATTGTGCTTTTTGAGTTCAGTGCGAATCGCAAATTCAAAAAGAGGTACTCGCTTCGCTATGAGATCTCGAAGAGCTAAATCACCTTTATGTTGGCGCAAGTCGCATGGGTCGAGACCATCTGGTTCGACTGCGACAAATGTTTGGGTGACAAACTTCTGGTCGTCACCGAATGCCTTCATGGCAGCCTGTTGACCTGCTGCATCGCCATCGAAGGTGAAGATGACTTCGCCGCGAAAAGCATCGGCATCCATAAGTAATCTGCGGATAATACGAATGTGGTCATCGCCAAATGCAGTGCCGCACGTAGCTACCGCAGTTGTGATTCCAGCTAAGTGGCATGCCATGACATCGGTATATCCCTCAACCACAACAACTTGGCGATTCTTGGCAATATCTTTCTTCGCCATATCGAGCCCATAAAGAACTTGTGACTTCTTATAAATAGGAGTCTCAGATGTATTGAGATATTTAGGACCTTGATCTTCTTCATTGCTAGCTAATTTGCGGGCACCGAATCCAACAATGTCTCCAGAGATATCTTTGATGGGCCACATGACGCGATTGCGGAATTTATCGATGGGGCCGCGTTCGCCCATCTTGGATAACCCTGCCTCTTCAAGTTCGTCAATTGTAAAACCGGCTGCACGCAGATGTTTTGTGAGTGAATCCCAAGCATTTGGTGCATATCCAACTCCAAATGCATCACATGCAGCTTTATCGAATCCGCGTTTAGTCAGCAGATCGCGACCATGTGCAGCATCAGGAGATGTATTTAATAAATCTTGATAGAACTTAGCTGCAGCTAAATTTGCTGCATAGAGGCGGGAGCGGTTTGAGGTAGGTGCAGCAGGACCACCTTCTTCATATCGCAGCGTGTATCCAATCTGCGATGCAAGCCTTTCAATTGTTTCAGTAAAAGATAGATGATCGGTTTTCATCATAAAGTCGATGACGTCTCCGCCTACGCCACAACCAAAGCAGTGGTAATAATTCTTTGAAGGAGTTACGTGAAAAGAGGGAGATTTTTCATCATGGAAAGGACAGAGTCCTTTCTTCTGTCCGCCTCCTGCGTTCTTGAGAGCAACTCCGGCAGCGGTAACAACATCGTCGATATGGGCATGTTCGCGCACATAGACAATGTCGTCAGCTTTGATGCGTCCGCTCATGTTCCTACCTTAGCGACGCTTTGATAGGTGCGCATGAAGCGCATATGCGCCAGGGTCTGTAAGGCTTGCAATCTGATCGACTACGACGCGCAGGCGCTCTGAATCCGATGATGCCGCCTTCCAATCATCTTCAAAGATTGGGTCGAGTTCGGAAGGAGCGGCTGCATAGAGCATCTCGACCAATTCATGAATGACAACTTGCTGTTTTGCATAGCGCTCTTGTGAAGCTGCTGCATTGATTAAGTAGTGCCCTGCAACTGCCTTAAGAAAATCAACCTCAATCTTCTGTTCGCGAGGAATTTCGAGATTGGCGCTGTAACGTGTGAGGGGACCATCTCCATGAACTCTACGAGTTTCCATTTCAGCTGCGAGAACAAATCTACCAATCAATTGTGAAGTCGTATCTTTCAATCGCGCAAGAGATCGATGGCTATTATCAAATGAAGTGGGCCAGCACGAAAGCTTCTGAAGTCGAATGAGCGCTTCGGCAACTTCAACTTTCGTTGCATCGCTCTTATATCCATCGACCATCTCTTGAAAAAGTATGTCGAAGTCGCGATCGAAATCGCTTACTCGAATCTGGCCAGCAAAGATTGCATCCTCTAAATCATGAACTGAATATGCACAATCATCAGACCAATCCATGATCTGCGCTTCAATACATTTACGCCCTGTAGGTGTGCCTTTGCGGACCCAATGAAAGATTTCTGTATCGTCGTCATAGACGCCGAATTTGCGTGGATTCTCTGCACGTGGCCATGGGTACTTAGTTGCTGCATCAAGTGATGCACGAGTTAAGTTAAGGCCAATGCTCTGTCCAGCAGGATTAACCGTCTTTGCTTCAATACGAGTTAATAGACGAAACGATTGAGCATTTCCTTCGAACCCGCCACATGGTGCAGCTACTTCTGCGAGGGCTTCTTCTCCATTATGTCCGAAAGGTGGATGTCCCATGTCGTGCGAAAGGCATGCAGTCTCGAGCAAATCTGGATCAGCGCCGAGTGATTCGCCGAGTTCTCGACCTATCTGAGCGCATTCAAGTGAATGAGAAAGACGCGTGCGTTGAAAATCATTCTCCCAAGGAACTGCAACTTGAGTCTTTGCAGCAAGTCGACGGAGTGCCGCTGAATGAATTACGCGGGCGCGATCGCGCATAAATTCAGTTCGACCAGGGCGCTTTGCTGGTTCGTCGAGAAAACGTTCCTTATCGTCGGCGCTATAACTACTGGACGATGTCATACACGTACCTTACAAGTCCGCTATTGGTGAGATGGTCAGAGATATGAATTCCTCTGCGGCCAAGTGAGATATAGGCCAGATATGCA
>JBDKLT010000050.1:0-12213 GCA_039795495.1 Actinomycetota bacterium | reverse complement strand
CATCTGGCTCTTCTGCTGCTAATTCAAAGAGAACTGGAAGATCATCGACTCGGCGTCGCAAACTCTTGAGGCGAGCGATAGTCGCCTGAACTCGCGACAACTTACTTGTAACAGCCTGCGCTTTTTCGGGGTCATCCCAAAGATTCGGAGCTCCTGCAGCTGCCTCGAGTTCGACCGCTTCAGCTTCAAGTTTTGGGAGATCTAATACTTTTTCTATTGAGGTGAGGGTCGCGCCAATCTCATTGATTTCGAGGTTGTAATCGCGAGCCATGGATGAAGGATAGCGAGTGTAATCAACCGATATTGATTCCATAGTAATTAGTGGTGATCTTCCGCTCATCAAAGGTGCCCACTTGCGACGAAATCTCTACCTTTTCAATCCCAGTGAATGGAATTACGAATGGAAGTCGCGCTGTTGCTGAAGTACGCAGAGAGAGTTGATAGCCATCACATTGAACTTCCTGGATCTGAATTTCTCCAAGCTGCGGACCTAAGAGACTCTCTCTATTTCGACTGAATTCGGCGATAGTGGAAAATGCATCATCTCGGCCTTTATAGCAATCAATTGGAATGCCGGGATCTTTCTCTCGCGCATCAGTCATATTAAGAATCATTTTCGTGAAGTTATATTTACTTTTGTAGTACTTCTCTAAATCCAAGTTTCTTACTCCACGTTGTGCTGCAGCTTCAGTGGCTTGAGTTAAAGACCTCTTTGCGAAATAGATTGAAGAGATATCGGTAAGGATGAGGAGAGTTATGAGAATCGTCATGAAAAGGCTAAGAATTAATATCGAAAGGGAGCCTCTTTCTTCAGTTATGAATCGCGAAATGACTTGAGTCGCGCGCGACTTAGTCACTTTGATTGCTAGACCCATGGTGATACATACTCAATGGAGGATACTTTTGTCTTCGCACCTTCCGACTCGAGCGTCATCACAATCTGAACGGATGCATCAGGAGAGATGCATGGGTGCTCGCTACAAATAATCTGCATCTCGAGGGACCCATCTTCAATTGCTCTTTGAAAGCCGAGGGCTCCCCCGCCTTGAATGAGAATTTCTCGAGCTACTCCATATGCAATCTGATCATTCGAACTTGTCACAAACCCTCGCGCTACTTCTCGAGAGAGTGTTCGTAGTGCGCTCTGTCCATCGCTCATCCCTGAAAAACTATTGATATATAAGAAGAGAGGTATGAAGAGTGGAATTGCGAGAGCGACAAACTCAACAGATGCGCTTCCTCGTTCATCCCTAATAAAGTGAAGAAATCTCTCGTTGAAAGAGCAGATCTTGGATGAAAATGTCATCAACGTTGATTCTCCACAATGGCAATTCCACTCACATCTGTGTGAAGTTGTGAGCCTGTAATCGCTGACAACCCGGGTACTAGATGCGCCAGGTTCCGACCTTTATGGCTGATGACAAGGTCAAGATTCTGGTGCGGATCTGGCGAGTAGATATGGATGAAAGTGTCAGAATCTTGAAACTCTCCAGAAATTGCTCTCGTGGAAGCCTCGTCTTGGGCTGCGATTGAATCCATATTTCTTCCATGCAGCGAAATGGTTAGTTGCGCTGCAATCAGAAATAAGGTCAGAAGCGGAATTAGAACCATCGAACTTTCAACATTGCCTCGATCTTCCCGAATGAAATTTGAAATGTAGCGAAGCATTCTTCTACGAAAATTTTCCTGTGAAGAGTGTTGGTTAACGAATAGTGCTCTCACTATTTAGTGAATGCCATTCATTGCATCAAGTGAATTCTTGAGAATGGCAGTTAAACGCGGTGCAGCGATAGTCCATAGTGCTGTGACCAACCCTGTTGTCATAAGAACTACTAGAACCCAGCCCGGCACATCGCCTCGATCATCGCTCAGTACTTTATAGAAGCGAGATCTCTTGAGTTCTGCTAATCGAATAGTTAAATAGGTTGAAGCTTGGGCTAGTTTTAGTGAAAATGCATCAGACATTTTTCCTTCTTTCCTTTGTTTATAACGTGGTTTGTAACTTGGTTTACAGATATTGTGTTGTAGTTATCCCTGCGCAAATAGGTTGAGATTGGAGAGCGATGGCCAAAGTGCGAAGAGAATTGAGATTGGGAGAATGAGAAAGACAACTGGAATCATCATCGTGAGTTCTGCTTTTGAAGCAGCAGAAAGTACGCGATTACGTTGATAGTCGCGTGCCTCCCGAGCATGGCTGTGGAGCACGTCTATCAGGGGTGCGCCACGCGTGAGGGCGATGACCAGAGCATCCACAAAACGGCGGACCGCTATTGATTTAACTCTTCGACCCATTGAATCCAATGCACTTGCATACGGTTCGCCATTTCGAACTTCTTCAATGACCGCTGAAAATTCCTTAATAAGAGCACCTCGGCCTCGTGAAGAAATTCTCTGCATGGATGTCAGCGGTGATTCACCGGCAGAGAGCGAAAGGGTGAGAGCCTCGATAATAGATGGGAAATCTTCCTCAATACTCTCGCGATGGGATTTGATTTCGCGATTCAATTTCTGCTCAGTGAGAAGTATGACTGCACTTATGGAGGTCAGAGCAAAGAGCAGTAACGTTGCAAAAGAAAGATCGAAAATGATTGAGAGGATGAATTCCAGGGATAGTACGAGAAAGATCAATAAGAGTTGTCTGTACCTAAAATTCTCATAACTCTTCTCTTCGTAGTAACCGAGTTCTATCAACTTGGTTCGGACATCGGTTTTATCTCCAATCTTTCTTAAGTATTGAATTGAACTCTTCTCCCACCCAATATCTTCAACAAGAAGTACGAAGACGGGAATCAAGAGAAGAGCCGTGATGACTAAGTAATTTCTCATCGTGATACCTCGGGAGCGCTTCCAATAAAGATTCGATGCGGAACTGGCATACGACTCAATGAATTCATCCATAGGTATGCCAAAGCTGTGAGACCTAAACCAACGCAGAGAATGGCGATACCGGTTGGATTTGAGAATGCGCTCACGGTTGCTGGTTGCGTGGATAGGAGAAGAAGCAAGATCCACGGTGCTGCGGCTGATAGATGAGCCGAATTCTTAATCCAATTTTGTTTCACTTCTATTTCTCGTCGAAGCGCAAGATCTTCGCGGATAAATTTTCCAAGTAGCCGAAGGATCGTGAGCAGTTCTGTCCCACCTAATTCGCGGGCAAGAAATAGAGCCTCAATAATCTGATCTGTACTTGGGTGGGCAAGTTTCTCCTTAAGGATGGTGAGCGCCAGAGTGAAATCACCTTGGAGAAGCAGGCGATGTGCAAAGTATTCAAATTCAGCCCTAGGAAATTCTGGACCTCTGCTGGCTAGTCCACTTAAAGACTCATTGAGTGAAAGTCCTGATTGCACATCCGCACTCAAAATATCAATTAATTCAGGACAGGCACTTTGTATCTGAGAGAAACGCTTTGATTCTCCACGCTGCTGAACAATGATGATGAAGATCGAAACAAATAGTGCAAAAACTGTTGAGATAAGCAATGAGTGAGAAAATAGAAATGCGATAAGCAATGCAGCGAGGATTGATGCTGCGGCAGTTGCAATATCTTTTTTATCTCTCTGTCTCAATCCGAAGAGATTCTTCATGCAATCTTGCCTAACCCTCGTTCATAGTTAGCACCATTCCAGCGCCAGATATATTCGATTTCAGCTCGATCATTTTCATATCGACCAGTTAATTTTGCAATCTCAATAATTCGTCGCGTTCCATCAATACCAAGGGATGCTTGAATGACGATATCTATCGCTGATGCGACAGTCGGAGCAATAAATTTGTGTGAGATATTCTCTCCAGCAAGAAGCGGAAGCGTCTGGAGCTTTGAAATTGCGTCTCGTGCTGAGTTGGCGTGAAGTGTTCCCATCCCAGGTAATCCAGAGTTAAGTGCCAGAAGTAAATCGAGCGCCTCAGCCTGGCGAACTTCACCAACAATGATTCGAGAAGGTCTCATGCGCAGGGCTTCTTTTATGAGATGGCGCAAAGTAATTTCGCCATCTCCTTGCAAATTTGGTCCTCTGGTTTGCATTTGAATGAGATCTGGGACTCGAGGCTGGAGTTCAAAAACTTCTTCAATAGTGATCACTCGCTGCGATAGCGGTGTCTCTGAAATCAAGGCATTAAGTAGCGTTGTCTTACCGGCTTGAGTTCCTCCGCTTACAAGAATGTTTTGACCATCTTTCACAGCGCGTGATAAATCATCGGCTATCTCAGGCGTCATAACACCCATAGCTGCTAATTCGTGGAGACTTTTCTGCCTCATTAAGTGCTTGCGAATATTTACTGCCCAGTGTTCTGCAGTAATTTCTGGGATCGCAACATGTAATCGACTTCCATCGGGTAAGCGCGCATCGACAAAAGGTTGAGAAAGATCAAGTCGGCGTCCGCTCCATATAAGCGCTCGATCCACTAGCTGTTTGACTGAATCAGCTGTTAAAACAAGGTTGATTAACTGACTTTTTCCTGCACGGGCTACAAAGATGCGATGTGGCGAGTTAATCCATATTTCTTCAACCGTTGGGTCTGCGATGAGATGGGCTATCGGGCCAAAAACTACTTCTGGATCCATGGTTTCCATGGCGCAGAAGGTAAGTCTCCTCTGACATCTTCGACAGGAAAAATCTCATCACTGTGGAGAGAGTTCGAACTTAGTAACCTTCTGCTACCCCTAACAACTCTTGGTTATCGAGTCGATTGAGAATCTCAAGGGAACTTTCACCTCGAATAGCAGGAACTGAAGCAGATTTGCAGATAAAGCTATCGCTCCTCCATTCCCGCAAAATTCTGCGGATCAGGACATGTGCCACTTTCTCATCTGCGCGAAGTATGACTGTAAATTCATATCGTCCAAGGCGCGCGCAGAGATCTTCTGACCGAATACTCGCCTTCATGAGTTCTGCAAAAGCGAGAATAGAAACTTCGTATTGTGACTCTCTCTGAAAGAATTCTGGATTATCTAAATCGGAGCCCTCGCCATTGTCAAGAAGTTGAGGAAAGAGTTGAAAACGTACCAAACTCACATGACTTCTATTTCTAACAGCAGTTGCAAGATCTCGCCTCAAATTTTCATAAAAATAGGGAGGTGCCGCTAAATGCGTGAGTGAATCGCGCAAACCATCATGAGAGAAGGTCATAGTGGTCCCTCAATGTCCTCTGCTGATAAAGTCAGTGTTATGTCAGATGAATTCATGGGAAGAGATGTTTACAGTCTTCAGCGAAAACGCTCTACGGTGGCAACCCTTCTCTATATCGAGGCAGCAATCGTGCTCGCCCTAGGTATCTGGTTGATGGTGTTGGGAGTTACTCACGAAGAGAAGGAGCTTGCGCCGCTTCTTGGAGTTATTCTCTTTGCTGCACTTGGAGCAGCTGGGCTCTTTGTGGCTGGACACGGATATTCAAAAGGAAAGAACTACGGACGTTCGCCTGCAATCCTCGCAAATTTAATCGCAGTGGGCGTTGCCTACTATCAAATACAAGGGCACTTCTATATAGGTGCCGTTGTCATTCTGGTTCTTGCTCTACCCATCATCTTCTTGGCGTTAAATATCGCCAAGAACGAAAATCATTAATTTCAATAAGCCAGTTGATCTGAGGGCAACCTTCGCATCACCACTCAACTACCTGATTGTCTTCCCATAAGACACCAGTAAGTTTCTCTTGATCTGTTGTGCCATTTACATCGAATGGTCGTGTGGCTAACCAGACCGCAGTGGCTGCACCTTCTTCTGCAGAACGTGGAGCATCGGGTCCTCCCATATCTGTCCGTGAATGGTTAGGACAGATGGCATCGACGAGAAATCCGCGAGCGCCTAAACCGGTTTCATGTGCAAGATTGCGGACAAGTGCATTTACTCCTGCTTTTGAAATTCTGTATGGTGCAAGTCCTCCTGCATTTCCTGGACCTGTCATACGACCAAGACATGCGGAGAAAATAATGACTCGACCATTTCGTGCATCGACCATGGCAGGCGCGATTCCATTAACAAGTTGGAATACAGAGTCGAGATTGATTGCCATCACTCTTCGCCACTCGACATCATCAGTCTTAAGAGTCTTCGACATCTTTGCGCTCATTACACCGTGAGCAATGACCATGATTTCTGGAGTAGGGAGTGCTTGAGTGATTGAGTCAATTACTTCGCGAACTAACTCTGGTTGTTCAAGATCGCATGCAAATGTTGAGATATGAGCGGTTGAAACTCCATTGTGATAACGATCTGCTTCTCGAAGTTGTTGAGCTGCACTTTCAAGTCGTTGCTTATCTTTTGCAAGAAGGGCGATATCAAAACCCTGAAGTGTCAGCGCCTTGGCAACTTCAAATCCAAGCCCCCGACTTCCTCCAGTGATAATCGCCAGTGGGCGTGCTGAAGGGTGCGTCATATGCCAACTCTCTCAAGATTTGGGATACCTCGCCTTTTGAAGTGGCGGCCCGGGAGGGCTCTGGTGCGACCACTAGTAAATGTGCCCAATCTCGCGCTCCTGAACCATTTTCACAATTTATATGGCGCGCTCCCAGCCGATAGTCTTAGCCTTCGGTGCAGGATAGAAATCAGCACAGGTTGAGAACGCAAAGGAGCGCTCAGTGTCGCAATCAGGTCAGGACTTCGGCGCAAATGATTGGCTCGTTGAAGAAATGTACGAGCGTTATCAAGTAGATCCATCCTCAGTACCTGCCGAATGGGTGACATATTTTCAGAACAATCCTCAAGCTGGCGCACCTGCATCAACTACACAAGCAGGTGTACCTAAGGGTGGAACTCCCCCAACTCCCAAGCCTGTAACTCCACCGAATATTTCAATGCCTGGTGTTGTGCCTGCAACTCAAGCTGCAGCGGTTGCGACAGCTCCAGTCGCGCAAACTCAGACACCAGTTCAATCACAACCAGTTGTTCGCACAGTAACTCCAACACCTGCAACTCCTGCACAACCTGTGGCAAAACCAATTCCAACTCTTGCAACTCCTGATGCTTCAACTCTCGAACCAATTCGCGGAGTTCCTGCTCGCGTAGTTCAGAGCATGGAAGCATCCCTTGCAGTTCCAACAGCAACATCAGTTCGTGCAATTCCTGCCAAGTTGATGATCGACAATCGCATCGTTATCAATAACCATCTCAAGCGCACACGTGGTGGAAAAGTTTCATTTACTCACATCATCGCTTACGCAATGATCAAGGCGCTTCGCGCAATGCCAGAGATGAACTCTTTCTACGGGGCAGTTGATGGAAAACCTGCGCTCGGAACACCTGCACATATCAACCTTGGAATTGCTATCGATTTAGCAAAGCCCGATGGAACTCGTCAGCTGCTCGTACCTTCTATTAAGGGCTGCGAAAGTTTAGATTTCGGCCAATTCTGGACGGCCTACGAAGAGATCGTAAAGAAAGCGCGTGGCGGTTCGCTCACCGTTGAAGATTACGCAGGAACCACTGTCTCACTGACAAACCCAGGAACTATCGGAACAGTTCACTCTGTCCCACGTCTTGTTCAGGGACAAGGTCTCATCATCGGTGTTGGTGCGATGGATTACCCAGCAGAGTTCCAAGGTGCAAGCCCAGCAACTCTTGCTCGTATGGCAATTAGCAAAGTTCTTACACTCACAAGCACATATGACCACCGCGTTATTCAGGGTGCGCAATCAGGAGATTTCCTCCGTCGCATCCATGAACTTCTCCTTGGCGATGATCACTTCTACGATGAAATCTTTACAGCGCTTCGTATTCCTTACGAACCGATTCGTTGGGCTGCAGACTTTGCAGTTACTAAAGATGACGAAATTGATAAGACGGCTCGCGTACAGCAATTGATTCAGGCTTATCGCACATGGGGCCACCTCATGGCTGATATCGATCCGCTTGTTTACGTTCAACGCACACATCCAGATCTTGATGTTGTAAATCATGGACTTACACTCTGGGATCTTGATCGTGAATTTGCAACAGGCGGATTCGGTGGCAAGGCATTTCTTCCACTTCGCAAGATTCTTGGAATCCTCCGTGATTCTTACTGCCGCTCAATCGGTGTTGAGTACATGCACATTTCAAATCCAGCAGAGCGCAAGTGGATGCTAGAACATATCGAAGTAGGTCTTCCATCAATCGAACGCGAAGAACAGCTTCGTATATTGCGCAAACTCAATAGCGCAGAGGCATTTGAATCATTCTTGCAGACAAAGTTTGTAGGACAGAAGCGCTTCTCACTTGAAGGTGGCGAATCAGTTATTCCATTGACCGATGCAATCGTCTCTGCAGCTGCAGAACGTGGACTCGATGAAGTATGTATTGGAATGCCCCACCGCGGTCGTCTTAATATGCTTGCAAATATCGCTGGTAAATCAGTCGGCCAGATCTTCCAAGAATTCCAAGGACACTATGCAGAGAATGAAGTGCATGGCTCAGGAGACGTGAAATATCACTTGGGTACTGAAGGAATCTTTACTGCTCAATCAGGTGCGACAACAAAGATTTACCTTGCTGCAAACCCTTCACACCTCGAAGCTGTAAACCCAGTACTCGAAGGAATCGTTCGCGCAAAGCAAGATCGTCTCAATACAAAGGGCGCTTACTCAGTACTTCCGATCCTTCTCCACGGCGATGCTTCATTTGCTGGCCAAGGTGTCAATGCAGAAACACTTCAGCTTGCAGGACTTCCGGGTTATCGCACAGGTGGCACTATTCATATCGTCGTCAATAACCAGGTTGGTTTTACAACCTCACCAAGTTCTTCACGTACAGCACGCTACTCAACAGATATCGCCAAGTTAATCGAAGCTCCTGTATTCCACGTTAACGGAGACGACCCTGAAGCATGTGTACGCGTTGCACACCTTGCCTTCGAATATCGCCAGGCATTTAATAAAGATGTAGTCATCGACATGGTCTGCTACCGCCGTCGCGGACACAATGAAGGTGACGAACCAAGCTTTACTCAACCGTTGATGTACAAGTTAATTGATGCAAAGCGCACAACACGTACTTTGTATACAGAAGCACTTGTCGGTCGTGGCGATATCACTCCTGCAGAAGCAGAGGAAATCGCGCGCGATTACCAGGCTCAGCTTGAAGAAGTCTTTGCATCGGTAGCTAATTACCACGAAGAACACGATCCAAACTTTGTCCCACCAATCGTTCCAAATGCAGAAGATGTTCCAACATTTATCTCTGAACAACTCATCCGCGAAATTGCAGCGACACAAACTGCTATTCCTGAAGGATTTAACGTTCATCCGAAACTTCTTCCACAGCTTCAACGCCGTGCAGAATCAATCAATGATGGAACTATCGATTGGTCTACAGGTGAAATGCTCGCCTTCGGTTCACTTCTCAAAGAAGGCCGACCAATTCGCCTAGCGGGACAAGATTCTCGCCGCGGAACATTCTCAAACCGACATGCAGTCATCATCGATAAAGAGAATGGAAGCGAATGGACTCCGCTCCGTTCACTCATCTCTGATGCAAACCAATTCTTCGTAGTGGATTCGCTTCTCAGCGAGTATGCAGCGATGGGCTTTGAGTATGGCTACTCAGTAGAACGAGAAGAAGCTCTCGTACTCTGGGAAGGTCAATTCGGTGACTTCGCTAATGGTGCGCAGACAATCATCGATGAATTTGTCTCTTCAGCTCTACAGAAGTGGGGAGAGCGCTCATCAGTAGTTCTCCTTCTTCCACATGGTTATGAAGGTCAAGGCCCAGACCACTCATCTGCACGCATTGAACGCTTCCTAGCGCTCTGTGCTGAAAAGAATATGACTGTTGCACAACCATCGACACCTGCTTCGTACTTCCATTTGCTCCGTTTCCACGCAGCAAATCCAAAGCGACGTCCAATGGTTGTCTTCACTCCTAAATCCATGTTGCGCCTTAAGGCTGCTGCATCATCGATCAGTGATTTCACATCAGGAACATTCTTGCCAGTCATTGGCGATCACGAAGTGAATAACGCTTCACGACTAATCTTCTGTTCAGGAAAGATTTATCACGATCTCGTTGCAGAGCGCACTCGTCTCAATGACAGCAGCACTGCAATCGTTCGAGTAGAACGTCTCTATCCGCTACCAGTTGCGCAGATGGAAGTTGAAGCGAAGAAGCATCCAAACGCTAACTTGCTTTGGGTTCAAGATGAACCTGCAAACCAAGGTCCATGGCCTCACGTTGCACTCAGCACTACTGAATCAATCGGTGGTACATCTGTTGATAGTCGAGTCTTGCGTCGTATTTCTCGTCGTGCATCTGCATCTCCTGCAACAGGTAACCACCACTTGCATGAAGATGAGGCAAAAGCACTACTCGTTGAAGCATTTACTCGATGAACGCGGAAGTAGAAGCGCTCGGTATCTCCGGCAAAGATTTTGTCATGTTCAGCACCGATTGGTGTGGTTACTGCAAGCGGTTGAAGAGCCAGCTCAGCGAAAATGGAATTGAATTCCGAGAAGTAAATGTTGAGCAGGAAGAGCAGTACGCGCCATTTGTCGAAAAGGTAAATGGTGGAAATCGCGTTGTTCCAACGCTTCTCTTCTCAGATGGCCAAGCGCTTACTAACCCTTCGGTTATTGCGGTGAAAGAGAAGATCGCATCTCTCTAAATGAGAAGGTTCGCTAACATCGACTTCGCTTCATCCTGAAAGCAATCTTTGCTCGCACGCTCGTTATATGCAGCCATCCCCACTGACGTGAATCGGTTCCTGCTTCGTTATCGCTTCTCACAAAGATCGTTGGCATGTGTCCGCCAGATGCACGGGTCTCAGTAATGCGCTTTACATAGAAGATCCCAGGCTGTTCATCGCGTTCGATTACGACCACATCGCCGACTTTGATGCGATTGAGGCCAGTGAGTTTGTAATCAGCCCAACGCCCCATCAACCAATCTCCAGCGCTATATGTGGGTTCCATAGAGTCGCCTTCGACAATCATCGATGCGTACTTTGACATGGCAAGATTCTAAGGCTTCGAGTACTCTCGCGCTTATGAGAAATATTTTTATACCTTCAATTACTGTCCACGCACATTGTGATCTACCTTGCGGCGTCTATGACCCAGCACAGGCAAAGATCGAAGCGCTCTCTGTTAAGGCTTGCATGGAAAAGTACGCAGCAAATCCTGATGCAGATTTCCGCTCACGTTCTGTTGCAATCAAAGAAGAGCGTTCACACCAAGTTAAGGAGCACCTCTGGGTTCTCTGGACTGATTACTTCAAAGCTCCACACTTTGAGAAGTACCCACAACTTCACTCACTCTTCAATGAGGCGACAAAGTTGGCTGGCGCAGCTGGCACAAAGGGAACTCAAGATGTTGCAGTTGCAGATCAATTAATCGCAAGGATCGATGAGATTGCTGCGATTTTCTGGGAGACCAAGAAGGCGTAATTAATTAGCTACATCATTGATTAAAGAGAGAGCGGCTGTACGAGCGAGATACGATAATCGCTCGACAGTCGCTCTTCTTATCTCTGCAACAGCAAGATGTCTCTCGCCATCGTAGACATCGCATTCAAATGTTAATTCGCGTCCTTCGATATCAATAACGCGCGCATTGGCGCGAATCTCTGTTCCAGCTGTTGCAGAACCCACGATCTCTAGCGATGAATGAGTGAGGAATGTAGTCTCACCACTTTCCAAATGTTCTGATAACGCCGCAACACAGGCGCTCTCCATTAGTGAGAGATAAATAGATGGGGCTACAACAGGAAGATCAGAAATACCCATCGTTACGCATGTATCGCCTGGCCTGACTGAGAGCACAGAGAAGCCAACGGCTCCTAGCACTTCTTCTGCAGGCTTCATGCCTACGAGATTAGTCCTCGTCGTCGATAAAGTGCTGGATATGAGTCTGTTCTATTTGAATTTCTCTATGTTCAACATTTCCAAATTCATCAATTTCAATTGAAATTTCGGTCATGCTGAACTGAGTCACGACTTCGGTAGCGCCATTGCCCGCCATCTGTGCGCGCAACTGGCGGTGAATACTCTGATGGAGATCGTCTGGCGCCTGTTCATCACATGAACGCTTGAGGACATCTTGAAGCATCTGCTGCATCAGACGTTCATGTTCAATTTCGGCAGCACAAGCCTGACATGTCCCAATGTGAGTCTGAATTGCATCTGCCTGAGGGATCTCTTGAAGTTCGCCTTCAATGATAAACACGACAGATGCCAATACATCGCCGCATTGAATCTCAATAAAACTCATTCTGCTTCTCCTTTCTCAACGGAGTAGCCAAGATCTTTTGC
>JBDKLT010000049.1:0-15889 GCA_039795495.1 Actinomycetota bacterium | reverse complement strand
TACGGAACGGTTGCATCAGTCGCACTAGCACTTCCTGCATTCCCAGTGTTCTTCCTATCTCAAGTTCTTTCAGGGATGGATCGTGCACTTGGAACTTCGTTCTACGACACTCATCGTGGTGGTAGCGGATGGCTCTATGAAAACCTCTTCTGGATCATGGGCCACCCAGAGGTTTATGTAATCCTTATTCCTGCAGTTGCAGCTTTGATGGAGATGGCACCGGTATTTACTCGCCGCCCACTCTTCAGCTTCAATGTAGCTGTTATGGGTATCGCAGGTATCTGCGGACTTTCAGTACTTGTTTGGGCACACCACATGTACATGTCAGGATGGGCACCACTTCTTAACGCACCATTTATGTTGACAACCGAATTAATTTCGATCCCAACTGGAATGCTCTTCCTCGTGCTTGTTGGCACGTTGTGGCGCGGTCGTCTATGGATGACAGTTCCAACGATGTCGATCTTTGCTCTTCTCTGGAACTTCATGATCGGTGGAATCACAGGTATCTATCTCTCAGATGTACCTGCTGATGCCTTCCTTCACGGATCAATGTATGTAACAGCGCACTTCCACTACACACTTATGGGTGCAGGACTCACAGGTGCAATTGCTGCACTTGTTTACTGGTTCCCTAAGATGACCGGAAGAATGCTTGATACAAAGCTTTCATGGATCTCGTTCTGGCTTGTACAGATCGGCTTTAACGTAACATTCATGGGAATGTTCCTCGTTGGCCTTCAAGGACAGCCTCGTCGAGTTGAGGCATATGCCGAAATTTTCAACAAAGGCAACCTCGTTACATCAAGCGGCGCAGCAGTCATCATGACAGGTATGTTGATTCTCCTAGCAGCGGTAATTGGTTCATGGCGTAGCGGTACAAAGGCACCTATGAATCCATGGCATGCGAAGTCACTCGAATGGACAGTTCCAAACCCAGTTCCACTCGAAAACTTTGAAACGCTCCCAGTTGTTACAGAAGATGTTTACGGATACGGAAGGAAGAACTAATGAGCCTTGATACTCATGCACACGCCAACCCACACCACGAACATCCTGATGTTGTTGGAAGTCGTAACCGCTTAGGAGTAGTTCTCCTTATCGTTGCTGACGTTGCATTTGCGCTCAGCATGGTCTTCACATATTTCTATTTGAAGGCTCAGAACGTCAACGACATGTGGCTTCCTGCAGGCGGCGAGGACCATCCTGCAATTAATCCAGTATCCAGTTCTGGTGCATGGAAAGTAACTGCAGTTGCAGCAATTGGATTACTTGCTCACTTCATTGCTCTTCGTAGCGTACGTCGCGGAAATCAGGGTGGACTCAAGACCTTCGGTTTGATTGCACTTCTTGCTTCAGTTGTGGCTCTAGTTTTACAGATTCAACAATTTGGGGCAGTTCCATTTACCTTCTATGACGGTGCGTATGCATCTTGCTGGTACATGTTTGCAATCATGAACGTTGTCCACTTAATTTTGACGGCGTTTATCGCTCTGGGTAACTGGAACCGTTCGCGACTTGGCATCTACCGTGCAGATCACTGGCATGTAGATATCGTCAATGTCTGGTGGGCATGGATGGTTGTGTCATCATTGCTAGGTGCCTTCTCACTTAGCTTCACCTAAGAAGTGTTCAGGCTGGATAGCCCCATACCTCGCCCTCGGCGTGGTGTGGGGTTGTTCTTTTATATTCATCAAATTAGGCCTTGAGTTCTTAACGCCATTTGGCGTTGCTTTTGGGCGATGCGCCTTGGGAGCGGCAACTCTCTTAATAATCGCCAAAGCACGAGGATTCTCTCTCCCTCGAGATCGCACCGTTCTCTTCCATCTTTGGATAGTTGCTCTTCTACTTAACGTAATTCCTGGCATCTTCTTTGCACTTGCCGAAACAGAAGTCACCTCGATTCTTGCTGGAATCATCAATGCGGTCACGCCTCTAATGACTTTAATTGCAATTATGGTGGTTAATCGCGAAGAGAAACCAAAAGCATTTCAATTCATCGGCTTGCTCCTCGGATTTACTGGAGTACTAATTGTGTTGGGTGCTTGGAATGGACTTGGCGACAACCCGCTTTGGGCAATCCTTGTTCTACTTGGAGCAGTCTCCTGTTATGGAATTTCATTTCCTTACACCCGCAGATTTGTGATTCCCTACAAGTTGAGACCTGAATCAATTGTTGCAACTCAACTAACTTTAGGTGCGATAACACTTTTACCTTTATACCTTTTCGACGGTATTGCAAAGGATGAATATCGTCTAGGCCCGCTTCTTGGAATGCTCGGACTCGGAGTTTTTGGTAGCGGCATCGCATATCTCTGGAATTTTCGAGTGATGGAACGAGCAGGTAGCGCTATAGCAAGTAGCGTTACTTATCTGACACCAGTAGTCGCCGTAATCGTTGGAGTTATTTTCCTTAACGAGAAAATTACTTGGTATGAACCAGTAGGGGCTTGCGTTGTCTTACTTGGAGCAGCAATTGCTCAAGAGCGAATCAAAATTAGTCGATCTTCCAACCATCTTTAATTGGACCTAAATCAATTCCCGCAGCTGCGTGATCTGTATTTTCACCACGAGCCATCTGTGCTGCATGCGCTTTGTTATGCCAGCGTTCCTCAATCTTGCCGTAGCGCCATAGAAGGAGCGCAACTGTCCAAACGACAATAAATGCGCCTACGATGAAATAACCAGCTGAATTCAAGTTAAATGCCAGTGCGTAATCCCAGAAACCGCCGCTCAAATTGAGCTGATTTGCAAGCACTTGGCAGAGTTCGAGGCCGCCCACGAAGAGCGCAACAGCGACGGATAAGCCAGTGATAATGATGTTGTAATAGACCTTGCGTACCGGTTTAGAGAAAGCCCATCCGTATGCAAAGTTCATAAATGATCCATCAATTGTGTCGAGCAAGCTCATGCCCCCTGCGAAGAAGAGCGGCAAGGAAATAATCGCCCACCAAGGAAGTCCTGCAATAACAGATGACCCAGCAAGAACTAGGAGACCAATCTCAGTTGCTGTATCAAAGCCAAGTCCAAAAAGAATGCCTAGCGGATACATTTTCCAGCTTGCATCAATACGACGTGCGATTGGTCCGAAGAATCTCATTAATAATCCACGAGAGTTGAGATGTTTCTCGAGTTCTTCTTCGTTGTACAAGCCTTTTCGCATCTGAACAAAGACTCCAACAATTGATACAAGAATAATCAAATTAAGAATTGCAATCAGCATCAAGAATGTACCTGACACTGTTGTGCCGATAAGACCTGTGTAGTGATGAAGAGTTGAATCCTCATCCTTTAATTGCGAACCGAGTGCTTTGATTCCAAAGTTGAGCAAAATTGCTAGTCCAGCAACAACAGATGAGTGGCCAAGCGAGAAGAAAAAACCAACTGCAAGAGGTCGCTTACCTTCGGACATCAATTTACGAGTTGTGTTATCAATTGCGCTGATGTGATCGGCATCGAATGCGTGGCGCATTCCTAAGGTGTATGCAAGAGCAGCAGTTCCCCACCCAAATAGCGATCCATCAGCGAGCTCGTAATTTCCAGAGGTAGCTCGCCACATGAGGAGCGCTCCAGCGATATGGAGAAATGCGATAAAGCCGAACATCGCAGCCATGCGACGCCATTCGTCGGATGTGAGACGCTCACGGAGAGGCACGCGAGGAATCTCGCGGACGATATCGTTGATGAGAAGGCTCCTAGGCTAGATGCAAACGATTTGCAAGAAGGCAAGGTTACCCAAGAATCAGCCTCGAAGCGAGCTGAAATATCCACGAGCTGGCCAGCGTTAGGTCTACAGTGCAGGAATTCAACAGGGAGTGGAGGTCTTTGAATGAGCGATGAAGAAGGCCGCGACGAGTTAGTCACCGAAGAGATGCTCTGGGATCGAATCCCCGAAGTTCATGGTGAAGAACGAGCAAATACATATTACGAACTCTCTGCTCGCATCTTTGCACGCGGTCAATACGATGAAGCGTTGGCACTCGCAGAAACTGCGCGCGATATTTTTTCAGAATTAGGTTCTGCTGCTCCTAGCGAAGGACTTGCTCAAGCTTATTCAGCAATCGGATACAACCTTAATCAATTAAAGCGCATGGATGAAGCAGCAACTGCAATGAGTAAGGCAGTCTCAATTTTGCGTGAAAATAAATCACCTATCGCTCTCGAACTGGCATGCACCTTGGGCGAGTGGTGGTATGCATCAAAGAATTACGAAAAGGTTATCGAAACCATGTACGAGTGTTCTCAAGAACATCTCGTTGATGGAAACACAATTGGCGCTGCTAACGATATGCACCTGATTGGGTGTGCACAGCGCGAGTTAAAGAATTATGCCGAAGCCATCATCTGTTTCCAGGAAGCGCGCAAAATGTTTAAGCTCGAAAAAGAAGTTATCCATGTTGCCCGATGTGACCAAAAGATTGCATCATGTTATGTCGAACTTGGCGATGGCGAAAAGGCAATCGAAGCTGCCCGTAAAGCTATCGATGTCTTTGAAACTGCTCACGATCATCGTCGCGAAACTTTTGCACTCTTCGAATTTGGCAAGGCAGAGATTCTTCTTGGAAAACTTGAAGATGGACTCTCTACCCTCGATGGAGTACTGCAAATAGTCGCTGAAGATGAACCTAAAGACTTTGAGTTTATTCTCGATATCGAAGAGCGCATGGCAACCGTGATGCGCCAACTTGGGCGAATAGATGAAGCAACTGAGGTTGAACGCCGTCTGCAGTCAGTGCGTGATGCGCTGGCGGAAGACCCTGCCGATGAAGATGGCGGCGCCAACCAAGGCTCCACAGGCGGCAACAACTAATACTGGCTGATCTCCATGCTGGGTCCAGAAGAGACCTCCCCAGATGCCTGCTCCTAACACCGCGAAGTTCATTGATGCTTGATAAACACCTTGAGCTCGTCCGCGATGTTCTGATTCGCTCAACTTAGCAATCCAGGATTTTCCAACGCCATCAGTTAAGGCCGGGAAAATTCCATAGATGATGAGCGCTATCACAGCTAGAGATTTACTCGAAGTCAATCCCAACATCGCATAGGAAACTGCAAAAGCAATAAGTCCAATTGCATAAATTATTGGCGGTTGAAATTTATCTGCTAAATATCCACCTGGAAATGCGAAAATAACCGTCACAAAACTATAAAGAGCATACGCGAGTACAACGCCATGTACAGAAAAATCAAGATTGTAGAGTCGAAGTAGCAAGAGAGCATCCGGAATATTTGTTAATTGAATGCAGACAAGAAGGGCAATAATCTTCTTGAGAGGTTTCGGAAGTAGCGACTTTGATTTTTCAATTCGCATGGCCGACTGATGGGCGCGCACTTCTTTCACAAAGAAGGTGAGTAATCCAGAGAGAATCGCTGGAATTAACGCCCATTTGGCAACTTCGCGAACATCTCCATTGAGAAGTGATAAACCACCAAGTGCAATGAGAGGTCCAATAACTGCACCGATATTGTCACCGGTACGATGGAAACCAAAAGCTTTACCGACATCATTTCTTTCCACTGAATCGTGAATCAAGGCATCACGAGGAGCACTTCGAAGTCCCTTTCCGATTCGATCTGTCACGCGACCGAGGAAGATCGCAGACCACGCGCTTCCAAATATCACGAGAGCCTTTCCAAAGGCTGCGATCGAATAACCAGCTACAACAAATGGTTTACGGCCCAACGAATCGCTTCGATTTCCAGAATACAATTTTGTAAATCCTGCAGCTGCTTCCGCGCAGCCTTCGATGACTCCAAGTGCAACTGGAGCTGCTCCAATAACGCTTGCGGATACTAGATAGGGGAGCAAAGGGTAGAGAAGTTCGCTCGCTGCATCTTGTGCGAGAGAGACCACAGTGAGAATTACGAGATTTCTACTTAGCCATCGCTTCACTATTACACCTTACGGGGCAAGTGCTGAAGCGCCCAGTGGTACATAGCGATAGCGCCAGCCGCAGATGCATTCATTGAGCGGGTAGAGCCATATTGTTCAATAGCATAGAGAACTTCGCAGATTGCGACACCTTCATCTGACATTCCTGCACCTTCTTGGCCGAAGAGCAGAACGCATTTTTCTGGAAGCTGAGCACCTTCAAGGTGTTTAGATCCTGGAACGTTATCTATTCCAATGATGGGAGTGTCATTTTCAGAACACCATTGGGCAAATTCAGAAATTGTGGGGTGGTGCAGAACTGTCAAATATCTATCGGTAACCATTGCTCCGCGCTTATTCCAATCGCGTTTACCAACGATGTGAACGTATGAAGCGTTAAATGCATTTGCAGTTCGCACGATTGAACCGATATTCAAATCGTGTTGCCAGTTTTCAATGGCAATCTGCAATTTATGGCGCTTGGTATTGAGATCGGCAACAATCGCTTCTACAGTCCAATATCGATAGTGGTCGAGGACATTTCTGCGATCGCCATTTTCGAGAAGCTCGGGATCATATTGAGGTCCCGTTGGCCATGGCTTTTCATGTGGACCAACACCGATAACCGGAAAAAATTCACCTGGACCAATGACTGCAGGTGTATTGATTTCCATGGATGCACTCTAAACTTAACTCACTATATTTACCAAGGAGTCATCATGAGCACGATTTATAACTTCGTATTAGGTATCCACATTCTTTGCGTTATTGCGATTCTCGCAATGCTGCTCACACAGGTTAAAAAGAGCGAAAAGAAGCTCAATCCAGGAGTTCTTCACGCAACCCTCACAGCGCTCATTGCTGGCCTAGTAATGGTTGGTCTCTTCACAAAGGTAAATCCTGATGAAGTTCTCAACCATACAAAAATTGGTGTTAAGGGATTAGTCCTTGCAGCTCTCTTGACTCTTGGCTATCAGAATGTGAAGAAGCCCGTACTCAAGAACTCTATTTGGGCTGCAATGCTTGGTCTTACAGTTCTCAACATTCTTATCGCAACTCTCTGGAAGTAATTTTGTAATGAAGCGTTTTGGAGTTCTTGTATACCTTTTTTCGGCACTCTCTTTAGCGCTACCTTCACAAGCATCCGCCCTTGATCCCCTAAGCGTGGCTGCCACCTTTGAAAGGCTAACTTCAGGGTCAGCACTATCTGATCCATCGATTGTTGTGATTGATCCAACCACAGCTGAAGTAGTCTTCGAAAAGAATTCGACATCACCTCGTAAGCCTGCTTCTGTAATCAAGATTTATTCGGCAACTGCAGCGTTGACGTATCTCCAACCATCTCAACGTTTTTCAACAGAAGTTTGGGTTGGAACTCAAGCAAAGAGCATCGTGATCCAAGGTTCACTCGATCCATGGATGAGCACTAGTAACTCGCAAGCGAAAAAAATGGGTCGAACCTCTCTTCCTCGTATTGAGTACAACTCACTTTCAGCTCTTAAAGAAGCAAATAGCGGTTCGATCAGAAATTCAACAATCTATTACTCGGATTTATATTCGCAAGATGTATCGCATATCAAGAGCTTTTACATAAAGCACGGAGTTCGTCCGATTATGAAGAGAGTTTCCAAGGAAGAAGCAGAAGCGCTCTCAGAAGAATATGTACTCTCATCTGATTCTCCAGAACTTCAGGAAATCCTTGCATTTACCCTCACATGGAGCGACAACCTCTTATCTGAACGCATTGCTCGATTGGCTTCAAGAGCCGCTGGCCATGCACTTAACGATCAAGGTGTAGCTGAAACTTTTGATGAGGTTTTAACAAGCCTTGGAGTAAATAGCAAAGGCTTGGTTATTAAAGATGCGAGCGGTCTCTCAAAAGAGAATCGTGTTACAGCAACTCAGGTTGGCCAACTTTTAATGAAGATTCGAAATGATTCACGTTTTGCTTCCCTCATTGGAGGACTTCCAATTAGCGGCGTTACTGGAACTTTGCGACATAGATTTATTGAAACAGCGCCACAAGCGATTGGATTAATTAAGGCCAAAACTGGAACTCTCAACGGAACTGCAAATCTTGCTGGTTACGTTGAAGCAGGTGATCGCGAATATATTTTTGTGATTATCGCCGATCGTTTGAAAACTTCTTCCCGAGCAGAGAATTTCGCTCGTGCAACAGTAGATCGAATTTTAGGAAAGATTGCATCTCCATTGTTGCCGGTATTTCCTACACAGCAAGCAGAAGTTGTAACTGAAACGGTAGTTACTGCAGCTTAATCGTCGTCGTGCTCGCGACCTTCGTGTTCGCCACCCTCATGATGTTCTCGACCTTCGTGTTCGCCGCGTTCGCCGCGTTCACGACCTTCATGATCATCGTCACCACCACGTTGCGGAACGTTTGAAACTGTTGGCATTGGAAGAGAGTTTGATCCACCGGAACTCTTTCCGTTGACAGCTACTGGAGCTGGAGCAGAGTTTGAATTCGTTGAAGAACTTGTTGAAGAACTCGTTGAAGATCTTGTTGAAGAACTTGATTGTGAGCCACTTGTTGAAGAGTTGGCATCAGTTGAATTTGAATTGTTGCTTGAAGAACTTTGTGTAACAGATGTTGTATCGGCAACAGCTGTTGGTTCATCATTTGCATTAGCAAAGATTGATCCAGCAAGGATGATTGCACCGGTTGCGACTAGCGCTGCAAGCGGAAGCTTCTTATTGACTCTGCGGATACCTGTTGAGGCGTTATCGCCTTCTGATAGTTCGAACCATTCTGGCTTCTTCGGTGTCATTGTGGACCTCTTTCCTTGGCAAAAAAGTAGGGCTCTAGACTTAAAGCCACCTGAGAATGGACCCCAATTTAGGTGGTAATAATGGGTACCCTAAGCGCGTGTCAGCGATTCGCGCCTATATAGACCTCATGAAGCTGCGCGTGGTCGAGCTACTCATCATCACCACCGTGCCCGCCATGGTTCTGGCCCAAAAAGGTCTTCCTTCTTTCGGCCTGGTGGCTGCAACGTTAATTGGTGGCACTCTGGCTGCTGGTGCATCGAACGCTTTCAATATGGTGATTGAAGCAGAGTCAGATAAGTTGATGGCTAGAACTTCAAAGCGCCCGCTCGTCACAGGTGCACTGAGTAAAAGGCAGGCGCAGATCTTTGCTTGGTTCATAACTTTCTTATCACTAGCAATTTTTCAAATCTTTACGACAACTCTTGCAACGCTACTAACAGCACTAGCAATTTTTTACTACGTTGTTATCTACACAATTATTCTTAAACCAAATACTTCTCAGAACATAGTCTGGGGAGGTGCCGCTGGTTGCCTACCAGTTTTAATTGGTTGGGCTGCTGTCACAGGATCACTCACTTGGGTTCCAGTTGCATTCTTTATGGTTATTTTCTTTTGGACGCCACCACACTTCTGGGCACTTGCAATCAAATATAAAGATGATTATTCAGCTGCCGGAATTCCAATGCTTCCATCTGTAGCTACTCAATCTAATGTCATTAGTCAGATGTGGTTTCACACGATTGCAATGGTGGTCTCATCTGCAGCCATGATTCAACTCGCGCATTTACCGGTGTGGGTATTGTGCGTAACAGTGCTACTTGGAGCAGTTTTCACTTTTCAACTATTTGCTCTCAAGGAGAATTCAGAGAGCTATAACAAGGTGGCGGCAGGAATATTCCACTGGTCAATTACTTACTTAAGCTTGTTGTCGGTTCTGCTTGTTGTTGCTCAGCTATTAAGCGCCTGAGTTAGATCCTTAATCAAGTCATCGATATGTTCGAGACCAACCGATAGGCGCAATACCGATGGAGTAATTCCCATCTCTGCTTGAACATCTGGACTTAAGCGACGATGAGTTGTGGATGCAGGGTGGGTAATGAGTGATTTGCTATCGCCTAAATTATTGGAGATATCGATAACTCGAAGCGCATCCATGAATCGGAATGCATCTTTCTGGGTGCCCGCGAATTCAATTCCAATAGTTGTTCCGCCGGCTTTCATCTGTCGCTTAATAACTTCGTGATCTGGATGGGACAGAAGGCCTGGATAGCGAACGCTCTTAATCTCTTTACGGCCCTCTAGGAATTCTGCAATTGTCTGAGCATTCTCGGCCATGCGAGTTACACGAAGCTCCATAGTTTCAAGAGACTTTACAAGCACCCAAGCGTTGAATGAACTTAGTGTTGGACCAGTGTGACGTGTAAATGGAACAAGTTTTTCAAAGATGTATTCAAAGGAACCAAGGAGCGCTCCTGCAAGGACGCGACCCTGTCCATCAATATGTTTTGTCGCTGAGTACATCACTACATCAGCACCAAGCTCGAGAGGCTTCTGAAGAATTGGTGAAGCCATCACATTGTCGACGATAACTGTGGCGCCAACTTTATGGGCTAATTCAGAGACATATCTAATGTCGACGATTTCCATGAGTGGATTACTTGGAGTTTCAATAAACACTGCTTTAGTTGGCTTTGATAGCGCCTTCTGCCAAGCTGCCTTGTCGTTGGCTTTCACTAATTCATAGGTAACTCCCCATTTAGGGAGGATCTCGGTGATGACAACGTGGCAAGAACTAAACATTGCCGCCGAAGCAACGATGTGATCACCGGCTTCAACTAAACATGCAAGTGAGGCAAACATTGCAGCCATGCCGGATCCAGTTGCAACACAATGTTCGGCACCCTCAATTGCTGCAAGTCGCTTTTCAAACATAGCAACGGTCGGATTGTGAAAGCGGCTATAGACAAAGTGATCTGTCTCGTCGGTAAATGAATCAACGGCTTCTTGAGAATCAGCGTATGTAAAACCGCTATTGAGGTAGAGAGCCTCTGAGGTTTCACCGAATCCCGAACGCGCCAAACCTTCGCGTACAGCCGAAGTTTGAGGATTTACTTCCCAATCTGGCTCGCGACGTTTTGGGTGTTCGTGATAACCCCAGACCTCTTTACTCATAAGGCCATCCTAAGGTTTGACGGCTATATTGAACACATGACCTCATTAGCGATTTCAGTGAAGGATCTCAGCAAGAAATACGACTCCGGATATGCAGTCTCGCACGCAAATTTTGAGGTTCCTCTAGGAACTATCTGCGGATTCGTTGGCCCTAATGGCGCTGGCAAAACAACCACCATCCGCATGCTTCTGGGATTGATTACTCCAACGGGCGGCACAGGCGAAGTTCTTCAACAATCAATCACCGAACCCGAGAAATATCTTTCACAGGTTGGCGCAATGATTGAAGGACCTGCTTTCTATCCAGCACTGACTGGCGAAGAAAATCTCCGCGTTTTAGCAACGCTTGGAGGCTTTCCGCTAGAACGTGTTTCGCAATTAATTGAGACCGTTGGGTTAGCTGGTCGTGGTGGCTCAAAATATAAAACTTACTCTCTAGGAATGAAGCAGCGATTAGGAATTGCAGCGGCGCTTCTTCCTGAACCGAAAATTCTCATTCTGGACGAACCGACAAACGGTTTAGATCCTGAAGGTATTCAAGAAGTTCGTGACTTGCTAAAAAAATTAGCAAGTCAAGGCACAACAGTCTTCGTCTCATCACATTTACTTTCAGAGCTCGAAATCATCAGCGAATACATCGTCATGCTACGAAAAGGTGAAGTCGTCTTTTCCGGAACGATGAATGAGCTTCTTCATCGGCAGCAGCCATTTATTGCTGTTAAGACAGAGAACCCAGAAGATCTCCAGAAAATTATCGATATCGCACATGCTGCAGGTCACGATGCATCGATTCGCTCCGAGGTTGCCTATATCGAAGCAGATCGCGATTGGGCCGGTATATTGAATAAGCAGGCCTTCGAAGCGGGAATTCTTCTCACTCAGCTTTCGCCACAGTTACCTAACCTTGAAGAAACATTCTTTGAGATGACTGGAGGTCAGTCATGATGCGAGTCGTTGCCGCTGAGTGGAGAAAACTAAGAAGGCCCACGCTCTTCTTAGGCACCATTGGTGCAGCTCTCTTCTTTACAGGGCTCACCACGGTCTTTCTCTATCTAATGATTGACTCCGAACAAGGCAATTCAGATCGAGGTCGGCAGGTAGGGCGCGAAGTCCTGCAACTTGCAAGTGGTTCGGTCTACGGCTTTGCATCGGTAGGAGGATTACTGGGAATCATTGCCCTATGCGTATTTGCTGCACAGACTGCACAGGAATACACATATGGCACTCTACGTAACCTTTTGGTGCGCCAACCTGGCCGAGTTAAATTACTTTTCGGAAAATTAATTGCCATGAAGATATTTGCGGTAATTCTTATCCTCGTCGCGGCTATCGTGAGTGTTGGAATATCAGTTGCGCTCTCTGATCGCGCCAAAGTTGCGACAGACTTATGGTTTACATCTGATGGCTATATTGAAATTGGAAAAACTCTTCTCAATGTTTCAATCTCTGTAATTTACTTTGGCATTATCGGAATGGTTCTTGGCTTACTTCTTCGATCACCAATATCAGCCATATCTATCGGAGTGCTCTGGATATTGATTATCGAAAATCTACTTGGGGCGGTAAAACCAGTCTTTCTCGAATGGATGCCCGGAAGTCAGCTGACGACAATTTCACAAGGAGGTAGCCCAGATATTTCATATTCGCATGCGCTAATTCTGGGAACTTCCTACGTATTTATCGGCGCTCTCATCGCTGCGGTGCTATTTTCACGAAGAGATGTGGCTAACTAGCGACACTTCAGCGATACCCACATATTACAAAGATTGCTCATTTATTCTTCCTCAATGCGCCGCAGTAAAACTCTCATAAGTCTTGCCATCGTTGCAAGCCTTGGTCTTGCGGCCACCCCTGCCATCGCTAAACCAAAGCCCACCCTCGCTGAAATTGAAGCAGCAAAACAAGCGGAAGCCGCTAAGAAGGCCGCTGCCGATGCTGCAGCAAAGAAGTTAGCTGCAGCTAATTTAACGCTGAAACAGTTAACGGCCCGAGCAAATGCCGCCCGCGCCCTCTATCTCAAAGCAAAGAAGGAGTTGGATATCGCAACTGCTCAGGCAATTGCAGCTGCAAAACATGCAGCAGAAACTGCGGCAGCAGTTGAAGAAGCTCACCGCGTCATCGGAAAACTTGCATCAAATGCCTACATTCTTGGTGGAAGCATGAGCGATATTCAGCCATTACTTAGTTCCAACGGACCACAAGATCTTATGGATCAACTTTCTACACTAAATACTTTAGGTGCACGAAATACAACAGCTCTTGAGAGATATAAGGCAGCGGAAATTGTCGCAAAGGCAGCAAAGAAGAGAGCAGATGAAGCCAAAGCTGTTCAAGAAGTTGCTACAGCAAAAGTTGCCGCTGCCAAGAAAGTTGCAGATGATGCGCAGGCACTTCAGCAAAAAGAAGTAAACAAACTTCGCGCAGTTCAAGATAAGTTGATGAAGGAACTTGCTAATGCTCGCAACGTTCGTGTGACACTTGAACAGCAGAGACAACTTGCGCTTCTTGAAGAGAGTCAGGCAGATACCGCTGCGAACACTATTAACCAGGCGAAAGTCTGGCCAGATTTAGGATTTAAAGGACGTTCCACAAGTCGTACCACTGAAGCGCAACGTGCAGCAGCAGTTGCTTATGCAAAGAAGCAGGTGCTCGCACGTAAACCATATATTTGGGGTACGCAAGGTCCAAATTCTTTTGACTGCTCTGGACTTGTCTTTGCATCATACAGAGCTGCCGGTCTTAGCTGGCCAAATTGGGATCGTCTCAACTCAGCGCTCTATGCAGGTTATACGAAGCATGTTGCTCTCACAGAACTTCAACCTGGCGATCTTCTCTTCTATTCATATAAGGGCACGATCTCAACAATTCACCACATCACTATCTATGCCGGTGGTGGAATGATGTGGGAAGCCAATTCAAAGGGTCGCGGCCTGCTCTACTCCAATATATATAGCGTGAAGGGTCTTATGCCTTTTGGTGGTCGGGTCTAACCTTCACCTATGACAAGTGCGACCGTTGCAATCCGCAACGCGGTAAAAGCGCAGTTAGCGCGCCTTGAAGCAGGTGACAAAGTTTTAGTTGCAGTTTCTGGTGGTGCAGATTCGCTGGCACTTGCATGGGCAACTCTTATTGAATCCGAACAGTTCGCCGTTACGCCCATTGCAATCACAATCGATCATCAACTTCAAAGTGGATCAGATCTACAAGCTGCCAAAGTAAGAACGCAACTTGAATCTATGGGTTACAAAAAAGTGATTTCTAGGAAAGTTGATGTCACTACCGAGTCAGGTTTGGAAGCTGGTGCGCGTACTGCACGATATGAAGCGCTTGCAGATTCAGCAGATAGTGAAGGAGCGAGCAAAGTATTTCTCGGACATACTCGCGATGATCAAGCCGAAACAGTTCTCCTTGGACTAGCTCGAGGTTCTGGAACACGATCTCTTTCTGGCATGGCAGAAGAAAATGGAATTTATCTTCGCCCGCTACTTCACATCACACGATATGAAACAGTTGCTGCATGCGAAGAGATTGGCATCGAACCATGGAACGATCCCCATAATGGCAATACAGAATTTTCACGCGTTCGAGTACGTACTGAAATTCTTCCGATTATGGAATCAAAACTCGGTCCCGGAATCGCTGCCGCACTTTCTCGAAGTGCGTCAATTTTGCGCGATGATGCCGATGCTCTCGATGCGATTGCTGATGAAGAATTCTCCAAATTCGACCCTGCCAGCCTCGATTGCCAGCAGCTAGCTCTCTTGCCAAAAGCGATCCGATCTCGCATTCTGAGGGCGGCTATCTACCAATCTGGGGCGCCATCTGGCTCACTTACCGCTGATCACCTGGCGATTGTTGAGGCGCTAGTCACCTCTTGGCGCGGGCAGGGGGCTGTGAGCCTTCCTGGTGGTGTGAAGGTTGAGCGAATTTCGGGCAGACTTTCGCTCTTAGCCCAGCCCTCATAGATACGCCCAACCCGTCAAGGAGCCAGCCACGTGGATTTAGCAACAGTCGGAACCGATGTTGAAAGTGTTATTGCGACAGAAGAACAACTAGCAGCAAAGATTGCAGAGCTCGCAGCACGAGTTGATGCAGATTACAAAGATAAGAAAGTTCTTCTTGTCGGGGTTCTTAAAGGCGCAATCATGGCGATGGCAGATCTCACTCGCGCGATGCAGACTCATATTGAAATGGATTGGATGGCTGTCTCTTCATATGGGTCAGGTACAAAATCAAGCGGGGTTGTTCGAATCCTTAAAGATCTCGATCGCGATATCACCGGACGCCATGTTCTTATCGTTGAAGATATTGTCGATTCAGGTCTCACGCTTTCATGGTTGAAGGCAAACCTACTTTCCCGCGGCGCAGCATCAGTAGAAATTCTTGCTGTACTTCGCAAGCCAGAGGCAGCAAAGGTAGAAGTCGATGTTAAATATGTTGGCTTCGACATTCCAAAAGAGTTTGTTGTCGGATACGGACTTGATTTTGATGAAAAGTATCGCAACCTCTCATTTATCGGTGTGCTCGCTAAGCACATGTACTCGTAAGGAAATTTATGTCTTCTCAAAATCCCCTCAAGAAGCTAAAACCTAAATCTCCGAAATCTTCCCAGAAGAGCACGGATAGAGATGGTGGCAAGAAAGTGCCACAGACACGAACTCAAAAGTTAGTCCGCGGACCACTTTTCTGGATCATTGTTGCAATTTTCGGTGTCACAATCTTTGGCCAAATCACCAATGCAGCAAACCGTTACACAACAATCAAAACTTCTCAGGCAATAGCTGCTATCTCGCAGTCACAAGTTGAATCAGCAATTTTGGTTGATAAATCTCAGAAAATTCGCCTCATTCTCTCTAGCGGGAATTCAATAAAAGGTGCGACAAAAGTTGAAGCTTCATATGTCGCACGACAAGAGCCGCTTCTCGTTGATGCTCTCTCAGCGAACCCACCGGCCAAAGGCTGGACGGTCGATGTACCAACACAATCATTCTTAACCTCACTCTTCTTCACATTCGGTCCAATTCTGATTATTGGATTCCTCTTTTTCTTAATGATGAG
>JBDKLT010000048.1:0-6229 GCA_039795495.1 Actinomycetota bacterium | reverse complement strand
TTGAGTGATGTAACTAGTCGTCCAACTTCAGTCGATGGGTTTGCCTCGGGCATACGTGCAGAGAGATTTCCTGACGCGATTTCTTCTGCAGTCTTTTCGGCATCTTCGAGTGGGCGAAGTCCGACTCTAATGACTGCGCGAGATGCAAGAGAGATGAGAAACAGGAGCACGAAACCAATAAAAGCGAAGAGGAATCCAAGACGTGATGTAGTGCGATCAAGTTCTTCTAGAGATTGAGCTGCAACAACTGTTCCTGAATTATTCGGAAGGGCACGTGCGATAACTCGGAAATCTGCACCGGTTGCTTTGATAGTAAATGGTCTTTCACCATGTGAGGCAACTTCAGAAGGGAGTAGCCCGGTTAGGTAATCATTGACCGATAAAGTGCTGAGATCTCCGCCAAGACCGCCCACAACCTTGCCTTGTGCATCGAGAAGCGTGAGTGAAGCTGAGGTTGGAATACGAGTAAGAGGTGTTGTTGGCACTGGTTTTGCAGGACGATCGTCTTCATCATCTCTGTGGCGACTTTCATTTGATTCATGTGCAATTCCAGATTGCTGAACACGTTCAAAAGTTCCGGATGTAATTGTTGTTAATTGCTTATCAACTTCTTTTGTGAGGTACTGCTTAAGTAATGTCTGCGTCACCAAACTTGCGCTAAAGAATCCGAGCGCAGTTAAAATTACGATTCCAAGAGTGAGGCGGCTTCGTAAACTCCAGGTACGAAATGGTGAGTTCATAATAATTACTTTGAAGCAGGCAATCTGAGTCTGTAGCCAACTCCACGCACAGTGTGAATAAGAGCAGGTTCGTAGATATCAATCTTCTTACGTAGGTAAGAGATATATGTTTCAACGATTCCTGCATCACCACCGAAGTCGTAATCCCAGACGTGATCCAAGATCTGCGCCTTACTTACAACGCGATCAGCATTGATAAGTAGGTAGCGAAGTAGGGTAAATTCAGTTGGAGAAAGGTCGAGTAAATGTCCTGCGCGACGAACTTCGTGAGTTGCTTCATCGAGTTCAAGATCTGCAAAACGAATCTTTTCTTCATCAACACTCTGTTCAACAACGCCGATGCGACGCAAGAGCGCGCGCAATCGTGCAACTAGTTCTTCAAGGCTAAAAGGTTTTGTCATGTAATCATCGCCACCGATGGTGAGACCTTGCACCTTATCTTTCATCTCATCTTTTGCAGATAAGAAGAGAACACCGACTTCGATTCCTTCATTTCGAATTTGGCGACAGACCTCAAAGCCATCGAGATCAGGCAACATGACATCGAGAATCATTGCGTGAGGTTTAAATTCTTCGGCAATTGTGAGAGCTTGCGAACCAGAAGATGCAGTGCGCACATCGAAACCTACAAATTTCAAACTTGTAGCGATGAGATCGCTAATACTTGACTCATCATCAACGACGAGGATGCGCTGTCCTGTGTTCTCTTCTGCCATGGCTTTAGAATTCACCCTATTCCTGTGCCTTGGCTGAGAAATGTTGGGAATTCTGCAGAGGAGTTCCTAGCGCTGAATTACAGCCTTGTAACTCCACACACAATGGGGATAAACCCTGTGGAAATAGCCCTTTTCTCTGGGTTTTTAATAGGAACCCTCACCCCTGTGTTAAACGAGCGGTATTTCGCACCTCTAGGGCTTCTCGGCGGTATCGCTTATCTAAATAAGAGATAGGATTTCAGCCTGCTGTTGGGGAATTACCGCCCTGCAGCCCCATAGCGAAGATTTGAGGTTCCCTACTTGGCTGATCAAAAGAAGGCTGGCGGATATGACGCCTCCTCGATCACCGTCCTCGAGGGGCTAGAGGCGGTCCGCAAGCGACCAGGCATGTATATCGGCTCCACCGGCGAACGCGGCCTCCACCACCTTGTCTACGAAATCGTCGATAACGCAGTCGATGAAGCGCTCGCAGGTTTCTGTACCGAAATCAAAGTCACCTTGATGCCAGATGGATCTCTCCAAGTCATCGATAACGGCCGCGGAATTCCAGTTGATATTCATCCAGTTGAAAAGAAACCAGCTCTCGAAGTCGTTCTCACTGTTCTACACGCTGGCGGAAAGTTTGGCGATGGCGGATATTCAGTTTCTGGCGGTCTCCACGGTGTTGGTTCTTCAGTTGTTAATGCGCTCTCTACAAAGTTATCTGCCGAGGTAAAACGCGATGGATTTATCTGGTCACAGGATTATCGACTCGGTGTTCCGACTGCGCCGGTTGCAAAGGGATCTGCCACAACTGAAACCGGAACAACGATTCAATTCTGGCCATCTGCAGATATCTTCGAGACAACAGATTTCTCATTTGAAGTTCTCTCTACTCGTTTCCGCGAAATGGCATTTCTTAATCGCGGCTTAATTCTCTCGCTCACAGATCTTCGCGATGGCCACGTAGATGATAAAGGCGAACAGCTTTCAGTGCGTTATCAATATGATGGTGGAATCACCGACTTCGTAAAGCACCTCAACTCAACTCGCGGCGAACTCCATAAATCAGTAATTGCAATCGAAGCAGAAGATAAGAAAGCGCGTTTATCTCTCGAAGTTTCGATGCAGTGGAATAACGGCTTCTCTGAATCCGTGTATACATTTGCAAATACAATCCACACGCATGAAGGTGGAACACACGAAGAAGGTTTCCGTACCGCACTCACATCTGTTGTCAATAAATTTGCTGAAGAACAAGGTTTGATTCGCAAGAAGGAAGATCGCCTTACTGGTGACGATGTTCGCGAAGGTCTCACTGCAATCGTCTCAATCAAACTAGGCGAGCCACAATTTGAAGGACAGACAAAGACAAAGCTTGGCAATACTGAGGCAAAGTCATTTACCCAACGCATTGTTAATGAGCATCTGACACAGTGGTTCGAGCAGAACCCACAAGAAGGTAGAGACATCATTCGTAAATCAATCGATGCAGCTGCAGCGCGTGTTGCCGCCCGCAAAGCTCGCGATCTTGCACGAAATCGCAAAGGTTTGCTCGAAGGTCGCGGAATGCCCGGCAAGTTAGCAGATTGCCAATGGACCGATCCTGAAAAGTGCGAGCTCTATATCGTCGAAGGTGACTCTGCAGGTGGTTCTACAAAGGGCGGGCGCGATTCACGCAATCAAGCAGTTCTTCCTATCCGCGGAAAAATTCTTAACGTTGAAAAGGCGCGTATCGATCGTGTGCTTCAAAACAATGAAGTACAGGCGCTTATCACTGCGCTCGGTACAGGCGTTCACGATGATTTCGATATTGCAAAACTTCGTTATCACAAGATTATTTTGATGGCTGATGCTGATGTCGACGGACAACATATCCGCACCCTTCTTCTTACTCTTCTCTTCCGTTTTATGCGCCCTCTGATTGAAAATGGATATGTCTATCTTGCGCAACCACCACTTTATAAATTGAAGTGGGGCGGCAAGGATGCAGTCGAGTATGCATTTAGCGATAAAGAACGCGATGGAATGATCAAGATTGGTCTTGATGCAGGTAAGCGACTTCCTAAAGATGACGGTATCCAGCGCTTTAAAGGTTTGGGCGAGATGCCTGCAAAAGAGTTGTGGGATACAACGATGGATCCAGAACATCGAGTTCTGATTCAAGTAACTCTCGATGATGCTGCTGCCGCAGATGATCTGTTCTCTGTACTTATGGGCGAAGATGTCGAACAACGTCGCGCATTTATTCAGCGTAACGCTAAAGACGTTAGGTTCTTGGATATCTAATGACAACCGAAGATATGAACCCAGACGACGTGACCTTCGACCGTATCGAAAAGGTCGACCTCCAAGTCGAAATGGCTCGAAGCTATCTCGACTATGCGATGTCAGTTATCGTCGGGCGCGCTCTTCCCGATGTCCGCGACGGTCTCAAGCCTGTTCACCGCCGTGTTTTATATGCAATGTACGACGCTGGATATCGCCCAGATAAGGGTTATTACAAATCTTCACGCATCGTCGGTGATGTCATGGGTAATTACCACCCACATGGTGACACCGCGATCTATGACACCGTTGTTCGTTTAGCTCAACCTTGGTCGCTGCGCTATCCATTGGTCGATGGCAATGGAAACTTCGGTTCTCCCGGCAACGACCCAGCTGCTGCGATGCGTTACACCGAAGCTCGTCTAGCGCCTATCGCGATGGAGATGATGCGCGACATCGATGAAGATACCGTCAACTTCTCGCCTAACTACGATGGCCGTTCGCAAGAACCAGATGTACTGCCTTCACGCTTTCCAAATCTTCTCGTCAATGGTTCTGCAGGTATCGCTGTTGGTATGGCGACAAATATTCCGCCACACAACCTTCGCGAAATCGGTGAGGCAGTTATCTATGCGCTCGAACATCCAGATATGCCGGCGCCAGATTTACTTAACCACTTACTCACAATTGTTAAAGGTCCCGACTTCCCAACGAAGGCGCTCATCGTTGGTCGCGGTGGAATCGAAGATGCATATCGCACTGGCCGCGGGTCAATCACCATGCGCGCAGTCGTTAACGTTGAAGAGATCAATAAGCGCACATGTCTTGTTGTTACCGAACTCCCATATCAAGTTAACCCAGATAATTTGGCGCTCAAGATCGCTGAACTCGTTAAAGATGGCAAGATCAAGGGCATCGCAGATGTTCGCGACGAAGGTAACGAACGCCTTGGACAACGACTTGTCATTGTTCTTCAATCATCTGCAATTCCAAAGGTAGTTCTCAATAACCTTTACAAGCAGACACAACTGCAAGATACATTCGGTGCAAATATGTTGGCGCTTGTCGATGGTGTGCCACGTACATTGCGTCTTGATGAATTTATTAAGTACTACATCGAACATCAAGTAGAGGTAATCGTCCGCCGTACAAAATTCCGTCTCGTTGAAAAAGAGAAGCGCGCACATATTCTTAAGGGATATCTAAAGGCGCTCGATGCCCTTGATGCAGTCATCGCACTTATCCGTGCTTCAAAGACTCCCGAAGAAGCGCGTACAGGTTTGATGAAGCTTCTCGATGTTGATGAAATTCAAGCAAATGCAATCTTAGATATGCAGCTTCGCCGTATTGCAGCTCTCGAACGCCAGAAGATCAACGATGAATACGAAGGCCTCATGGCAGATATCGTCGAACTCAATGCGATCTTGGCCTCAGAGGCAAAACAGCGCGAAATCATTAAATCTGAGCTCTCAGAACTCATCACCAAATACAGCGATGATCGCCGCACCCAGCTTGTTGCGAGCGAAGGCGATTTCTCTGCAGAAGATCTCATCCCTGATCAAGATGTTGTTGTCACTATTACTCGCGGTGGATATTCAAAGCGCACCAGCGCTGATCTTTATAAATCACAGCGTCGTGGAGGTCGCGGAGTTAAAGGTGCAGCGCTTAAGCAAGATGATGTTGTTGATCATTTCTTCGTTGCATCAACGCACGACTGGTTACTCTTCTTCACCAACCAAGGTCGCGTCTATCGCGCCAAGGTTCATGAACTTCCTGATGCAGGACGCGATGCACGCGGACAACATGTTGCAAACTTGATGGCATTTAAACCTGAAGAAGAGATTGCACAGGTACTTTCATTTAAGGATTACAACGCTGCTCCGTTCCTCGTTCTTGCAACTAAGAACGGTCTCGTTAAAAAGACTCCTCTCTCTGAATACGATTCACCACGCACCGGTGGTTTGATTGCAATATCACTCAAGCCAGGCGACGAAGTTGTATCTGCATCACTCGTTCGCAACGGAGACGAACTCTTATTAGTTTCTAAGAAGGCTATGTCACTTCGATTTACAACCGATGACGAATCGCTCCGTTCAATGGGACGTTCAACAAGCGGTGTGATTGGAATGAAATTCCGCGCAGGCGATGAACTCTTGACCATGTCACGCGTTGATTCTCAAAACTCTGCAGGTTCTTTTGTCTTCACTGCAACCGATGGTGGTTACGGCAAGAAGACTCCAATCGCTGAATATCGTTTACAAGGTCGCGGTGGTATCGGAATCAAAGCTGCAAAGATCGATGAAGAATCACGTGGATCTCTTGTCTCTGCACTCGTACTTGTCGATAGCGATGAAATTTTGGCAATCACATCTGCCGGAACCGTAATGCGCACACCTGCAGCTGAGGTCCGCCAAACAGGGCGTGATTCAATGGGCGTTCGCCTGGTCAACCTCGATAGCGGTGCGACCCTCTTATCTGTGACCCGCAACAGCGAAGATGAGATTTCTGAGCAAAAGTAGTAGGGTT
>JBDKLT010000047.1:0-12483 GCA_039795495.1 Actinomycetota bacterium | reverse complement strand
AGCAGATTCAACAGCAATTTGCGATGAATACCTTTAACGAAAAATCTGCAAAGATGATTGCAGAGGCCGTTAACCAGGGATATCTCAAGAACCTCGAAGATCTTCAATACTTCTTCAACGAGCAAGCTCGATTTATCCAGGTAGAAATCAAGCGCCTCCCACCAGAGCAGACTGTTCTTACAGCGGGTGCGACAGCTGACCCTGTAAAGGATTACCTCAAGCAGATCGGCCGTGTGGCTCTTCTCAATGCTGAACTCGAAGTTGAACTCGCTACTCGCGTAGAAGCAGGTCTCTTTGCTGAAGAAGCGCTCAAGAACACTAAGAAGATCGATAAGAAGTTAAAGCGCGAACTCGAATGGATCGTTGAAGACGGAAAGCGCGCAAAGAATCACTTGCTTGAAGCGAACCTTCGTCTCGTAGTTTCTCTTGCAAAGCGTTACACAGGACGCGGAATGTTGTTCCTTGACCTTATCCAAGAAGGAAACCTCGGTCTAATCCGCGCAGTTGAAAAGTTCGACTACACAAAGGGTTACAAATTCTCGACCTATGCAACATGGTGGATCCGTCAGGCGATCACTCGCGCGATGGCAGACCAGGCTCGCACAATCCGTATTCCAGTTCACATGGTTGAAGTCATCAATAAGTTGGCACGTGTTCAGCGCCAGATGCTTCAAGATCTCGGTCGCGAACCGACACCAGAAGAGCTCGCTAAAGAACTTGATATGACCCCTGAAAAGGTTGTCGAGGTTCAGAAGTACGGCCGCGAACCAATCTCACTCCACACTCCACTTGGCGAAGAAGGAGATTCAGAGTTCGGTGATCTCATCGAAGATTCAGAAGCTGTAAAGCCTGAAGAATCTGTCACCTTCACCATTCTCCAAGAGCAGTTGATGCAGGTACTTGGTGGTCTTACCAACCGCGAAGCAGATGTGATCAAGGCTCGCTACGGACTTACAGATGGACAGCCAAAGACTCTCGATGAAATCGGAAAGGTTCATGGCGTTACTCGCGAACGTATCCGCCAAATTGAATCGAAGACGATGTCGAAGTTGCGCCACCCATCTCGTTCACAATCTCTCCGCGACTACCTCGATTAAGAAATATCGAGGTAGCACGTGGCTGATGTAAAGATTTTTATTAATCCAAAGAGCGGTTCTCTTCGCGTTACCGGCACAGTCGATATCGTCGATGCAGATGGCAACGTGGTGCAGACTCTTGAAAATCCAAAGTTCTGTGGCTGTGGTCAATCAAAAGAAAAACCCTTATGCGATGGTTCGCATAAGGGCATCCTTAATAATTAATTACTTAACTTCGACCAGCTTCTCAGTCTCATCTTGAATATTGACTGCAACTGTCTTCAACTTTTCAGCATATTCCTTACCGTGGTGAGCGCAGAAAAGTAGTTCGCCACCATTGAGCAGAGTTGCTCGAACATAAGCCTGTGCGCCACAACGATCGCATCGATCGAGGGCATTTAGAGGTGTGGATTCGAGGATTACTTGCTCGGTCATCGCGCTCTCCGTTCGGTCTTACATAGTTGGTCGGTCTTGCTTTCAGTACATCTATGGAACATCATGCCAGTTCTCTTTATTCCCCGCTCGCCAAATAATCGATATTTTTGAGATAAATCACTTTTACTATCAATATATGAGACATATCGGCGCGCTTACGCTGTTGCGAACGGTTCGCTGGCTAACCTTTGCCACCGTGGCAGATGATGAATTGAACTTCGACGCAGCAGCGGATTCGAAAGATAGTTATACCGCTAAGGATCTCGCCGTTCTCGAAGGCCTCGATGCCGTTCGTAAACGTCCAGGTATGTATATCGGTTCGACCGATTCACGTGGACTCCAACATTGTTTATGGGAAATTATCGATAACTCTGTCGACGAATCTCTCGCAGGGTTCTGTAAGAAGATTGAAATCAATCTCGAAGCCGATGGTTCTGTCGAGGTTCATGACGATGGTCGCGGTATTCCAGTAGATAAAGAACCAAAGACAGGTCTTACTGGTGTAGAAGTTGTCATGACCAAACTTCACGCAGGTGGAAAATTTGGTGGCGGTTCTTATGCCGCATCAGGCGGTCTCCACGGCGTCGGTGCATCGGTTGTTAACGCTCTCGCTGAACGTCTTGATGTCGAAGTCGATCGCAACGGCAAGATTTACTGGATGTCATTTAAGCGCGGCGTTGCAGGTGTCTTCGATGGCGATGGACCAAAGGCAGAGTTCACGCCTCAATCAGGTCTGCGCACCATCGGAAAGATTTCATCAAAGGTAACGGGCACACGTACAAAGTGGTGGTCAGATCGTCAGATCTTCCTTAAAGATGCTGAACTCGATCTTGAAGATATCTACGCACGTGCGCGCCAGACTTCATTCTTAGTTCCAGGTCTTTCGATTACCGTCAACGATAACCGCAAGAAAGAGAAGACATCACAAGTTTTCTATCACAAGGGCGGGATCTCCGAATACTGCGATTTCTTACAACCAGATCAACCAGTAGGCGATGTCATTCGCATCTACGGTACTGGCCATTATCAAGAGACTGTTCCAGTTCTCGACGATAAGGGACATATGGTCTCTACAGATGTCGAGCGCGATATGGAAGTTGATATCGCGATGAAATGGGGCAATGGCTTCGATACAACGCTCCGTTCATTCGTAAATATCATCGCAACTCCTAAGGGTGGCTCTCACGTACTTGGATTCGAACGCGCTATCACCAAAGCTTTTAATGAAGCGATGCGTAGCGCCGGAATCTTGAAGAAGAATGAAGCAGATGTCATCAAAGATGACGTCATGGAAGGTCTCACAGCAGTTGTCACTGTGCGCATGTCCGAACCTCAATTTGAAGGACAGACCAAGGAAGTACTTGGAACTGCAGCTGCTACCAAGATTGTTTCAGCAGTCGTTGCAGATAAGTTGAAAGAGTTCTTCTCTACAACTCGTCGCATCGATAAGGCAAATGGCAAGTTGATTATGGAGAAAATCGCTGGCGCTTCTCGTACACGTATCTCAGCGCGAGCACATAAAGATCTTCAGCGCCGCAAAAATGCACTCGAATCGTCATCACTTCCTACAAAACTCTCTGATTGTCGTTCAGAAGATGTCACTCGCACCGAACTCTTTATCGTCGAAGGCGACTCAGCTCTTGGCACAACCAAGGCTGCGCGAAACTCTGAATTCCAGGCGATTCTGCCTATCCGCGGAAAGATTCTTAATGTTCAGAAAGCATCTCTATCGCAGATGCTCGACGATAAAGAGTGCGGATCTATCATTCAAGTAATCGGTGCAGGTTCTGGAAAGTCATTCGAACTCGATGATGCTCGTTATGGCCGCGTTATCTTGATGTCAGATGCTGATGTCGATGGTGCACATATTCGCTGTCTCTTGCTGACCTTGATGTATCGCTACATGCGCCCGATGCTCGATGCTGGCCGCGTCTTTGCTGCTATCCCGCCTCTGCACCGCATCGAAACAATGGGAGCAGGCGGTAAAAAAGGTGAGTACATCTATACATATTCAGATGATGAGATGAAGAAGGTCACCGCAGATTTGAAGAAGAACGGCAAGCGCTGGAAAGAACCTATTCAGCGCTATAAAGGCCTCGGCGAAATGGATGCTGATCAGCTCCGCGAAACCACCATGGATCCAGATGCTCGCACGCTGCGTCGCATTACCGTTCCAGATGCTGAAGCTGCAGAGAAGATGTTTGAACTCTTGATGGGTTCAGAAGTTGCTCCTCGTAAGGAATTTATCGCGACAGCTGAAATCGATCGCGAACAGATCGACGCTTAATCGATCGCAACGAGATCGAAATATTCGTCCTTCCAAATATCTTCATCGCCATCAGGTAGCAAGATCACTCGCTCAGGCTTGAGCGCCTGTACCGCACCTTCATCGTGAGAAACCATGATGACCGCACCTTGATACTCAGTGAGAGCCCCAAGAATTTCTTCGCGAGATGCAGGATCTAAGTTGTTCGTTGGCTCATCGAGCAAGAGAACATTTGCAGCCGATACAACAAGAGTTGCAAGAGCTAGACGAGTTCTTTCGCCACCAGATAAGACCTTTACTGGCTTATGAACATCATCTCCCACGAAGAGGAATGAACCTAATACGTTGCGAGCTTCTGGTTCGCGCAAGTCATCTTTAGAGGACAACATATTTTCAAGAATGGTGCGCTCGAAGTCGAGCATCTCATGTTCCTGCGCGTAGTAGCCGAGCTTGAGACCATGGCCATGTTCAACTTTTCCAGTATCGGATTCGAGTTGATTGGCAAGAATCTTAAGAAGTGTGGTCTTTCCCGCACCGTTAAGCCCCAAGATAACAACGCGAGAACCTTTATCAATGACACAGGAAACATCGGTGAAGATTTCAAGTGATCCATAGTTCTTTGAGAGTTCTTCGCCAGATAGGGGAGTTTTTCCACATGGCGCAGGAGTAGGAAAACGTAACTTTGCGACCTTATCTTTAACGCGAACTTCTTCAAGACTAGAGCGCAATTTATCTGCGCGGCGCAACATACCTTGAGCGGCGGTCGCCTTCGAAGCTTTAGCGCGCATCTTCTCGCCCTGCTTCTGCAATATTTCTGCCTTCTTTTCAGCGTTGGCACGCTCTTTCTTGCGGCGATGTTCATCTTGTTCACGCTGCAAGAGATATTGCTTCCAACCCATGTTGTAGACATCGATGACGTTGCGGTTGCCATCAATATAGAAGACTTTATTGACGACAGTTTCAATCAAATTAACATCGTGAGAGATGATGACGAGCCCACCTGAATAATTGATCAAGAAGTTTCGAAGCCAGATAATCGAATCTGCATCGAGGTGGTTAGTTGGTTCGTCGAGCAGCAAGGTCTCCGCGCCGGAAAAGAGGATGCGAGCTAGTTCGATACGACGGCGCTGACCACCTGACAAGGTATCGAGCTGATTATGAAAGACAGCTTCTGAGACTCCTAGAGATGTTGCAATCGCCTCTGCTTCTGCAGTTGCCGCATACCCACCTGCTGCATTGAACTCTGCATCAACGCGGGTGTATCGCTCGAGAGCTTTTTCGAGTTCAGCGCCTTCAGTGGTCGCCATCTCGGATTCAACTTGCGCCATACGCGCTGCGATTTGATCTAAATCGCGCGCAGATAAAATTCGGTCGAGAGCTGTTCCTTGATCTTCACCAGTACGCGGATCCTGGGGGAGGTATCCAATTTTTCCGGTGCGCTGTACCGCACCCCCTGCCGGAAGATTTTCACCAGCGAGAACCTTTGCAAGAGTTGATTTACCTGCTCCGTTGCGACCAACAAAACCGATGCGATCGCCATGATTGATGCGGACATTGACTCCGGATACTAAGAGTCGGGCTCCAGCGCGGAGTTCGAGAGCAGATGTTGCGATCATTTGGAGTATCTTCCCACAGTATTCCGATTACCTTGTAATCACTCTAGACTCAACGCCATGACCGCTTATCTCACAGTCATTTCAACATTGATTCTTATTGCAGTTATCTATCAGATTAGATTATTGAGACGAATCAATGAAAAGCTCATCAAATTAGCTTCACCTGAAAGAGATATTCGTCGCATTGCAAAAGATCTACGTGAATCAGCACGTGAAAATTATCGTCAAAGTGAGTATTACACCCAACTCATCCGATTGTTAGATCTGAAGGCGCCCATTCCAGCTACCCGTAATTGGACAGCGTCTCCCGATGTCTTACTGACCTTGATTGATGTAGCAAAGAACTCAAAGCCTTCCCGCATTCTCGATCTTGGATCAGGAATGTCTACATTGGTTCTTGCAGCAAGTGCGCCAGATGCGACTGTAATTAGCATCGATAACTCTGCCGACTATGCAGCTAAGACTTCACAGCTGCTTGCCTCCCACGGAATTACCAATGTTGATATCCGCGTTGCTCCGCTGACCCCACATGTATCCGGCGTGGAGTGGTATGACCTTGCCAAACTTGGAGATATTTCAGCGATCGATATTCTCTTTGTAGACGGGCCTCCTGGATCAAAGAATGATCGTGCCCGCCACCCTGCACTTGCAGAGTGCCTAAGCAGACTGAATCCGCGCGCTATCGTGGTGATTGATGATGCTGGTCGCGATGGTGAGAAAGATTTGGCTCACCAATTTGCGAAGGCTCTTCCCAACCACAGACTTGAATTTCTACCGCATGAAAAGGGAACGGCAGTACTACTGCCTCAGTAATTATTCCTTACCGATACGAGTACGGCGAGGGACAGCGAAAGATTTGCCAACTGCGGTGAGTTCTTCAGCAACTTGTTTGCGAATCGCATCTTCGCTCTTAAGAAGAGTTGCTAGTGCAGCGATAATCGCTTTGAGTTCCTTCGACTCAGTTTCGAGTTCGAGCTTGCTCATCTTGGTGAGGCGGCGAAGAGGCATATCGAGGATATATGTCGCTTGTTCGTCGTTGAGTTTAAAGTCTTTGATCAACTTCTCTTTAGCTGCAGCTGCATCATCTGATCCACGAATAATTTTGATGACCTTATCGATATCGATAATCGCCTTGAGTAAACCATCGACGAGTGAGAGGCGATCTTCAGCCTTTGCCTTGCGGAACTCAGAGCGGCGACGTACTACTTCGATGCGGTGATCGATAAATACTTGGAGAAGCTCTTTAAGTCCTAGCGTCTGTGGCTTTCCTTTAACAAGAGCCACGGCATTGATGGCGAAGGCATCTTCCATAGGAGTGAGTTTGAAGAGTTTTTCAAGGACATCTTCAGGTTCGAAACCATTTTTAAGTTCGATAACAACGTTGGTCCCTGTTTGGCCATCGGTGAGGTCGACGATATCTGAGATTCCTTGAATCTTCTTTGCCTTTGCAAGGTCAGCGATGCGTTCGACAACTTTTTCAGGTCCGATATTGAATGGAAGCTCTTTGATAACAATTCCCATTTTGCGAGAAGTCACTTTGTTGATCTCAACTGTGGCGCGGACTTTAAATGATCCTTTGCCGGTTGCATACGCTTCGCGCACACCTTCGAGGCCAACAATTTCGCCACCAGTTGGAAAATCTGGAGCTGGAAGGTGCTTCATCAATTGATTGAGAGTCGCCTTAGGGTTTTCAATTAAATACTTTGTCGCTGCGATGACTTCGCCGAGGTTATGCGGAGCCATATTGGTCGCCATACCCACCGCAATACCTGAACCGCCATTGACAAGAAGATTTGGAAACGCTGCAGGAAGCACAAGTGGCTCTGCGAGTTGGCCGTCGTAATTTGGTCCGAAGTCGACTGTATTTTCATCAGCTTCTGCAACCATCGACATTGCAGCAGATGCAAGACGCGCTTCGGTGTAACGCATCGCCGCCGGACCTGCATCGAGGGATCCAAAGTTTCCGTGGCCATCGATGAGCGGTAACTGCATTGAGAAAGATTGAGCCATACGAACGAGTGCGTCATAAATTGCTGAGTCACCATGTGGGTGCAACTTACCCATGACTTCACCGACAACACGTGCGCTCTTGACGTGGCCGCGTTCTGGGCGAAGACCCATATCGCTCATCTGATGAAGGATGCGGCGATGAACTGGTTTTAGTCCATCGCGTGCATCGGGGAGAGCGCGTGAGTAGATAACTGAATATGCATATTCAAGAAATGATTCCGACATTTCAGAAGAGACATCGATATCAACGATCTTTCCAGGAAATTCTCCTGGCTTAGGTCCTGCGACTTTCGCTGATTTCTTTGGAGCTGCTGTCTTCTTCGTAGCCATGGCGGGTATTCTGCCAAGTGAAGGTGCTAAATCTTGGTACCTACACGCGGTCTAGCCCCGACGATTGCAACACAATGTGAGGCGACCTCAGATCCTGCTAAAAGTGCGCGGGTTAAATCCTTCTTGGTGGCATATTGTGAAATAAATCCAGCAGCGAATGAATCTCCAGCGCCGGTGGTATCGACAACAGTTGTTGGAATTGCAGGAACAGTAACGGCTGCTTCTCCACGAGATTGCGCAGTTGCACCGTGCGGTCCTCTCTTAATCACCACAGTCTGGCAATCAATCAAGAGCACTTGGAGTGCAGCATCGATATCTGTCTGGCCAGTGAGATACGTTGCCTCTTCTTCATTGAGAAGAATGACATCCATCAGAGGTAACCACGATTTCACTTCTGCAATCGGAACCTCTTTCATTCCGCCCACAGATGCTGGATCAAAGAAGATCGGAAGCCCTGCTGCCCTAATCTTGGTGATCATCTCTTTGATACCAACAAGAGAGAGCGGATCAAGCGGAGAGTATCCAGATATATAGACTGCGTTAAATCCTTCAAGCTCTGGAAGATCTCCGATATGAAGTCCGGAGTTTGCTCCGTTATCGGGAAACATTGTGCGTTCACCTGTCGGATCGACAAGGACAACAACAACGCCTGAATGGCCATCATCAACAACTAAATTGTGATGGCGAACCCCCAGCGCATCGAACTCTGAAACTAGGGCCGCACCTGCAGAATCATTTCCGACGTGGCCCACGATGGTTGCTCGCGCATCGGTACGAGTAAGCCACGCTGCAACGTTTCCTGCAGCGCCTCCACCATGTGTAGAAATCTTTGCTGGCGTATCGCTGCCATAGTTGATCTGCGATGGAAGGACATCAATCTTTGTCACAACATCGAGCATCACATCACCGATGCAGAGAACTTTTGCAGTCATGACTACCTATTCGCAGCTACTGCAATATCGGCAGCGAGTGCTGAGTTAGATTTGATGATTTCAATATTGACCGCGAGTGATTCGCCCTCAGATGCAGTGTGGAAATGCTCGAGCAGATATGGAGTGACCGCCTTGCCGATAATGCCATTTCGCGCTGCACCTTCGAGACCACTCTTGAGAATTTCATCGTGGCGCTTGCGATTCATCTCTTTCTCAACAGGGTTAGCCACGATGAGTGCATGTGCATCCGTTTTAAGATCGTGACGTGCATGGATGATTGCCGCGATTTCAGCAGCACTATCGACTTGATGCTCAAGAGTAAAACCTGAATCAGTGAGATAGAAACCAGGGAAGTGAGTTGTCTTATAGCCAACCAATCCAATGGCGAGAGTTTCAAGGCGCTCGAGAGTTGCTGCAACATCAAGAATAGATTTCACTCCTGCGCAGACAACGGTGATATCTAGATTCGAAAGCGCAGTCAGATCTGCTGATTCGTCGAATGATTCATTGGCGCCACGATGTACTCCGCCAAGACCACCGGTTGCAAATATATGGATTCCTGCAAGAACAGCAAGATGCGCCGTGGCCGCAACTGTGGTGGCAGCTGATTTTCCAGTTGCCGCAATAATTGCGAGGTCGCGGCTAGATGCTTTGGCGATATCGTCACGGTTTGCAATTTCTACGAGTTGGGCATCGGTGAGTCCGATACAGACTTTTCCATTGAGAATTGCGATAGTTGCAGGAGTTGCGCCACGCTGTCGCACAATATTTTCAACGTCGCGAGCTACCTCTAAATTAGATGGACGAGGCAAGCCATGGCTAATGATCGTGGACTCGAGCGCAACAATGGGTGAGCCTTTTTTCAGCGCCTCAGCAACTTCTGGAGAAGGAACAAATTGGTACGAGTTCATAGTGGCAACAATACCCGTGAGAAGATAGCGCGGTGCATTTAGCTCAGATCATGCCCTCGATTTTTGCGAGTTTAGGTTTAGATTCCGCGCAAGATCTGATTGATTGTGGTGAAAGTCCCTTTGGTCGTGAACTTCTTTTTCTTGTCGATGGTTTAGGAGCAGATGTTCTCGAGACTTTCTCAGAGCATGCACCAACTCTTGCAGCCATGGCGCTTCATGGAAAAATCTCTACTTCGTTTCCATCGACAACAGCGACGAGCCTTGCAACTCTGACAACAGGGCAGATGCCAGGGGCACACGGAATGTTGGGATACACAGTCCAAGTCCCACGAAGCGGTGGTCGAATCCTCAACTCGCTTAAATGGGATGAGCGCGTAGATCCTGTGATGTGGCAACCGGTACCCACTCTCTTCGAACGAGGCACCACTGCTGGAATCGCCACGACACACGTTGCTGCGAAGCGTTATGAAAATACTGGATTTACTCGCGCTGTATTTCGTGGAGCTAATTACAAGGGAGCAAATATCCTTGCAGATTTAATCTCTGAAACTATCGCAGCACTTCAGACATCTCCATCATTTGTCTATCTCTATGTGAATGATCTTGACTCTGCAGGACACTCAGATGGAGTTGGTTCTGAGAAATGGATTGCCGCACTTACGAGCGTGGATCAATTAGTTCAGAAGTTGATTACGACTTTGCCACGAGGTACACGAATCTGGGTGACAGCCGACCACGGAATGATCAATGTTGATGAGAAATACATCATCGGCACCGAGAATGATTTAGACATTGATATCTCTGTCATCGCCGGCGAACCACGTATGCGCCATCTCTACCTTTCCAATAGCGCTGCAGCGGCAGAGGTGATTGCTCGTTGGCAGAGCGCGCTGGGGGATAAGGTCTCGATGTATTCGAAACAGAGCGCTATCGATGCTGGTTTATTCGGTCCTGAAGTAACTCTCGATGCGGCAGATCGTATTGGCGATGTCATTGCGATTGCCCGTAAAAATATTGTGCTGCTTGATCCAGCACGCGCAGATAAAGAGGGCGCAATGATCGGCCACCATGGTGGCGATAGCGTTATTGAATCGTCAGTGCCGTTATTACGCGTTGTTATCTGAATCGTCTTCAGCTTTACGGCCGAACATAATTTCATCCCAAGAAGGAACTTTTGCTCGAGCTGTAATACCGTCTTGAGAATCTGCTGCAGATGGAGTTTCACGAATCACTGCAAGACGTGGAGTTTCAGGCTTTTCTTCAACTGGTTCGAAGATATCTGCGATTCGTGGAATAGAGATTTCTTCCTTAGGTTCTTCAATACGTGAAGGATGCGTTGGTTCGGCGTAAATCATTGCAGGAGTTGAAACCCGTGCAGGTGGTTCTTCATCGATCAACCAAGCGCCATTGTCATCTGATGCATCGAGCGCGCGACGTGAGAGGTCGAAGTTCCATGTTGCAATGCCGTTTCCATCGCGGTTTGGATAGTGAAGTTCGATATGCCACGTGCTATCAGGCAAGCGCCATGTATTCCAGGAAATCTGGTCGGTATCTACGCCACGAGGAGCAAGCTTGGCAACGACGACATCTGCAAAGGTGAGATCTGAGCGATGAACATCTTTACGCATCACCAAAGCTCGCGCGTTGGAGAGAATGTATTCACGTTCCTGCATGATCGGACCAGAGAAACGTTCGACCTTATCGACTGTGGTCTGGCCTTCGCGAGCGATCTGTTCGAAAGATTCGCCTGCCCGTAATCTGCGTTGGATTTCTTTTACTGAGATAGTTTCAGATGCATCACCAGATGGAACGGATGTGAGCCGTGGTTGGTTGACTGTTGCGCGGAGTGTGTCGCTAATTCGAAGAGAGTATTCAGCGCCATCGCCATCGACGAGCGCGAGGTGGTTGCCATCCTCAGTCTTTCCAGTTAAACGAAGCTCACTCATGGAGGCGAGAATAACGGATGGGGCACCAACTTTTCGAGAGATTGACCCTCTAGAATCGAACTATGTATGAGGAGCTCCTTGATTTAGCGCAGAAAATTGGCGCAGATGCGGCAGCCCTCCTGATGGATAGACCAGCTGCCTTCGAAATCGAAGAGAAATCTACGGCGATAGATATCGTCACTCAGATGGATAAGAAAGCAGAACATTTCATTGTTCAATCAATTCTGGCCGCTCGCCCCGATGATGGAATGATCGGTGAAGAGGGCGCTGATATCGAAAGTAGATCTGGCATTACATGGGTTATCGACCCACTCGATGGCACAGTTAATTATTTCTATGGGCTTCCTGGATGGAATGTTTCAATCGCTGCAAAAGATCGTGATGGAACTGTCGTGGGAGTCGTTACCGCACCAACGATTAATTCCACGTGGTGGGCTCATCGCGGGGGTGGCGCATTCTTTAATGGATCCAAGATTCGCACCAACGAACCCGTTGAATTTAATCGCGCGCTACTTGGAACAGGTTTTCAATATGACGTTGCACATCGCACAAGACAGATCGAAAACGTTTCGCGCGCACTTCCTCTCGTTCGCGATATTCGACGCAATGGTGCAGCAGCGGTAGATATCTGCTCCGTCGCTATGGGCGCACTCGATGGATATTTCGAAGATGGACTCAAAGAGTGGGATTGGGCTGCAGCTTCCCTTGTCGCCACAGAAGCAGGCGCACGGTTTGCGACCTACGGCAGTGGGGCGACGATGGCCACCCTCACCGCTGGCCCGACGCTCTTTGCCGAATTGGAGTCATTCCTCAACCTCCACGCGTAGATCAGGCGGGGGTTTGAGCCGATTTACGCTCAGAGCCCCTTCTGTGGCAAGATACGCAGTCTGCGCGGTCAAAACCGTGCTTAATAGATAAGTAATGAACAGGAATCACCATGAACATTCTCGACGTCGTAGAT
>JBDKLT010000046.1:0-6400 GCA_039795495.1 Actinomycetota bacterium | reverse complement strand
TGCAATCATTTCGCAACAACAGTGTTACCTAAATTTGCAATTGTGAGTATTAAACGCTACTTTTTGCCACACATCAAGAGCGACTGAGAGAACTAGCTCAGTGAAGTCGCAGCAACCGATAACCAAAAACGGTGCTAATGCTAGTAACGATGAGGGAGAAGATATGAGCACTACATATGCAGAGGCAGTCATCCATAAGACTGATGCTGCAAACGTTTCATTAAAGAATTTATCAAAGTCATTTACTCGTCGAGGAAAAGAACTTGCCGTCATTAATGACATCAATCTTGAAATCAACTCCGGAGAAGTCATTGCACTTCTTGGGCCAAGCGGTTGCGGTAAGTCAACACTGCTTCGCCTTATTGCCGGGCTAGAAAAACCATCAAGCGGCGAGGTAACGATCGATGCACGCCGCATCGTTGGCCTCGATGAGCGATGTTCGATCGTATTTCAAGAGCCTCGACTTCTACCGTGGCGCACAATTCTTCAGAATGTTGAATTGGGGCTACGTGGAGAAAAGGACAACGGAAAAGCAGCACAACTCCTTGCAGAAGTTGGACTCGGAGAGTTTTTGCAGTGTCTTCCACGTCAGATCTCTGGCGGTATGGCACAGCGAGTAGCTCTCTCAAGAGCTCTGATCTCGGAGCCTTCAGTACTCCTTCTCGATGAGCCGCTAGCAGCGCTAGACGCACTCACTCGATTGCAGATGCAAGATCTTCTATCGCAAGTGGTCGAAAAGACTGGAGTAACAATCGTTCTTGTTACTCACGATATCGATGAAGCTCTCTATCTCGCAGACCGAGTAGTCGTTCTAGGCGAACGCGGCACAGGCGTTAAAGCTACTTTTGATATCAATCTTCCACACCCACGAGATCGCAAAGACGCGGCAGTGGCATCAGTTCGAACAGAGCTCTACAAGATTTTCGGAATTCACTCTTAATTATTTTATTTTGAAAGGTTTTATCACAATGAAGAAGAAGCTATTTATTACTGCCCTTATTGGCGCCCTCGTAGGAATTACGGCGCCGACAGTTCCTGCACAGGCAGCAGGAGTTACAACTCTCAACCTCGACTATGCCAACTGGAACCCACTGAGCCTTGTCATCAAGGATCAAGGTTGGCTCGAAGCCGATCTTGCTAAATCAAATATCAAAGTAAATTGGGTTTACTCAGCAGGATCAGCTGCCGCAATTCAAAACCTCAATGCAAATGCGATACAAATTGGGTCTTCGGCTGGTGTAGCCGCATATGTTGCTCGCGCAAACGGAGTAGCAATCAAATCAATCGGTGTATTTAGCCAACCAAACTGGGCAGCACTTGTCGTAGCGAAAAACTCAACCATTAAAGTTTCACGACTCAAGGGCAAGAAGATTGCAGCACAGAAGGGCACAGATCCTTACTTCTTCCTACTTCAGGTATTGCATAAGCAGAACCTAGATCCCGCAAAGGATGTCACTATCGTCAACTTGGCACATGCTGATGGGAAAGCAGCTCTTCTTCGTGGAGACGTTGATGTCTGGTCAGGGCTTGATCCAATTACTTCTCAAACAGTTAAAGTCGATGGTTCAAAGATCATCTTTGAGAACAAAGCCCTTAATACTTGGGGAATTATCAGTGCACGTGAAGATTTCTTGAAAGAGAATGCAGCAACAACTGTGACTGTCCTTAAGAACTACCAGAAGGCTCGTACCTGGATCCTTGGTAATCCAGATAAAGCAGCTCAAATCCTGTCTACTTCAGCCAAGATCGATCTCGATGTTGCAAAGACAGTTCTAACTCAACGCACAAAAGTCAATGTACCGTTGGTGCCAAATGCAATCCAGAAGAAAGTGCTCTCTGACATCCTTTCTACTCTTGTCGATGATGCTCAAGTGCGTTCTCAAGCAGATGCAACGAAGGCGCTCGATACCTTGTACGACACTTCCTTCGCGATCACGGCGTTGAAGAAGTAGAGATTAAATAATGCAGAGAAAGCTTAGGAATTTCGCACTTGGATTGGTATTACCAATCCTTCTCTTTGCCGTGTGGATTTACTTCACTGGCAACGAGACTTTTGCGGAGAGCGAACTTCCTAAGCCTTCTTCTGTATTAAAAGTCTGGTCCGAACTCGATCAACGAGATCAACTATGGTGGAATATCAGTGCAAGCTTGCAGAGAGTTGCTCTTGGCTATTTCATCGGGGGAGCGATTGCTTTAATCCTAGGTTCACTCGCTGGACTCAACAAAACAATTAATCGCGCCATTACTCCAACGCTCCAAGCGATTCGCGCTGTTCCATCACTCGCATGGGTGCCACTGCTCATTATTTGGTTGGGAATTGGTGAGACCCCTAAACTCACCCTCATTGCGATTGGAGCCTTCTTTCCAATCTTCACAACGGTTGTCTCCGGTATTAAGAACGTCGATCGCCATCTCGTTGAGGTAGGTCGCGCCTATGGCCTTAAGCGTTGGGCGATCATTAAAGGAATTTATCTTCCAGCAGCCGCACCACAAATCTTCTCGGGATTACGACTTGGCTTGGCTCAAAGCTGGCTCTTTCTAGTGGCCGCAGAGTTGATTGCAAGTGCAAAGGGTCTTGGATTCTTGCTTGTCGATAGTCAGAGTTCTGCTCGCACAGATATCGTCATCTTTGCCATTATTTCGCTCGCTATCTTGGGCAAGATTTCAGATGTAGCCCTGGCGACAATCGAAAAGAAAGTTCTAGCCTGGAACAAGTAGTATCAGCAGTCCACTTACAAGGAGTAAAAAATATGGAAGACATTTCAAATCCAGCTAACCTCGATGAGGCAAAGCTTGCTGAAACGTTGGACCCAATTTCATATGAAGTGCTCCGTAAAGGTGCCACTGAACGTCCATTCACAGGTGAATACACCGATACTGACAAAGTTGGCTCTTACCGCTGTAAAGCATGTGGAAATGAACTCTTTAAATCAGAGACTAAGTTTCACTCCGGATGCGGATGGCCATCTTTCTATGCTCCTACAGAGGCAGATTCAGTGCGCCTCCTCGAAGATCGCTCTTTAGCTCCACGAATTCGTACCGAGGTTCGTTGTGCAAAGTGCGATTCTCACCTTGGCCATGTCTTTTCGGGTGAAGGTTACGACGTTCCAACTGACGAACGTTGGTGCATTAACTCTGTCGCACTCTATCTTGAAGAGCGTTAATTAACTTTGCTATAAAAAAATCCCTGTCGCGCCATGCGACAGGGATTTTTTATTTACAAGGATTAATGCGTAGTCTCACCTGCGCGACGACGACGCACGTTATCTCCATAGACTGCAAGCAAAATAACAGCGCCGACTACGACGTACTGCCATTCCTGCTGAAGTTCGAGAATACGAAGACCGTTAATCAAGACTGACATGATCAGCGCACCGATGATGGTTCCAGAGATAGTTCCCTTTCCACCAAGAAGCGATGTTCCACCGATGATGACTGCAGCGATTGCTTCGAGTTCGTAACCTAGGCCAAGGTCTGGTTGTGCTGAACCGAGGCGAGATGTCATGACGATTGCTCCAAGGCCCACGAATAATCCGCAGAGAGCGTAGATCGCTACTAGCCAGCGATTAACTTTGACACCTGAAAGCTTTGTTGCTTCAGTGTTAGAGCCGATTGCAAATGTGTAGCGACCAAGAACTGTCTTATTAAGAATGATTGAAGCGATAACTGCAGCAACCAAGAGAATGAGAACTGCATTTGGAAGATTTGGAACGATATTTCCTTGAGCAATCATGTCCCAACCTTTTACATCTGATGCAAAGAGAATTGGCTTAAGGTCAGAGATAATCAAAGCCAATCCTTGAGCGCCCTTCATCGTTGCAAGAGTTGCAATAAAAGGTGGCAACTTGAGAACTGTGATGAGCAGACCGTTGATTGCGCCAAGAATCGTGCCGACCAACATTCCTAGAAGAATTCCACTCCATACATTGAGATGTAGGTTCATGATGGTTTTACCGGTAATCACAGCTACTAGAGCCATTGAGGTTCCAACTGAGAGATCAATTCCGCCGGTGATGATGACGAAGGTAACTCCAATTGCCATCAACCCTATAACGGTTGTTGACATCAAGATTCCGCCTGAGACGTTGGCCCAAGATGCGAAGACAGGGCGCATGACGGTAAAGAAGGTGAATATTACGACGAGGCTCGCTAGCGCTGTGACTCGTCCGATTTCACGACGAATAAAGGCTGTGACCTTGTTGCCGCCTTCGACTGTTGTTACATCTGACATTTCTCTCTCTTTTCCCGTACTAGTTAACTGTCGTAAATTTGTCGCTGAACTTGGTTGCAAGTTCCATGATTACATTTTGATTGGCATCCTTATTGTCGATGATGCCCGTCAAACGCCCATCGCACATGACAGCGATGCGGTCTGATAGACGTAGAACTTCTGGAAGTTCAGAGGAGATCATGATGATCGACTTACCTTCTTCAGCAAGCTTGGTGAGCAAACGATAAATTTCATCCTTTGCACCCACATCGATGCCACGGGTTGGTTCGTCGAAGATCAGAACGTCGCAATCGCGTGTGAGCCACTTAGCGATAACTACCTTCTGCTGATTTCCACCCGATAGATTCTTAAGAAATTGACGCTCAGATGGTGTGCGAACTCGAAGTTGCGAAATTGAGTTACGAGCAATTCCGGCAGCCGATTTCACTTTAAGGAATCCGAACTTATTAGAGAAGCTAGGAATCGAAGATAAAATCACATTGAAGGTGACATCTTGGTTGAGCAGAAGACCAAAGCGCTTGCGGTCTTCTGAGAGGTAACCGATACCGGCAGCAACCGCATCAGATGGTTGCTTGATATGTGTCTCTTTGCCGTGCAATGTAATTGTTCCGGATGTCTTTGGATCTGCACCCATGATTGCACGAGCGAGTTCTGTACGACCTGCGCCCATAAGACCAGCAAATCCAAGGATTTCACCTTTACGAAGATCAAACGAGATATCGCGTAGAAGGTGGAGATCTGAGAGACCCTCGACCTTGAGGACGATATCGCTGCCGATTACACGATTTTCAGGGCGTTGATCCTGAGCCACTGTGCGCCCAACCATGAGTGAGATAACTTCAGGGATATTTGTCTCTGAAGTCTTAAGGGTCTTCACATATTCACCGTCGCGTAGCACTGTGATGCGGTCGGTGATTTTCTCGAGTTCTTCGAGACGGTGCGAAATATAGACAACACCTTTTCCTGCAGCTCTAAGCGAGCGGATGATCTTAAAGAGCGCATCCGTTTCTGCTGGAGTAAGTGATGATGTTGGTTCATCCATGATGATGACTGAACCTCGATATGAAACAGCTTTAGCAATCTCCACCATCTGTTGCTTTGCAATAGTGAGTTCGCCAACAATGTCATTAGGGTTAAGGTTAAGTTCGAGCTCTTTAAGGAGAGCCACTGCTGCTGCGACGAGTTTCTTGTTATTTAAAAATATGCCACCTGGGAATCGATCTTCGCGCCCGATGAAAATATTCTCGGCAACCGTGAGGTGCGGCATCAAGTTGAGCTCTTGGTGAATAATGCTGATTCCGAGCTTCTGGGCTTCGAATGGGCTCGTGATATTTACTGAGTTGCCCTTGTATTTAATATCTCCAGAATCCTTCTTGTAGATCCCAGAGAGAATTTTCATAAGTGTTGATTTACCTGCGCCGTTTTCGCCGACAATCGCGTGGACTTCACCTTCATTGAGATCGAAGTGAACGTTATTAAGCGCTTTAACGCCCGGGAATTCCTTGCTCACACCCGATACAGATAGGAGTTGTGCTGATGACATTTTTACTCCGAAAGTTAATTTTTACTTGAATGAAATTATTAAAAGTGAAAATTTAAATAAGTTTTATAAAGCATGGTGGCCGAGATTGCTCCCGGCCACCATGTCTTAATTTTTTACAAATTAGTCAATGATGACTTATTCGTAAAGGTCAGCCGCGATTTCTGGCTTTGTGATGTTCTTCTTATCGTAGTAGTAGAAACCAGTGTCGATAAGGTTCTTTGGAACTGTCTTGTTACGTACGTAGTTAACGAGAGCTTCGACAGTCTTAGCACCGATTCCAACTGGATTCTGTGTGATTGCACCAGTCTGAAGACCAGACTTGATATTTGCAATCTGCTGCTTTCCTGAGTCGAAACCGATCAACTTAACTGCACCATTCTTAAGCTTTGCAGCCTTGAATGCCTGTCCAGCTCCGATTGAAACACCTTCGTTAGTTCCGTAGACACCCTTGAGGTCCTTGTTTGCAACGAGAGCTGCAGCAACGATGTCCTGTGCCTTGAGAGCGTCTCCACCTTCAGCGTACTGAGGTGTAAGAAGCTTTACGTTCTTCCACTTGCTCTTGATGCGGTTGATGAAGCCGTTTGCACGGTCGATACCTGTCTGGTTTGTCTGTGAGTGACCAACAA
>JBDKLT010000045.1:0-9292 GCA_039795495.1 Actinomycetota bacterium | reverse complement strand
AATAAGCGTGCGTAGCTCAACGGATAGAGCATCTGACTACGGATCAGAAGGTTAGGGGTTCGAATCCCTTCGCGCGCACAAGTTAAGCCTCGGGTGCCTTTCACACCCGGGGCTTTTCTCTTTCCCAGGGATACCCTTTAACCATGCGAAAAATTCTGCTCGCACTCCTCATCACCGCTACCTCGGTCGTTCCAGTTCATGCAGCCCAACAGCCGCTGACTGTGATGTCACGAAACCTCTATCTCGGAGCAGATGTTGGGGTAGCGATGGAGCTGATTCCAGACTTTTCAGCAGCCGCTCAATTTATGTGGAGTCAGGTATCTGCCACTGATTTCTCCAAGCGAGCACCAGTCTTAGCACAGGAAGTTATCTCGCAGAATGCGGATGTGATTGGGTTACAAGAAGCCACACATTGGTATTGCAAGAAGAATTTATGGAGCAAGAAGGTAATCGTTTTTGACTTCACTAAACAATTCTTGGAGGCGACAAAAAAACTTGGTCATGAGTATGTATTGGCGAGTAAAGATGGGATAGATGCCCTCAATATTGGGTATTCGATTCCGGCTATTCCATACCTCACTATGGTCTCAGATCCAGATACCTTCCAACCGCTCTTTGGAAGCGATCGCGCTGCTTGTGGTTTTGAAATTGGCGATGCGCTCGTTGTGAAGAAGGAAATCGCATCGAGAATTATTAAAGTTGGAAATTCTGAGTATGAAACAAGCTACAGCATCATTCCTAAGATTATGACGATTTATCGTGGCTACACCTGGGCTGATATTGAATACAACGGTTCAAATATTCGTGTTGTGTCGACGCATCTTGAATCACTATGGGATAGCAACAAAGTTCCTAATTCTGTTCTGCAAGCAAAGCAACTCATTCAAGATTTATCGTCAACCAAGATGCCTACCATCGTCATCGGTGATTTCAACTCAGATCCACGAGACCCGCGTCCGAATAGCGAAAGCAATCCGGGCGGTCAGCCTGAAGCGAGCAAAGCTTGTGGAGCGCAGGTAGAAAAACCGTCATTGAATACTGCAATCGATACATGTAACGCTTATTGGGTGATGCGAAATGGCGGATTCCTTGATGCAGGTCCCGATGCTCAAAAGGGAGAGAACTTCACCTGGGGAATGAACGCATTGCTGACAGGTCCAGATGAGAAGCGATTTAAAGCAGCGCAAAAGATGGGCAACAACCGCGGCTTTACAGATCGCCTGGATTACATATTCCTTAAGAACGGCGCGGAAGTAGTGAGCTCGAAAATTGTTGGAAATACACCTCCGGAAAATGGTCTCTGGCCGAGTGATCATGCGAGCGTAGTTGCCCGGGTATCTCTTCCAACTTATTCGGAAGAGGCAGCTCCATTGAACCCACACAAACCGTTTCCGATTAGCTTCTGGAATTGGGTTGGAATCCTCATTCTCATCTCGTTCAGTGGGATTATTTACCGGAAAAAGCGAAAGAAATAACTAACTTATTTCTTATTAATTCCCATACTGTTTTAATACTCAGATGAAATCTTTGCGAAAGCTCACGCATATCCCTTCAGTGGTTCGTGGCCAGAGCATTAACTATCGCCCGGAGTTAGATGGAATTCGTGGCCTCTCCATTGTTGTGATTGTCTTTCATCACTTTGACTACGTCGGAGCTCACTACTTTGGCGGCAGAGGCTTTCTCGGAGTAGATATCTTCTTTGTACTTTCCGGATTTCTCATCACCCAGATTCTGCTCAAGTACCGTAATGAAGGTATTAAGTTACGTCGGTTCTACCTTCGACGAGTAGCTCGCCTCTATCCGATATTGCTTTTGAGCACACTCGGGTTAAGTTTCTACCTTCGAAACGATTATCAGTTTCTTGATCGCACTCCGGCTATTCATACAATTCTCTACATTAAGAATTTCTGGCCATGGGGTGGATTATTTGGGCCGATGTGGTCACTATCTGCGGAAGAGCAGTTCTACTTAATATTTCCGCTGATTCTCTTATTAGGCCTTAAGTTTTTCACTAAGAAAAGTCTCTCTTTCTTTTTAACTGTTTGGCTAGGCGTTATCTGGTGCATTGCGCTTAATGAAAGTGCTCCAACGTTCAATTTCAATGCAGACGGCATATTTAATCTAGTTGTATTCAGGCCGAGCATTATTTTAGTTGGCGCTCTCATTGCTTTGAATATCTCTCAGCTCGAAGAGCTGGTGGGTCGTTTCTACTACGTATCACTAACTGTCCTAGTCGCCCTAATTTATGGAGCAATTAGTTTTCAATTCCCACCGTTAGCCGGACTTGCTACTGGACTTCTGATTCTTCAACTCTCCTCATCTGTCACTCAGCGCTATCGAATTGCGCGCGGTATAAAGGTGATCCTCAGCTTTGCGCCTCTAGCTTGGATTGGGCTACTTTCATATTCGATTTATATCTGGCATTTACCAATGATCTTTTTCTCAACTGATCACTTCACGATTCAGGCAATCACCAATATCCCACTGTTTCTAGGTAAATTACTCACTATAGCCGCACTGAGCTTTTACTTAGTGGAGAGGCCAATTCTCAAAATCTTCGCCAGGAGGCATTAGCGATGAGCGATTTCACATTATCAATCGATTGCGGGGGCTCTTTTATCAAGAGCTGCGTCCTGGATTCAGCAGGAACCATGCATGCAGCTCCAAATCGCATCGAAACTCCTTACCCTCTGACAACAGAGAGATTTCTTGAAACCATCTCAGAGATTGCATCTTCGCTACCGAAAGCAAGCAGAGCGACGGTTGGAATTCCTGGCATGATTCGAAACGGTGTAGTCGTTGCTACACCGCACTACATCAATGAAGCTGGGCCTCACACAAAGCTATCTCCTGAACTCAAAGAAGAGTGGTGGGGTTTTGACGCACAAGCTGCAATAACAAAGAGCCTCGGAATACCTGTGAAGGTGCTCAATGATGCCGAGGTTCATGCTGCTGGCGTAATTACGGGTACTGGTTTAGAAATTGTTATGACCCTAGGTACCGGACTAGGTTTTGCAGTATTCCATGGAGGAAAGCTTTCGCCTCACTTTGAACTGTCGCATGCAACGGTGCGTAGAAATACAACATATGACACCTGGATAGGAGAGCGAGAGCGAAAAAGAATGGGAAATACATTCTGGTCTCGCAGAGTTAGATTGATGGTTTCAGAGCTTCGCCCAGTATTTCTTTGGGACCGCCTTTATATTGGTGGTGGAAATTCACACAACATCGTTCAGCGAGATCTATTACTGATGGGAGATGACGTGGTCATCGTTCCTAACTCGGCAGGAGTATCAGGTGGAGTGCGAGCCTGGCAGTTGTAAGGATTTATGGATAGAGGCCGCGAAGCTTGTGGGCTTCGGCAACGCGCTTAACACCAATCATCATAGCTGACTCTCGCCAGGTAACAGACTTTTCACTAGACATCGCTTCAACTTCTCGAATTGCCTTCATCAGTTGTGAATCGAGGTTCTGATAAATCTCATCGGCATCCCAGAAGAAGGCCTGTTTATCTTGAACCCATTCGAAGTAAGAGACGATTACACCACCGGCATTTGCCAAGATATCGGGAACAACTAGAACTCCCTTATCTTTCAGAATTGCATCTCCTTCTGGTGTGGTCGGAGCATTCGCTCCTTCAACAACAATCTTCGCTTTAATTGTTGGCGCACTCTTTGCAGTGATTGCATCGGCAAGTGCCGCAGGAATCAATACATCTACCTCGAGAGCCAAGAGCTCTTCATTTGTAAGGCGATCAGTTCCTGGTGCATCAAGATTGCCGTTATTCTTGAAGTGGTTCCAGAGTTGTTCTACAGAGTTAAATCCAGTGACTCCACCGTGAACATCGCTGACTGCAACAATCTTGAGACCCATCTTCTCTAATCCAACAGCGGTCCAATAACCAACTTTTCCGAAGCCTTGAATAGCTACTGTCGCACCGAGTGGGTTAATTCCCTTTGCAATAAGTGCTTCACGTGTGGAGATTGCAACGCCATCACCAGTTGCTGATGTACGACCGAGTGAACCCCCCAGTGAGATTGGTTTACCTGTGACAACGCCAGGAACTGAGTAACCAGCATTCACTGAATAGGTATCCATCATCCACGCCATGTTGCGTTCATCGGTTCCAACATCAGGTGCTGGAATATCGCGTTCTGGACCGATGATAGGCAAAATCTCTGATGTATAGCGACGCGTTAAGCGTTCGTTCTCCATGACAGAGAGAGTTGATGGATCGACTGCAATTCCACCCTTTGCTCCACCGTAAGGAAGATTGGTAAGTGCACACTTCCATGTCATCAGCATGGCAAGAGCAACGGTTTCATCCATATCGATATCAGGGTGGAAGCGAACGCCACCCTTTGATGGACCACGAGTTGTTGAGTACTGAACTCTGAAGCCCTTGTACATCTCAACGCTTCCATTATCGCGACGAAGTGGAACAGCAACTTCGAGGATGCGGCGAGGGGTAGCAAGGGTCTGCCACTCGTTCTCTGACAGCTCGAGCTGTTCTACTGCTCGACCCAACTGACGTAACGCGGTATCTAGTGCTGACTCCATTGTCAGGACTTCCGTTTCTCTCGTTCTGCTTGTTATTAACTTCTTAGGGCTTTAGCGAATTCTGCGAAGTCATCGACCAAGATGTCGATTTCTGTCTGAGTATGTGCGAGCGAAATCAACCACTGTTCATCAAGTCCTGGGGGGGTGATGATTCCACGGTTGAGTGCGAAGAGCCAGTGTGCTTCTGCAACACCGAAGTCAGTCGCCTTGTAGTCGCGGTAATTACGCACCGGCGCAGTAGACCAAGTGACACAACCTTTTACACCAAAACCAACGGTGTGTGCTGGAAGTTGGTATTCGTCAATGATGTCGCTGATGCGCTCAAGTGCCTGATAGTTAAGGTCTTCAGCAGCGCCAAGAGTCTCAGTAGTCGCTATACGATCAATTGCACGCACACCGGCCATAGCCAATGGATTTCCATTGAATGTTCCAAAGTGTGCCATTTTGTTATTGGTAACAAAATCCATGTACTTCTTCTTGCCGCCAAACGCAGCAAGTGGAAGCCCGCCTCCAATTGATTTAGCAAGTGTAATTAAGTCAGGTTTTACTCCAAGACGCATCGCTGCACCGTGCGCACCGGCTGTTAAGCCAGTCTTTACTTCGTCGAAGATGAGAACAACGTTGTATTGATCGCAGAGTTCGCGAACGCGTTCAAGGTAGCCAGCATCAGGGAGAACAATTGCAAGGTTCTCTAGAACTGGTTCAACGATGAAACAAGCAAGCTTCTTTGCATTCTTCTTAAACATCTTCTCGAGTGCATCGATGTTATTGAAAGGTACAACGTAGATATCTCCGGGAACGAGATTTGAATCGATGTAAGGAGTTGGCTTATCTGCCTTACCAATCTTGTCGATTGGTGGCTTGCTAGAAACCACAAATGGGTCGTAGCTACCGTGGTAGCCACCCTCGATCTTGAGGATGCCCATCTTCTCTGTTGCAGAACGCGCTACACGAACTGCGTACATCGTCGATTCGGTACCAGAGTTGGTAAATCGGACTTGGTCGATACCAAAGCGCTTACAGATGCGCTCTGCTGCATCGGTTGAAGTTGGAGAAGGTGTCACAAAGAGCATTCCGCGCTTGAGCGAAGATTCGATCTCCTCAACGACAACTGGGTTGAGGTGGCCGGCGAGCATTGCACCGAAGCCCATCGAGAGGTCGAGCAACTTACGACCGTCAACATCGGTCATGTAAGCGCCTTCTGCGCTCTCGATTGAAATTGGATATGGATCCCAGTGCTGGAAGCTAGATGTCACGCCAAGGGGGAGTGAGCTAAAGGCGCGCTTGCTCTCTGCCTCTGATGCCTTGGTGTTCTTAGTGAAGAGCTCCCACTCGGCGGCAAGAACTGATGCGACCTTTTCGGGAGAAATTGGCTGGGATGTTGCTGGAACTCGACGATATGTATTGGCGTGTGGTGCCTTCATCGTATGTGATGTTGTCATTTGTAACGCTGTACTACAAAAGCCTCTAACTTAGAAGCGGTTTTGTTCTGTACTCTCCTTTAAACCACGTCGTTAAACGCGTTGGAGAATTATCTCCGATGGCCAATAAAGTTGCAACTATTGCGAAACCATCGTGGCGATAAGCATATTTACGATGAATTCGTCCCACTTTTCCTGCATAACAGGATTAGGAACGATGTCATCGACGATTTTTCCTAGTGTGTAACTCTGAATAAAGACTGCAACTACACGTGCATCCAAATCCGCGCGATAGAGACCTTTGTTCTTGGCTTCTGCAACTAAATCTTCCAATGCGGATGTAAGACGTTCTTGTTCAATTCCGAGCGCCTTTTGAAAACGTTGAGATGTTTCAGAATTCGCTAGCGTTCTTGCGCGAGAGAATCGGACAACGCGGTACTCCTCAGATTGTGTGTACTTAGTGAGAACACGCAGACCTTCAATAATGTCATCGCGCGTTTTAGCTCCGGATAAGACAGGAACTATTAATCCGATACTTCGATCGACCCAGGCGGCATAACGTTGAACCTGTGCAGCTTCCAGTAGTTCACCCAGATCCTCAAAGTGGTGGTACAGGCTTCCTTTTGAGATTCCTGACTTATCAAGAATCTCATCCACCGCAATATCTTCTGGAAACTTCGTCTCTAAAATCTCAGAAGTGGTTTCAATGAGACGAGTTTTTGTGGGGTGAATGGGCTGAGGCATAGAGCTAATTAAACTCAATACTAAGAAGTATTGGTAGCCTTAACCATCATGAATAAGCCAACAATCATCCTTGCTACGAGCAATGGCGTAGGAATGGGTCATTTGGCTCGCGCAAGTGCAATTGCGCTGGAGCTGAAGAAGTATGCAAACCCGATCATCGTTTCCATGGCCGGTGGAATTGCGGAGATTCCAGAGTATTTAGGAATTCGTGTGGAATACATTCCTGGTCGCGATCGGGGTTGGATGGAGCGCGAGAAATGGGATGACTATCTTCGTGATCGCTTGATGGCACTTGTCGATGAGACTGGTGCAACAGTCATGTCATTTGATGGAGTAGTTCCATATCCAGGTGTTATTGCCGCAAAGTTTTCACATCCCAAGTTGGCTCTTGTCTGGGTACGTCGAGGCTTATGGCAGAAGAAGCCACAACGCTTTGTCCTAGGAATGCAATCAAAAATGATGGATTACATCGTCGAACCTGGCGATATCGCTCGTGCATATGACTTTGGTCCAACATCTACTCGAAAAGATGCAACTCTGACCTCACCGGTTTCACTCTTTAAGAAAGAGAGTGCGCTTTCACGCGATGAAGCACGCAAGGTTCTTGGTCTAGATCTCAAGCGTCCTGCAGTTCTTGTTCAGCTCGGCACAGGAGATAGCGATGTCAACGAGAAACTAACTGCGGCACTTTCCGGCCTCCTTGGATGGAAGGATCTCCAGGTAATTCTTACCAAGCAGCCAGTTGATAAAGATGGAAAGTCACTCGCCCCCGACGGCCTTGATATTCGCGTAGTTCGCCACTTCCCTCTTGCGCGCGTATTGCACGCATTTGATGCTGGAGTCTCTGCAACGGGGTACAACGGAGTCCACGAAAATCTTCCAGCGTGCTTGCCAACGGTATTTATCTCAAATATCCGCGGAACAGATGATCAAGAGGCTCGGGCACAGTGGTGCCACGACTTCGGTTATGCCATCCGTGGAAATCAAGCAGACCTTCATGACATCACTGCTGCAGTTAAGAAATTGCAAGACCCAGAGGTTCGCTCGAAGTTAGCTGCAAAGTGTGCGGAGCTTCCGGAAACTTCTGGCGGCGAAGAGATTGCAAAAATTCTCTTCGAACTTGCTACTCGCGAAGAACCTAAGCGCCCTTCATGGTTTACCTATAACCGCCTGAAGGTTCAGGAACATATCAACCGCGGAAAGCGTCACCTCGCATATATGGGTCTGCGCCGACTGGGATTGGTTTATCGCATGATTAATCCACATATTGTTGTAAACGTTGTGAAGCAAGATCCGCCAGTATGGGGTTCACAAACAACAGCAGCAGAGCTACATCCGCTTATAAAGGGTTCCGCTCGCTTTGAACACCTCATTACAGGTGCTTCAGATTCATATGTTGCGCGACGCAAAGAGATTGCAGAGAAGGCCTATGGCCATAAGACCGAGATTATTAATACGAAGAAGGCAAAGTAAAACTAATTCGTTCCCGGCTTTTCTATGAATTGTTCTAGTTTTCGCTTGAGATAGAGAACTACTGCGACCGCTATCGCGAGGAAGAAAATTGCCCAATAGCGAAGATACTTTTCAAGTGTCGATAAAGAACTGGCGAATTGGTATCCCAGTAGAACGACTACGGTTGAGAAGAGAATTCCGCCAGCAGCATTCCACTTAAGAAATGTTCGGTAAGGAACTCTATGCATTCCAGCAAGAGCTGGAACTAGTGCGCGAAGCAGGGCTTGTGCTCTTCCAAAGAAGATCGCTCCGCCACCGTAACGAGTAAAGATGGCATCAGCTAACCGCCAACGTTTTTCGCCGACCAATCGTCCAAATCGATTCTCTTTAATGCGAGGGCCGAAGTGTTTTCCAACTTCATATCCAACCGAATCTCCGGCAATAGCAGCAACAATTGCCGCCCCTAGAAATATCCAGAGATTCCAGACACCTGCATGAGCGAGTACTCCGCCAATTACTAGAGCGGTTTCCCCGGGAAGAATGAAACCGACAAATGCTGCAGCCTCTGCAAATGCAAAGACCAAAAGTAGAAAAAAGAGCGGTATATGCAAGTTATGGGCAACAAGTGAATCGGCAGTGTGATGTATCCACTCCGAAATCGACATGCGCTCACCATATAGGACTAGTAGAGTCATATCTATGAGAGCAGTGACATCAATTCCCGTCAATGAAATTATCGCTACCCGCCGCAGCCCACGTTCACTCGATGCGAATGCGGTTATTTCCAATGATGATCTGATTGCAATCCTTGAAGCGGCCCGCTGGGCACCATCGGCATTTAATGGTCAGCCATGGCGCTACTTCGTAGGAAAGCGAGGCGATGAGGTCTTCGGACAGATTCTCTCGTCGCTAGGTGAGTTCAACCAGAAGTGGGCACAGAGCGCATCTGCTCTGATCCTTGTAACTTCAAAGACCGTAAAGGGTGATGGAACTCCACACGCTGATTACCAGTACGACTGTGGACTTTCAGTAGCTCAGCTCTCGATTGAAGCCCATGATCGCGGGCTAGTTGTTCACCAGATGACAGGCTTCGACAAAGCTATTGCAAAGAACGC
>JBDKLT010000044.1:0-4535 GCA_039795495.1 Actinomycetota bacterium | reverse complement strand
AATCCGCTTCCATGAAGTGCTTCGAGAATCATCTTGACTCCGATAAATGCCAAGATAAATGAAAGTCCACGAGAGAGATAGATCAGACGTGAAAGTAAACCTTCAAGCAAGAAGTAGAGCTGGCGTAGGCCCATGAGCGCAAAGATGTTAGCTGTTGTGACGATGTATGCGCTATGTGTAAGACCGAAGATTGCAGGAATTGAATCGAGAGAGAAGACCAGGTTTGCAAGTCCAAGGGCGATGAGGGCGATACTAAAAGTGCTGAGTCCTCGCTTTTTGAGAGCAGCTACGACTTTGCCTTCTTCGTACTCAACCTCTTCCTCTTCATTAATTAACTTGTAAGCGGTGTAAATCAAGAAGGCGCCGAATGCATAGAAGACGCTACTGAAATGTGAAACGACGGTTGCCCCTAGTGGAATTAGCAATCCGCGGATACCAATGGTTAATAGAATTCCGAGCAAGAGAACTAGTTGTTGTTTCTCTTTCTGGACTTTGAGGTTTGCCAGCAAAATAATAAAGACAAAGATATTGTCTACAGAGAGCGCATACTCGGTTAACCAACCTGCGAAATACTCTTTTTGTAGTTCATCATTGGCCCAATGGGGCAGAAATATTCCGAAGCCAATTGCAAAACCAACATAGAGCGCCGTCCAGATGCTCGCTTCTGCAAAAGAGGTGTTCTTATTGCGGCGGATGATTGCAAAGGTGAGGTCAAAGATTATGACAGCTGCCAGAAAACCGATCGTGAATATCCACTCGGTAGTAGTTATCAACGTAAGTGACCTCTTTCGTTAAATGATCGCAGCGCGCGGAGGCCATCAGATGGCCAGATTGATATGGACGATATTGAACACGGTGTTGCATCCATATGGAATACAGCATCGTTCGGCGCGCCAACTGCCAATTTTGCAGCAGTTTTTACCACGCCATTGTGAGTAACAACGATGATCTTCTTTCCGGGATATTCGGAGACCAACTTGTTGATGGCTTCATCGATTCGAATTGAGGCATCGTCATAGGACTCTCCTCCACCCGGAGCATACGATGAAGAATTGAGCCAAGCTTGGTATCCATCTGGATCTTCAGCTTTTACCTCTTCAATTGATTTTCCATCCCAAGCGCCGAATGAAAGTTCGTACCAAGCTTCGTCAAAGATGATGTCTAGCCCTGTTGTTTGCGCTATTGCCTCAGCAGTCTGACGAGTGCGCTTAAGTGGAGATGCAATCAAGATTTCTGCACCCAGCTTTACACATTCTTCTGCAACGAGTTCTGCTTGATCCAAACCTTCCTGCATCAACTCTGGATCTAGTGAACCGGTTCCTGAGAACTTTCGCATTGGCGTAAGCACGGTTTCCCCGTGGCGAACAAAGTAAATAAAAGTTGGAATCTCTGCACTGCGCAGACGGTCTGTCAGATAATTCTGCTGAATTACCGCGGCAGGTTTATGGGCACTTCCACCATCGAGAGCCTTATTGGCAAGACGGTCTGCATGTGAATTTTCATCACGAGGAATCCACGAATATGTAACAAGAGAAGCGGGATGTGCATCACGGCACTGTTTAGCCAAGTCACGCATATCTGCATGCTTAATCTGCCAGCGCCCTGACATCTGCTCGACAACAAGTTTCGAGTCCATAGCCACTTCTACAGTTGCCTGCGCATCTAATTGATGGATATGTGAAAGTCCTGCAAGGAGTCCGTTGTACTCAGCAACATTATTTGTGGCTGTGCCAATAACATCGAAGAGTTCAGCGATGATCTTTCCGTTTTCAGTAACTACAGCACCATAACCAGCCGGTCCTGGATTACCCCGAGATCCACCGTCTGCAGTTAATCGAAAGTGACGAGCCACTAGTGATCACGCACCAAGATGCATCGACATTCTTCGCAACGAACAACTTCGTCTGCGCCTAGCCCAGCTATGCGCTGAATTTCCACGGTATTAAGTGTGAGGTTGCAACCTTTACATTGATTTCCAGCAAGTGCTGCAGCACCAATTCCATTATTAGCTTCGCGAATCTTTTCGTAGAGAGCCAGAAACTCAGCTCCGACTGATTGCGCTGTTGCTTTGCGATCAGCATCAACAGTTTGGAGTTCAGTGTGGATCGCTGCCAACGCATTCTCTTTACGAATATTTAGGTCTGCGATGAGTGCACCAAGTTCAGCTTCTTCGGCAGAGAGTGCTGAAATTCGTTCCTTGATTCCATCGACGCGCATCATGATTTCGAGTTCAACTTCTTCAAGTTCGGAGCGACGCGTAGCTAGGGTGCCGAGTTCATGCTGAGTTTGTTCTAGTTCTTTAGGAGTTCCAGTACCTGAGGCAAGACGCTTTTCATCTCTTTCGATGCGAGTAACAATCTGCTCAACATCACCTTCAGCACGAGCTAATTGGCGCTTTACATCGTTCAGTTCTGTTTCAGCAGCAATTCGAAGATCACGAGCATTGTTCTGCTTAATAGTCTGGGTATTGAGTTCTACAATCTCAGGGAGAGTGGCTGCCTTGTTCTTGAGGGTAGCGGTCTGTAAATCAAACTTTTGAATATCGAGGATCGAACGCTGGTCGCTGACTGAAGCTTTCACGGCGTTCTCCTCGCGAGATGTGTGATCTCAATATGTAATTGGGTGAGCAAACCTTACTTGATTTCCTACCTACTTGTAATATTCATGCGTGGCTAAAGCACTTCCCGCGTCGGTAAAGAAGTCTTATCAATCTGCTCCTTCGCCTCATAAGGAAACAATGCTTGAGATGCGAAAGCGAATTCTTGAAATCGTGCCGAATGCTGAAGAAGTAATTAGTTATGGAATGCCCGCATTCAAAGTTGATGGTGTAGTCGTTGCTGGACTACTGCCCAATAAAAACCATGTGGGCTACTACCCTTTCAGCGGATCGATTCTCAAACTTTTCCCTGAAGAGTTAGCGAAATACAAGACAACACTGAGCGCGATTCACCTGCCGGTTGATAAACCTCTTTCTAAAGTACTAATCAAGAAACTTCTCAAGGCTCGTATCAATCTATAAATGCTCTAGGCTCTCGCCATGGAATTAACAACATGTCTATGGTTTAACGGACAAGCTCGCGAAGCAGCAAACTTCTATACCAGCATCTTTCCTGGAAGCGAGATCGCTGATCACTGGATTGCACCTACCGATACACCTGGAAATAAACAGGGCGAAGAAGTCGTAGTTAATTTCAAGATTTTTGGCCAGAACTTCATCGGTCTCAATGGCGGACCTCAGTTCCCGCATTCAGAGGCAATTTCTTTTCAAATTCCGTGCGCGGATCAAAGTGAAGTAGATAAGTATTGGGAGTTACTTACTGCAGATGGCGGCGAAGAGAGTCAATGCGGATGGCTCAGAGATAAATTCGGAGTCTCATGGCAAGTTACCCCAACAGAGATGGGTGCCTATCTCGGTGGGCCTGACGCTGAAGGTCGCCAGCGTGCTACTCAAGCAATGTTGAAGATGAAGAAAATCAATCTTGCTGAGATGAAGGCCGCTTACGAAGGCAAGTAGGCCCTCAATTAATTTCAAAACACTCGCTGATACAGTTTCTACATGGACATTTTATTTGTATTACTGACCGGGTTTCTTGGTGTTGCAATTTCTATTTCAGCTATCGGAAAAATCAAGCGAATTCCGGGGGCGGTTGAATCACTCGCAAATGCAGGAGTGAAGCCAGAGCAATTTAATAAACTTGCTGTTCTTGAAATTCTTGGTTCTCTTGGGCTATTTCTTGGTATCTGGATGCCACCAATCGGAGCTGCGGCGGCTATCGGAATCGCTCTCTACTTCATAGGTGCGCAGACGGCACATATGCGAATGAGAGATACTTTTCAAAATATGTTCCCAGCAACATTCTTGTTTCTAATTTCAGCAGCCGTAGTAATTTTCCAACTTAAGCGCTAATTTCCCTCTGGGATGGCGAATTTACAAGGGTATTTCAACTCCCCTGATCAATCTGTTCGTTTGAAAGCCGCGTTGGCAGCAGGAACATATCCAGAGCCTGAATATGTTGATGTACTCATCGAGCAATGCGCCAAAGAAGTGGATTTCTTCGTCCGTGACACCTTGTCATGGGCACTTATGCGTCATGATCAGAAACTAGTACTTGAGAAACTAATTCCGGAATTGAGTTCACCAATTCCTCAGGCGAGAAGCCAGGCGCTTCACACACTGTCGAAGATTGGTGATAAAGCTAATTACTCTCTCATTACTAGAGAGCATCTCCTTGACCCAGATGATTCGGTGGCTCCTACCGCCTGGAGAGCAGCTTCTGTACTAGTTCCTGAAGAAGAGAATTCAAACCTTGTACAGATTCTCGTTACCCAATTAGGTAGAGGTGATGGCGATACTCAATTCGCTCTCACAAGATTCTTATGCACTATTGGAGAAGCCATCGTGGGACCTCTTGAGCATGCAGCAAAGAGCAGCGACGAAAGGATCAAAGTTCATGCAGAAATCACCCTCATGCGCTTTAGAGAATTACAGTTGGAGTTTAAAAAACTGAAGTAGCAGACCTCATATGCGAGACTTC
>JBDKLT010000043.1:0-3317 GCA_039795495.1 Actinomycetota bacterium | reverse complement strand
TTACTCGTCGTTTGAGCCAAGAATCATCAGCTAAATCAACAGTCACAATGACAGCCAAGCGCATGCTTGGTTTGAAGTAAGGGAGTCGACCAATGAGAGTAAAGCGCGGAGTACACGCAGCAAAGAAGCGTCGCACAACCCTCGAACGTGCCGCTGGTTATCGTGGACAACGTTCACGTCTTTTCACAAAGGCGAAGGAACAAGTCACACACTCAATGGTTTATGCCTTTAACGATCGTAAAGATAAGAAGGGCGATTTCCGTCAGCTTTGGATCCAACGCATCAACGCTGCTGCTCGCGAAAACGGAATGACATACAACCGCTTTATCCAGGGCCTCAAGGCAGCTGGACTTGAAGTTGATCGTCGTGTTCTTTCAGATATCGCAACAAATGATCCAGCAGCATTCAAGGTTCTCGTGGATGTTGCACGTAAGAACCTCACAGCTGCGTAAGAACTGCCAATGATTGAGAGCCTTCACTCGCCACATATAGCGCGAGTGAAGGCTCTTATTGGTTCTAAGGGCGCAAAAGAGCGAAACGAGAAGGGGCTCTTCGTTGCAGAAGGTCTTCAATGTGCACGAGAAGCGCTGACATCTCCGCGCGGCCCAAAGATCAAAACCCTCTATGTGACCGAACAAGGCTTGAGCAAGATTTCAGAATTTGATCTTGGTGCAATCGATGTTGTCGAAGTTACCGATGCAGTTATGAAGGCGATGGCAGATACCGTCTCTCCTCAAGGAATTCTTTCGCTCTGCTACCTTCCAGAACTATCACTTACTGATCTTGAACCCAACGGCAGTTCAACTTTTATCTATCTCTACCAAATTCAAGATCCCGGAAACGCCGGAACAATTCTTCGCACGGCCGATGCTATGGGAATCACCGCGGTAATAACCTCGCCTGACTCAGTTGATTTCTTCTCTCCGAAAGTTGTGCGATCTACTGCAGGCTCTCTCTGGCATATTCCCGTATATGAAGGCGTTCAATTCTCAGAATTTGAATCAAGATTTCCATCAATTCAGAAGTTCCTCCTATCCTCACATGCTGATACCTCTATCGAGGAGATCTCAATCTCTGGTGATTGTGTAGCGATCTTTGGAAATGAAGCTAGGGGAGTAGATGCTGCATCTTTGGGCAGCACAGTAACTGAAGTGACTATTCCAATGGCAGGACGTGCAGAAAGTCTCAATTTATCTGCTGCTGCATCTATCGTAATGTTCACCCTTTCGACAAAGGTTGCAGGTTAGAATTGGCGATATGAACCCAGCAGATATCGCATCATGGATTAGCGATGCTCAAAAAGCATTCGCAGCTGCTGGCGACCTTGATCAGCTTAAAAGTGCCCGTCTGTCACATGTAGGCGATAAAGCCCCTATCTCTCTTGCAAGTCGAGCGCTGGGATCTCTCTCGCCAGATGAAAAGGCATCTGCAGGAAAATTGATTGGAGATGCAAAGGCAGAGATTGCCAAAGCACTTGCTACTGCAACCGAGAAACTCGAAGCTGCAAGAGATGCCAAAGTCTTGCTCGAAGAAGTTGTCGATATAACGCTTCCTGTGCAGCGAAGCCATCGTGGTGGTTTACACCCAATTTCAATCATTAAGAACGAAGTCTCAGATTTCTTTATCGAACAGGGATTCTCTGTAGAAGAAGGCCCCGAACTCGAATCCGGGTGGCTGAACTTCGACGCGCTCAATATCCCTGCTGATCACCCAGCTAGAACCATGCAAGATACATTTTTCATTGAACCGCTCGAATCAGGAATGGTTCTGCGTACTCAAACATCACCAGTTCAAATTCGTTCTATGCTCACCCAAGAGCCACCTATCTACATGATCTGTCCTGGGCGCACTTTCCGAGCTGATGAACTCGATGCGACTCATAGCCCTGTCTTCCATCAAGTTGAAGGCTTAGTCATTGATAAAGGCATCACGATGGCGCACCTCAAGGGAACACTCGATAATTTTGCTCGCCATATGTTTGGCCCTGAAGTTATCACTCGTCTTCGCCCATCATTTTTCCCATTTACCGAACCAAGTGCTGAAGTAGATATCTTCTTCAACAATCGTTGGATTGAATGGGGCGGATGCGGAATGGTCAATCCCAAGGTTCTCACTACTTGCGGCATTGATACCGAGATCTATTCAGGGTTTGCATTTGGTATGGGTCTCGAACGTACCCTGATGGTGCGCCATGCAATTACAGATATGCACGACATTGTCGAAGGTGATTTGCGATTCACTCGTCAGTTTGGAGTGGGACTCTAAATGCGCGCACCTCTATCGTGGATTAAGGAATTTGTTGAGATTCCCTCTTCAATCACAGCTGAACAAATCTCAGATGCCCTGATTCGCGTTGGTTTTGAAGTTGAAGAAATCATCTATCAAGGCGCGAACTTAACGGGCCCCTTAGTTTTTGCCGAAGTAAAGTCAATCGAAGAACTTACCGAGTTCAAGAAACCCGTTCGATATGTGGGACTTGATTGCGGCGAAAAGGAAATCCGCTATGTGATTTGCGGGGCAAATAACTTCGCAGTCGGCGATCGTGTAGTAGCCGCGCTCCCCGGGGCAGTTTTGCCAGGCGACTTCGCGATCTCTGCTCGTGAAACCTACGGAAAAACTTCTAATGGAATGATCTGTTCTTCACGAGAACTTGGACTGGGCGATGATCACTCTGGAATCATGACCTTCGCTGCAACGTCTGTTGAAGTCGGAACCGATGCCATTGAAGGTTTGATGATTAATGATGTCATCTTTGATGTATCGGTTAACCCTGATCGCGGTTACGCATTGAGCATTCGAGGAATCGCTCGTGAGGTAGCAACATCCTTAGGACTTTCATATTCAGATCCAGTAGATGCTCTTCGCACACTAACTTTCCCTGAATCCGGCAAGGGGGTATCTGCCAAGATTGCTGATCCATCTACTGCTTCGGTTTTCTACCTACGCACCCTTACGAAATTTGATCCATCAGCCACCACTCCGCTCTGGATGCGTCGTCGTATCGAAAAAATGGGAATGCGCTCTATCTCACTCGTAGTAGATGTCACCAACTACGTCATGCTTGAACTAGGGCAACCTCTCCATGCATTCGATAAATCTAAGATTAAGGGTGGATTAACCATTAAGAAGGCTGGAAAAGTTCAGCCATTCACAACTCTTGATGGACAGGTTCGTCAATTGAATCCTGATGACCTCATGGTCTGTGACGATGAACAACCACTTGCACTTGCGGGAACAATGGGTGGAGCTTTCTCAGAGATTTCTGAATCAACGACAGATATTGCACTTGAAGCGGTTCGATTCGATCCTGTTGCTGT
>JBDKLT010000042.1:0-12010 GCA_039795495.1 Actinomycetota bacterium | reverse complement strand
CTGAAGCAGTCGATGGGGGACCAATCGCATTTATCAAAGATGGCGACCGAGTCCGTATCGATATTCCAAACCGCACTCTCGATCTATTGGTCGACCCTGCCGAACTCGAAGCGCGCAAAGTCGGTTGGAAGCCACTACCTCATAAATATTCTCGTGGAGTGCTTCACAAGTATTCAAAACTTGTGGGCTCTGCTTCGAAAGGCGCGGTCTGCGACTAAGCCCACTGTGAGATAGCCATCTCACACAATGAGACCTTCATCTCAACTCTTGACTCTCAGCCCTCCAGCGTTGGAGAATAACGCCATGCAATCAACACGTTCTTCAGTCTCAGTGGTGGTGATTCGATAGCGCGTGCCTCCATGTCACACGCGCCCTCAGATATCTGAGGGTTTTTTCATTTAACAAGGTTGTAAAAGAGTTTGTACAAGAGAAGGAAAGAGAAAGGAGCAAGAAGATGGCGAAACACGTTCCAACACCGAACGGTACAGAAATGACAGGAGCTACTTCATTGGTGAAGAGCCTTGAAGCAGCTGGCGTCGATGTGATGTTTGGACTTCCTGGTGGCGCAATCCTTCCTGCTTACGATCCAATCTTCGATTCAACAATTCGCCACATCTTGGTTCGCCACGAACAAGGTGCAGGTCATGCAGCAACGGGATATGCCCAAGTCACGGGTCGCGCTGGAGTTTGCATTGCAACATCTGGTCCCGGTGCAACAAACCTCGTCACTCCACTCATGGATGCAGCGATGGACTCTGTTCCGCTCGTTGCGATTACTGGTCAAGTTCCATCTGCCGCTATCGGAACCGATGCATTCCAAGAGGCAGATATCCGTGGAATCACAATGCCATTTACCAAGCACAACTACTTGGTGACAGACCCTGCCGAAATCCCTGGTGCGATTGCAGAGGCTTTTCACATTGCAACAACTGGTCGCCCTGGTCCTGTTCTTGTTGACGTAGCAAAAGATGCAATGCAGAAGATGACGACATTTAATTGGCCAACATCTATCAACCTTGCTGGATACAAGCCAAAGACAACTCCAGATTCTCAAGCGATTACCGATGCAGCAGCACTTATCGCACAATCTACAAAGCCTGTCTTCTACGTAGGTGGGGGAGTTATCAAGGCAAATGCATCTGCTGAACTTCACCAACTAGTCGAACTCCTAGGCGCACCAGTAGTCACAACTCTCATGGCACGTGGTGCATTCCCTGATTCACACCCACTTCATATGGGAATGCCAGGAATGCACGGAACAGTTGCTGCCGTAACAGCGCTACAGAAGGCCGATCTATTAATCACTTTAGGTGCTCGCTTCGATGACCGCGTTACCGGAAAGCTTTCATCATTCGCAACCAATGCAAAGGTTATTCACGCAGATATCGATCCAGCTGAAATCGGCAAGAATCGCTATGCAGATGTAGCAGTACTTGGTGATGTTAAAGAAACGATCTCTGCACTGATTCCTGCGCTGAAAGCAGCGCTTTCAAAGAACCAGCCAGATCTCACGACATGGTTACGTCAGATGAACTCTCTTAAATCAACGTATCCACTTGGTTACGACTTGCCAGAAGACGGATCACTTTCACCTCAACATGTCATCGAACGAATCGGAAAGATTTCAGGTACTGACACAATCTTTGCATCGGGTGTTGGTCAACATCAGATGTGGGCATCGCAATTTATTTCATACGAACATCCACGCACCTGGCTCAACTCAGGCGGCGCAGGCACCATGGGCTATGGCGTACCTGCTGCAATGGGCGCAAAAGTTGGCGCGCCTGATTCAACTGTCTGGGCAATCGATGGCGATGGTTGTTTCCAGATGACTAATCAAGAATTGGTAACGTGTGCACTCAACAACATTCCAATCAAGGTTGCGATCATCAATAACGAATCTTTGGGCATGGTTCGTCAATGGCAGACCCTGTTCTACGAAGGTCGCTATTCAAATACCTCTCTCGAATCAAAGCGTGTACCTAACTTCCCAATGCTTGCAGAGGCAATGGGTTGCGTTGGTCTTTCATGCGATCGTCCCGAAGATTTGGATAAGACAATTGAAAAGGCGATGTCTATCAATAACCAGCCAGTTGTTATCGACTTCCGCGTTCATCGCGATGCGATGGTCTGGCCGATGGTTGCTGCTGGAACCTCAAACGATGAAATTATGATTGCTCGCGCTACTGCGCCCGACTGGGATTCACAGGAGCTCTAATGACTACTAAACGCCGTCAACATACCCTTGAAGTTCTCGTTGAGAACGAGCCAGGTGTCCTAGCCCGCGTGGCTGGCTTGTTTTCACGCCGCGCATTCAATATCGAGACACTCAATGTTGGACCAACAGAAGATTCATCGATCTCAAAGATGATTATTGGAGTAGCTGTCGAAGGCCACTCTCTCGAGCAAGTAATTGCTCAGCTCGACAAGTTAGTGAGCGTCATATCCATTAAAGATGTGACTGCACAAGCAAAAGAAGTTCATGACACCCAACCCGATTATCAAAACTAAGTAAGAAACTACAAAAGGAGAAATACCGTGGCAACGATGTATCACGAAGAGGATGCAGATCTATCAATCATCCAGGGTCGCAAGGTCGCGATCATCGGTTACGGCTCACAAGGCCATGCACATGCGCTCAACCTTCGCGATTCAGGCGTTGATGTTCGCGTTGGCCTTAAGGAAGGTTCACCTTCACGTGCAAAGGCAGAGGCTGAAGGACTTCGCGTTACTTCAGTTGCTGATGCAGTGAAAGAAGCTAATGTCATCATGATCTTGGCCCCTGATCACTTGCAGCGACACATCTACACAGAATCAATCTTGCCTAACCTTGAAAAGGGCGACGCACTTTTCTTCGGCCATGGTTTTAATATTCGTTTCGGTTACATCAAGCCATCTGCTGATGTTGATGTTTGCATGGTTGCTCCAAAGGGACCAGGACACTTGGTTCGTCGTGAATACGCAGCTGGTCGCGGAGTTCCTGTCATCGTCGCAGTCGAACAAGATTCAACTGGTAACGCATGGCCATTGACACTTTCATATGCAAAGGCAATCGGCGGACTTCGCGCCGGTGGAATCCTGACAACATTTACTGAGGAGACTGAAACAGATCTCTTCGGAGAGCAGGCCGTTCTCTGTGGCGGTGCTTCACAGCTCGTTATGTACGGCTTCGAAACTTTGGTTGAAGCTGGTTATCAGCCAGAAGTTGCTTACTTCGAGTGCTTGCACGAACTTAAGTTGATTGTTGACCTCATGTATGAAGGTGGCATCGCAAAGCAGCGCTGGTCAGTATCTGACACTGCTGAATTCGGTGACTACGTATCAGGTCCTCGCGTTATCGATCCACACGTCAAGGAGAACATGAAGGCTGTTCTTGCTGATGTGCAATCAGGTGCCTTCGCAAAGCGCTTCGTTGATGATCTTGAAAGCGGAGCTAAGGAATTTTCCGCTCTTCGCGCAAAGGGTGAATCTCACCCAATCGAAACTGTTGGCCGCGAACTTCGCAAGATGTTTAGCTGGATGAAGAACACCAACAAAGATGATTACAAAGAAGGAAGTGCTGCGCGTGGCTAAACCTGTCGTTCTGATTGCTGAAGAACTCAGCGCAGCAACATTAGATGCTCTAGGTCCTGACTTCGAAGTTCGTAATTGCGATGGTGCGAACCGCGCGGAACTTCTTGCAGCTCTAGGCGCTGGCGTAGATGCTGTGCTTATTCGTTCTGCGACAAAGATGGATGCCGAAGCTATTGCAGCAGCAAAGGGCCTCAAGGTCATTGCTCGCGCAGGTGTTGGTCTCGATAACGTAGATATCCCAGCTGCAACTGCTGCTGGTGTCATGGTTGTTAATGCACCTACATCAAATATTGTCTCTGCAGCAGAACTAGCAATCTCACTTCTTCTTGCATCTGCACGTTTTATCTCACCAGCACATGCTGCATTGAAGAACGGCAAGTGGGCGCGCTCGAAGTACACCGGTGCCGAACTCTTTGAGAAGACCTTGGGTGTAGTCGGCTTTGGACGTATCGGTCAATTAGTTGCTCACCGTATGCAGGCTTTTGGTATGAATGTCATTGCATATGACCCATATCTACAACCTGCAAAAGCTGCCCAACTTGGAGTCGAACTCGTTGATCTCGACGATCTTCTGAAGCGCTCTGACTTCATCACTATCCACCTTCCTAAGACAAAAGAGACTGCAAACCTCATTGGAGTAGAAGCTCTCAAGAAGGTAAAGAAAGAAGTTCGCATCATCAACGCTGCACGTGGTGGAGTACTTGATGAAGCTGCTCTCTATGACGCAATCACCGAAGGTCGCGTCGCTGGCGCTGGTCTCGATGTCTATGTCACCGAACCATGCACAGATTCACCGCTCTTCCAGCTGGATCAAGTTGTAGCAACTCCACACTTGGGAGCATCTACCGATGAAGCACAAGAACGTGCAGGAATCGCAGTTGCAATTTCAGTTCGTAAGGCACTTGCTGGAGAACTTGTTCCTGATGCGGTTAATGTCAAAGGTGGAGCAATCCACGACGAAATCCGTCCATCTCTTCCATTGGTTGAGAAGATGGCACAGATTGCAACGGCAATCGCAGGTGAAACTCCTGTTTCCATGGAGATCACCGTTAAGGGCGATATTGCAGGACATGACTCATCTGTTCTTGCGATCAGTGCACTCAAAGGCGCACTTACTGCTTCTGGCTGCGAAGACGTTACTTACGTCAACGCTCCAGGACTTGCAACTGAACGTGGTGTTACATCATCTGTCACGACAACTCCTGACAGCCCTGAATACCGCAGCATGATTTCTTTGCATGCAGCTCTTGCGAATGGAAAGTCAATTAAGGTCGACGGAACACTTATGGGAATCCGTAAAGTTGAAAAAATCATCGCAGTCGATGGTTTTGATCTCGATCTTCCGCCTACTGAAAACCTTCTCTTCTTGCGTTATGCAGATAAGCCAGGTGTTGTTGGCGCGGTCGGTAATGCCCTTGGAAATGCAAAGATCAACATTGCGGGAATGCAGGTTGCTCGTGAATCAGCTGGTGGTAACGCTCTTATGGCGATCACAGTTGACTCTGCTGTCTCTGATGCAGTTGCTGATGCTGTCAAGAAGGAAACTGGTGCAGAACTCGTTCGTTCAGTGACTTTGGTGAACTAATGTCACGAACAATCAATCTTGCAGTTATTCCAGGCGACGGTATCGGTACCGAAGTTGTTGGCGAAGGTCTCAAAGTCCTCGACGTTGTTGCTGCAAAGTACGGCGTCACTTTCAATAAGACTCACTACGACCTAGGCGCTGGCTTTTGGCACCGCACCGGCGAAGTACTTCCAGATTCAGTTCTTGCAGAACTTGCTAAAGCAGATGTCATCTTGCTCGGCGCAGTGGGGGATCCAACTGTCCCAAGCGGAGTTCTCGAGCGCGGCTTGTTACTCAAGCTTCGATTCGCATTTGATCATTACATCAACTTGCGCCCAGCAAAGTTAATGCCTGGCGTTACTGGCCCTCTCGCCACCAAGGCGCCAATCGACTTTGTTGTTGTTCGCGAAGGTACAGAAGGTCCTTACGTTGGCGCAGGCGGAGTCCTTGCTGAGGGCACAGATGCTGAGATCGCAACTGAAGAATCGCTCAATACCCGTCGTGGTGCAGAGCGAGTCATTCGCGATGCATTCGTTCGCGCATCAGCTCGCGATCGCAAGAAGCTCACACTCGTTCATAAGAACAATGTCCTTACTCGTGCAGGTGGATTATGGACTCGTACCTTTAATCAGGTCGCAAAAGAGTTCCCAAATGTAACTACAGATTACCTGCATGTTGATGCTGCATCGATGTTCTTTGTTACCAACCCAGAACGCTTCGATGTCGTTGTTACAGATAACTTGTTTGGCGATATTTTGACCGATATTGCAGCAGCAATCTGTGGCGGTATTGGATTGGCAGCATCAGGCAATATCAATCCAACAGGTGCTTTTCCATCTATGTTCGAACCTGTACACGGTTCAGCTCCTGATATCGCAGGAAAGAATTTGGCAGATCCAACAGCAACAGTGATGTCTGTTGCAATGATGCTTGATCATCTTGGTCTACACGATGCAGCGCGCGATGTTGAAATGGCAGTTGCTGCTGATTTAGCATCACGTGGAGATGCTAAACGAGGCACAACCGAAGTCGGTTCAGCGTTAGCAGAATTGGTGAAGTAAATGAAGATCACACTCAATCCACATGCAGTTCCAACAGCAGAGCGCGATGAAAAAGTTGCTAACTGCGGATTTGGAAAGTACTACACCGACCATATGGTCGTATGCGAGTGGACTGAGTCTGGCGGTTGGCAAGAACCTGAGTTAAAGCCGTATGGCCCGCTGACTCTCGATCCTGCAACTGCCGTCTTTCATTACGGTCAAGAAATCTTCGAAGGAATGAAGGCATACCGCCAACCTGATGGCGGTATCGCTCTCTTCCGTCCTGAAGCCAATGCGCGACGCTTTGCTCGTTCTGCACAACGTCTTGCACTTCCTGAAATGCCAGAAGAACTCTTCCTTGAAACTGTTCATGCGCTTGTAAAGCAAGATGCAGGGTGGACTCCAGGAAAGATCGGCGAAGCGCTCTATTTGCGTCCATTCATGATCGCTACTGAAGTTGGTCTAGGTGTTCGTCCATCTAATAAGGCGACCTACATTCTTATTGCAACTCCTGCTGGTGCATATTTCGATCCATCAAAGGCAGTATCTGTATGGATCTCTACTGAATATGTTCGCGCAGCACAGGGTGGAACCGGCGAAGCTAAGTGCGGCGGAAATTACGCCGCATCTCTTGTTGCGCAGAAAGCTGCAGCAAAAGAAGGTTGCGACCAAGTTGTATGGATTGATGCAAAAGAACGTAAGTGGATTGAAGAGATGGGCGGCATGAACCTTTACTTCGTTAAAGGAAAGGGCGCCGATGCAACTGTTATCACTCCTAAGCTAACCGGCACTCTATTGCCAGGAATCACTCGCGATTCAATACTTACTGCCGCACAAGATCTTGGTTACAAGACCGAAGAAGTTATGTTGTCTATCGATGATTGGCGCGAAGGCGTTACATCTGGCGAGATCACAGAAATCTTTGCATGCGGAACCGCAGCCGTAGTTTCACCGGTCGGCCAAGCAAAATCTGCAATGGGTACATGGGTTACCGGCGATGGACAACCAGGACCAATCACAATGCAGATTCGCAACCACCTCTTGGCAATTCAACACGGCACTATTGAAGATAAGCATGGTTGGGTGAAGAAGGTTGCCCTCTAATGTCATTCGATAAAGAATCTATCCATATCTACGACACCACACTTCGTGATGGTGCGCAGCAAGAAGGTCTCAACCTTTCTGTTCATGACAAGTTAACGATTGCTCGCCACCTTGATGAGCTCGGAGTTGGCTTTATCGAAGGTGGATGGCCAGGTGCCAACCCTAAGGACACTGAATTTTTTGCGCTAGCTAAGAAGGAACTCAAACTTAAGAATGCAACATTTGTTGCATTCGGTGCCACGCGTCGCCCCAATGTAAAGGCAGCTGATGATGTTTTGCTTGGCGCGCTCCGCGATTCAGGTGCACCTGCTGTCACTCTCGTTGCTAAGTCGTATGACCGACATGTAGATCTTGCACTCAAGACAACTCTCGATGAGAACCTCGCGATGATCCGCGACTCTGTCTCTCACTTGCGCCAAGAAGGCCAACGCGTATTTCTCGATGCCGAGCACTTCTTCGATGGATACCGCTCCAACCGCGCATATGCTCTCGAAGTAATTCGTGTTGCAATGGAAGCTGGTGCTGATGTTGCAGCGCTCTGCGATACCAATGGTGGAATGTTGCCTGATGAAATTGCGGATGTTGTCCACGATGTACTTGGTGCAACCTCTGCTCGCCTTGGTATCCACTGCCACAATGACACAGGTTGCGCAGTTGCAAACTCAATGGCGGCAGTTGCTGCAGGCGCCACACACGTTCAAGGAACTCTCAATGGTTACGGCGAACGCACCGGAAATGCAGATCTGGTCACCATCATCGCCAACCTAGAGCTCAAGAAGAAGAAGGACGTACTTCCACAGAACGCGCTTCGCGAAGCATTTAGAATTTCTCATGCAGTTGCAGAAGTAACAAATATTTCTCCATCTCCTCGCCAGCCATATACGGGCGTCTCTGCATTTGCACATAAGGCAGGCCTTCACGCTTCTGCAATCAAAGTAGATCCATCTCTCTACCAACACGAAGATCCAGAATCTGTTGGAAACGATATGCGCATGCTTGTTTCAGATATGGCCGGGCGTGCATCAATTGAACTTAAATCTGTCGAACTCGGAATTGATCTCGGGGGAGACCGCGAACTCATTGGTCGCGTAGTCGAGCGAGTAAAAGATCTTGAATCTCGCGGCTTCACTTTTGAAGCAGCTGATGCTTCCTTCGAATTACTTCTACGTGAAGAAGCCACTGGCAAGCGTCCAACATTCTTCACAATCGATCATTGGCTTACTACTACCGAACGCGATGAAAAGAACGCAATCATCACCAAAGCTGAAGTTACTGTTACTGCGCAAGGCAAAGAGATCACGTGCTCAGGTGCGGGAAATGGCCCAGTCAACGCATTCGATAACGCTCTACGCGATGGACTTAATCAACTCTATCCAGAACTTTCCGAACTCGAACTCACCGACTACAAGGTTCGAATCCTCGAAGGCCGTCTCGGTACTGGCGCTATTACTCGCGTACTTGTTGAAACGTCAGATGGCAAAGGCGAATGGAACACAGTCGGCGTTCATGAAAACGTGATTGCCGCTTCGGCGATGGCGCTCGAAGACGCGCTGACATTCGGCTTGCTTCGCCAAGGCAGAAAACCAGAGTAGTTCTTCCACTTTTGGCTCGCCCTGTTATATCTTTTTCGCCATGCGCACCAAGACTGCGGGCAAGAGAAGTACCCATGAAGAGTCTGCGCAGTGGTTGGCTCAACGATTACTGAAACTCAATATTGCAAACTATGAAGAATTTGCATCGTTAGTTGGAATTGATCGAGGCACTCTGTCGCGCTATTTCAGACAAGAGCGCAGACCATCAATTGATGTGATTGCACCGCTCTGCGAAGTGCTTCAGGTATCTCCAGAGACATTGCTAATCGCTCTGGGAGCGCTAGATAAGAAATAGCAGTTAACGCAGGTCTATAAAGAAGTCGCTGCTTCCTTTGATAGGCGTAAAAATTCTCTGAGTCTCATCATCTGCCCATAAGCGGTACGCGATATCTCGTTCTCCAGGTGCAAAGGAAGAGCCGACAAAGCTTTCGATATCTTCAAATGAGAGTTCGGCGTTGATCGTAAGCGTTGCAGCGCCATCTGCATCGCGCGTAATCGAGGGAATAGAGATTGACTCCGAGACTCGAATTCGCATGAGGCACGGTATCGCCTTTGTTGCGTATCCGCATCAGACTCACACGGGGATATCCGTACCTTGTGGATATATTCTTCTTACATGTCATCTTTCGAGGAGATACGCGAGGAATACACCCGTTACCTTGAAAAAGAACGCACCCTTTCAGCGCACACAGTTCGCGCATATCTTGGAGATCTTGAAAGTTTTCTTAGTCACCTCGAAATGCAGAAAGTCGACGATATTTCTCAGGTAACGATTGCGCACATTCGTTCCTGGCTTGCCAATCAGCAAGTAAAAGGGGGAGCACGCACAACCCTATCTCGTAGAGCAGTTTCTATGCGCCTCTTTACCAAGTGGGCAACTAGGAAGGGATATTTAGCTAAAGATATTGGCGCAACACTTGCTACTCCAAAGGGTCACCGAACCTTGCCAGATGTTTTAACAATTGATGATGCGACGACAGTTATGGATTCGATGAGCGTCCGTGCAGAAGAAGAGCTCACACCTCAAGGTTTTCGTGATGTTGCAATTCTTGAACTGCTCTACGCAACGGGAGCTCGAGTCTCTGAACTCTGCGACCTTGATCTCGATGATATTGATTTCAATCGCAACACGATTCGAGTCATGGGTAAAGGATCAAAGGAGCGCACTATTCCTATGGGGGTGCATGCAGTAAAGACTCTCAATATCTATCTCGATAGCGTTCGCAAAAATTTCGTCAACGATAAATCTGGGCGAGCTGTCTTTCTTGGCACCCGTGGTAAGCGCATTGATCCGCGCACAGTGCGCACTATTGTTTATGAAGCGCTTTCTGCAATTGAAGGCGCTGAAAAACTAGGGCCACATGCACTTCGACATTCAGCTGCCACGCATTTACTCGAAGGTGGCGCCGACCTTCGTACGGTTCAAGAAATATTGGGCCACGCATCTCTTGCTACAACTCAGATCTATACCCACGTATCGACGGAAAGATTGCAGAAGGCCTTCAAACAGGCACATCCACGGGCTTAATGAGCGAATCTGGGGTGGATTTTGCACCCCTGGCTGGAAGGTAAGATTTGCCCTGCACCAAGTGAAAATTTGGTGACATCTCAGCGTTCTTGACCTGAACCGCTCGCGGGGAAGATCAGCCACTTCGGTCCTTCTAATTAATTAGTTGGTCGGCGTTGTGAACGCGACGGTCTTAGCAAATCGTTAAGACATTAACCGAGCAGGTTTTTAGTGCTGTGCACAAAAACCTAAGAAGGAGCGTGCCGTCATGGCAGTTGTAACAATGCGCGAACTCCTCGACAGCGGAGTCCACTTCGGACACCAGACTCGTCGTTGGAATCCAAAGATGAAGCGTTTTATTTTCACCGAACGCAATGGCATCTACATCATCGACATCCAGCAATCACTTGCACTTATCGACTCTGCATATGCATTCGTTAAGGAGACTGTTGCTAAGGGTGGCCACGTCCTATTCGTAGGAACAAAGAAGCAGGCTCACAAGCCAATCATCGATCAAGCAGCTCGCGTTGGAATGCCAACAGTTACAGAGCGCTGGTTAGGTGGAATGCTTACAAACTTCCCAACTGTTTACAAGCGTATTCAGCGCCTCAAGGAACTCGAAGCTCTCGAGTCAGCAAATGACCTTCTCCTAACAAAGAAGGAACTCCTTGTTCTTCGCCGCGAACGCGAAAAGCTTTTCAAGAACCTCGACGGTATCCGCAACATGACTAAGTTGCCTTCAGCAATCTGGGTTGTCGATACAAAGAAGGAACACCTTGCAGTTCAGGAAGCTAAGAAGCTTGGTATTCCTGTCATCGCAATCCTCGATACGAACTGCGATCCAGATGAAATCGATTTCAAGATTCCTGGTAACGACGATGCAATCCGTTCAATCGAACTTTTGACACGCGTTATCACCGATGCAATTGCAGAAGGCCTCAAGGCTCGTTCAGCTAATACACCTGCTCCTGCAGCAGAAAAGGCAAACACTGAACTCGAGAAGGAAATTCTCGAAGCTGCAACAACAACTTCAACACCGGAGGCATAAGTAAATTGGCTAACTATTCAGCAGAGGATGTAAAGCGCCTACGCGAAGCAACTGCGGCAGGAATGCTTGATTGCAAGAAGGCGCTTGATGAAGCAAACGGTGACTATGACAAAGCTGTCGAAATCATTCGCGTGAAGGGACTTAAGGGCGTAACAAAGCGCGAAGGTCGCCTTACTTCTAATGGTCTTGTCGTAGCAAAGGTTTCTGGTGATGTTGGAGTTATGCTCGAACTCAACTGCGAAACTGACTTTGTTGCTAAGGGCGAACGCTTTATTGCGCTCGGTGATGAACTTGTTGATCACTTGTTGTCAGCAAAGACTTCCGATGTTGCATCATTTCTTTCATCAAAGATGGCTTCTGGCAAATCTGTTCAGGAAGTTATCGACGAAGGCAACGCAACTATGGGTGAGAAGATTGAGATTCGCAACGTTGCAGTTGTCGAAGGTCCAGTAGGTCTCTATCTCCACAAGACCAGCCCAGATTTGCCACCACAGGTTGGTGTTCTTGTCGCATTGGCTAAGGAAGCAGCTGAAATTGGCAAGGACGTTGCACAGCACATCGCAGCATTTGCACCACGCTTCG
>JBDKLT010000041.1:0-10995 GCA_039795495.1 Actinomycetota bacterium | reverse complement strand
ATTGATGAGCAATACTCGCGAAGGGTTCGCCACCGTTTTAACCATAGATAAGAGTAGGTCCCAATCTATGGTTTAGAGGAGAAGGGATATCCCTAGTGCTCTACTTGATAATTGAGCGTACGGCGTGAGGAATGTGGTCAATTATCGCCGAGGCTGAGATAGGTCCACCTTGTGAGGCGAGAAGTGCAGCTTGATTATGGATAAACGCTCCAGTCGCTGCAACGTCTGCAAGATATGACTTGTCATTGAGAATCTCAATGTAATTAGTTGCAACCAGCGCACCAATAATTCCTGCAAGTACATCACCTGTACCCGCAGTTGCTAACCATGGAGTTGATTGAGGGAGTGAAATCAAACGACCTGTTTCAGCGACAACTGTATGAGAACCTTTGAGCAGTACTGTCACGTCCAATATTTCAGCTGTCTTCAGTGCCCATTTACCTGGATCAGCTTCGATTGATTCTGCACTTACCTGAATCTTGTATTGCGCAAGAAGTCGAGCGAGTTCGCCGGCATGAGGAGTAATAACCGTAGGTTGTGTGAGTCTTCCGGCATATGAAAGTGCACCCGCATCGAGAACTGTGGGGACAGTTTGTCGCTTAAGCAGAACGAACCAACGATGCCGCAAGTAAGTAGTGAAATCGCTGTAACGTCGATGATCGATTCCAGATCCTGCGACCCATGCAGTGACAGGGCCAGGTTGCACTACAGCTTCAGGTGCATCGTGAAGAACAAGATGAGCTAACCCTGATGAACTATGAAATCTCGCCATTCCAAGACCTGTTGCGATTGCAGCACTAGTCGTCAGAACAGCAGCGCCAGGATATTGAGCCGAACCAGTAATAAGACCTAATACGCCACGTGAGTATTTATGGTCGAGATCGCTTGGTGTAACAATGCACCTTGCTGCATCTCGAGAAGAAAAGGTGCGTTCTTTCTTTACTGCCATGGGACAAGTCTACGCCTCGAATTTATAACCCAAACCGCGAATAGTGTGAATCAATTTCGGATTAGCGGGATCTTCTTCAATCTTTGAGCGCAATCTCTTAATGTGCACATCGAGGGTCTTGGTGTCTCCATAATAATCGCCACCCCATACGCGATCGATGAGTTGACCACGGGTTAAAACGCGACCTTGGTTACGCATTAGAAATTCGAGTAATTCAAATTCCTTAAGAGGCAGCGATACTGCAATGCCATTCACTGTGACCGAATGTCGCTCGATATCCATACGAATATTTGCAGCTGCATGAACACCTGCTTCGTGAATACGTTCTTCGCTAGATCCGCGACGAAGTACCGCCTTGATGCGAGCCACTAATTCGCGCGAAGAGTAAGGCTTTGTCACGTAATCATCGGCGCCAAGTTCAAGACCTACGACTTTATCCACCTCAGAATCTTTTGCGGTCAACATGATGATGGGAACTTTTGAAGTAGCACGGATTGCTCGACAGACTTCAATTCCAGAAATCTCAGGAATCATTAAGTCGAGAAGAATCAAATCGAAATCTTGCTCATTAAAAATTTCGAGGGCCGTCCGACCATTATCGGCAACTGAGACTTCAAAACCCTCTTTGGAAAGAAGAAATGAAAGGGCATCGGCGAATGATGATTCATCTTCGACAATAAGGATTTGAGTCATGACGCCGGTGCTCCGTTCGGAGAAAATATTGGCAGTCTGAGAGCAAAAGTAGATCCAACATTAGGTGAGCTCCACACCTTAACTTCGCCACCATGTTTTGTCGCCACATGCTTCACAATTGATAATCCAAGTCCTGTTCCACCCGTTTCGCGAGATCGTGCCGGGTCGACTCGGTAGAAACGTTCAAAGATTCGATCTAACTCTTCTTCGGGGATACCGATTCCTTGATCTGAAACTGATATCTCTGCAATCCCATTTTCAGTCGAGGTTGTGACTGAAACTTTTGTATTTTCGGGGGAGTAGTTAATGGCATTCTCGATGAGATTATGGATTGCCATGATGAGTTGCTCTCTATCTCCGAGAACAATTGCATCTGGGCCTTCAGAAATGTTGACCCAAATATTTCTTGCTTCAGAAGTCGTTTTACACTGATCGACTGCAACTCGAACCAATTCATTGATGTTGAGTTCGTGTGCAACTTGAAGTGGATCGGAATCTTGAAGGCGCGAGAGATTGATAATCTCTTGCACTAAATCGGTGAGCCTCTTTGCTTCATGCTGCATGCGAGTTGCAAATTTCATGACAGATTCAGGATCATCTTTCGCAGATAAAACAGCCTCACTGAGCAATGACAGCGCACCAATGGGAGTCTTGAGTTCGTGAGAAATATTTGCCACGAAATCTCTGCGGACCTCATGGACTCTATCCGCTTCACTGTCGTCGGAGATAAGTGCCAAAATCAAATCACTCTGGTTTAACGGAATAACTTTGATCGTTAATTGGCGCATACCTTCGCCTATGGGTCCGCGTGGGAGTTCAATCTTTCCAGTCTGCGAAATACCTGTCCTACGCACCACACGAATGAGTGCCATCAATTCGGGACTTACGATCTTGCCATCACGAAGAATATTGAGTTTCTCTATTCCTTCAGTTGCGAATGTAGCTACCTCACCCGGCGCAAGAAGAATGGCTTGTTGCTCGAGCTGCTCAAGAAAATCAAAGAAGACCTCGGGCAACTCCCTTTGCGAAGGGGCATCTGAGCGTCGAAGTCTCATGCCACAAGAGTAGTGCTACTTGAGGGTTGTTTACCTTCCGTTCACTTTCGCGCAGGAATCTATTCACAATCTCGACCTACCTTCAACCACATGGCTCTCATACGTTCTGTATTCCAAGATGAATTAGATGGCGTTTCACAATCACTTGTTGACCTTACTGAAATGGTCTCTGAGTCAATTTCAAAGGCAACTACTGCAATTCTCAACGTTGATTTGAAATTGGCCGAAGAAGTAATCGCAACAGATGACAATATCGATACCTTCCAACATGAACTTGATGCCCGCATTATCGACATCATTGCTCGCCAACAACCAGTAGCTTCAGATCTTCGTGCGCTTGTTACAGCGCTACGAATGAGCGCAGATCTTGAGCGCATGGGAGATATGTCGCATCACGTTGCAAAGATTGCTCGTCTTCGCCATCCCAACAGCGCAGTTCCAACAGAGCTCCACACCATCTTTCAAGAGATGGGCGAAGCTGCTCAGAAGATTTCTCGTAAAACCGGAGTTGTTATCGCAACTCGTAATACCGATATGGCCCTTGAGGTTGAACGTGATGATGATGAAATGGATAAGTTGCACCGCAAATTAATCAGCACACTCGTTGATTCATCTTGGAACCATGGCGTCGAATCTGCAATTGATTTAACACTCCTTGGTCGTTACTACGAGCGATATGCAGACCATGCAGTCTCTGTTTCTCGTCGTGTTTACTTCCTAGTCACTGGAAAGTTTGCATAAGCAAATGTCGCAGATCTCTGGAGTCACTCCGGCTCCTCGAGTATTAACTACCGAACCTCGTCGCTCTGACAGGATCTTTCAGCGAGTGGTTACAGCTGGCGGGCTTTCATCACTAGTCATTCTTGGACTTATCGCTCTCTTCCTGGGCTACCGTGGATTTGAAGTGTTGAAGCAAGAAGGATTGGGTTTCATCACCAATTCAGATTGGAGCATTAGTACCGACGATGCAGGAAATGTGGTGGAGAGCCACTTTGGGCTCGCAGCGATGTTGGTTGGAACTATTCTCTGCTCTCTCGTTGCTGTGGTCATCGCTGTCCCAGTATCAGTATTGACATCAATATTTCTTAATTTTTACTCCCCTCAATGGTTGAAGAGGTTCTTAGTTGCAATCATTGACATGATGGCTGCTTTTCCCTCAATTCTCTTCGGAATTTGGGGTTTCCTCGTTCTCATGCCAAGCGTTGAATACTGGGCGAAGTTGATCCATAAATACTTTGGATTCATTCCACTTTTCGAACTTAAGCCATACATCGTCACACGTTCTCCATTTGTTGCTGGCGTCGTGTTGGCAATTATGATCATTCCAATTATCACTTCGGTGTCACGAGAAATTTTTGCTCAAGCCCCTCTTGATCGCATTCAAGCAGCGTATGCACTCGGTGCAACACGTTGGGCGATGATTAAAGCGGTGGTAATTCCTTATGGGCGAAGCGGAGTCATTGGCGGTGCAATGCTCGGCCTTGGGCGCGCGATGGGTGAAACCGTTGCCGTCTTTACAGTCCTTAATATCGTTTTCCAAGTCAATTGGCATGTATTACTTGGAGCTGGTGGCAATGTTGCATCTCTTATTATTTTGAAATTCGGCGATGCAAGCCCTTATGAAATCAAAGCGCTCATGGCGGCAGGGCTCATACTCTTCTTGCTTACCTTGATTGTGAATGCACTTGCGAATCTCATCGTGAAGAACACAGGAAAGTCTGGCCGATGACAACGATTCCAGCACCCAGGAAACCATGGGCTCTTACTCCTCAAGCCCGAGTACGTGAAGTTCTGCTTCTTCTCGCTGCGCTCATTACCTCAATAGCTCTTGTTCAGGTCACTCCGCTCAAAGGCAAGCTGGCATATTTCTTCACCTTCTTCGCCATATATGCAGCTATTACAACTTTCTCGCAGTATTTCACTCGTGGAAAAGCAGCTGCAAAAGATGCCTTTATCAAGACCATCGTTGTAGTCGGAGCGGTAATCACTGTTCTTCCTATCGCGTCAATCATCGCTACCGTTGTGAGTAAAGGTATTGCTGGTATTCGACCTGGATTATTTACCCACGACATGTCGATGGCAACGCCAACGGATCCACTCACTAACGGTGGCTTACTTCATGCAATTACCGGAACTCTCACTCTTGTCGCACTCTCATTAGTGATGAGCGTTCCAATTGGAATTCTTACAGCGCTCTACCTGACAGAGATTAAAGGTCGATTTACGGCCCCGATTCGATTCTTAGTTCAGGCAATGAGCGGAGTTCCTTCTATTATTGCGGGCCTCTTCATTCTTTCTGCAGTTCTCTATCCAATCACTAAGTCATATTCGGGTTTTATGGGAGCACTTGCTCTTACGATTTTGATGATTCCAACGATTACGCGAACATCAGAAGAAGTCTTGCTTTTGATTCCAAATGACTTACGAGAAGCAGGTGTCGCACTCGGCGGTACTCAGTGGCGTACAGTGGCAATGATCGTGCTTCCAGCTGCACGAAGCGGGTTAGTAACAGCGATGATTCTTGGAGTAGCTCGAATCGCCGGTGAAACCGCACCAATCCTCTTACTCACGGGTGGTGGCGACAAGGTAAATCCAAATCCATTTAATGGATCTCTGGGATCTCTTCCTTATTTCATCTGGAAATCATTCAATGCAGGTTCACCCGAAGCAATTACACGAGCATGGGCAGGACTACTTGTTCTTCTTTTAGTTGTCCTCATTCTCTTCACTTTGGCACGTCTTCTCACCACACAGAAAATGAAAGCGAGATAACCATGGACACAGCGGTTAAACCACACTCACTGGCAAGCGTTGCAAGTGCAGGACGCGCTTCATCAACGACATCGCTTGGGACAGGGCTTGAAGCTCGAGGTATCCATGCATGGTTCGGCAAGAATCATGTCCTCTCCGATATCAATCTCGACTTTGCCGCAGGTTCTGTCACGGCTCTCATCGGCCCTTCTGGCTGCGGTAAATCTACATTTATCCGCACCATCAATCGCATGCACGAGTTCATTCCTGGCGCAGCAATGGCTGGAGAAGTGCTCCTTGATGGAGAAGATATCTATGCACCTGGTGTCGATGTCACAAAGATTCGACTACGTATTGGAATGGTTTTTCAAAAACCAAATCCATTCCCATCCATGACAATCGGCGAAAATGTTTTATCTGGACTTAAATTGGCTCAACTCAAAGTCGAGAACCAAGATGATCTTCTCGAAGAATGTCTTGAACGTGCTGGTCTCTGGAATGAAGTCAAAGATCGCCTTGATGCGTATGGTGGCTCGCTTTCAGGTGGTCAGCAGCAACGACTCTGTATCGCTCGCTCCCTTGCCGTGCGTCCAGAAGTGCTACTGATGGATGAACCATGTTCTGCACTCGACCCAGGATCAACTTTGCGCATCGAAGACACTATCCGCGAACTCTCTGATTCAATGACGATTGTCATTGTTACTCACAACATGCAACAGGCTGCTCGTGTCTCTGATTACACCGCTTTCTTCCTCTCTGAAGGTGGTCCAGGTCAGATGATTGAAGTTGCTCCTACGAGTGAAATTTTCTCTCGTCCAAAGGATCAGCGCACAGAAAATTACGTAACAGGACGTTTTGGTTAATTCGTTCACCAATTATTCATATTGATATCGCCTCGAATTTGCCTACAAAACCTGATCTGTTAACCACTCAGAATTACTTTTAAACGGCAAAATACCAATACTCATAAGGGGAAATAATGACAAAATCAAGAATTGCGAAGATTGCAACAGTTGCACTCGCATTCGGATTAGCACTAACTGCAACACCAGCTCATGCAGCTGACCTACAAGGTTCTGGCGCATCATTCCCAGCGCTTCTCATTGAAGGATGCAAAGCAGGCTTTGCAAAAGACTCTGCACATACGTATACATACGCATCTTCTTCTTCAGGAACAGGTCAATCAAACTCTGATAAGTCAATCGGTGATTTTTGGATGTCGGACGGCGCATACACAGCAGCGACAAAGCGTGCATCACTTATCCACGTGCCGCTAGTGGCTGCGCCGATTGCAATTCTTCATAACCTTCCAGGCTCAAAGCCACTCAATCTTTCAGCTAAGACAATCGCAGGTATTTTCGGCGGAACAATCACAAAATGGAATGATCCGGCAATCGTTGCAGACAATAACCGTTCTTACGAGCGCGTTGCTTACAAGCTCGATCGCAATGGAAATCCAGTTAAAGATGCCAAGGGAAATCCAGTCGTTCTCAAGTCACGTACTCTGAATTCAATTTACACACTTCCAAATCAGACAATTAAGGTTGTGTACCGTTCAGACTCATCGGGTACTACTGAAAACTTTACAAACTATCTTGCTAAGTCAGCACCATCTGTCTGGACCAAATCCAAGAACAAGGTATTTAAGGATTCATTCCCTGGAAATATCAACGATATGAGCAATCTCGGTCGTGTTGTTGGAGCCGCATCATCAACAGGTGTATCGCAACTTGCAGGAAAGACCCCTTACTCAATTACATACGCAGAGGTTAACTATGCAGCTGCAAACCGATTGAAGATTGCAAACATCATCAACCCTGCTGGAGCTTCAGTCGCTCCAGATTCAACAGGCGTTGGGGCATTCTTGGCATCAGCGGCGCAAGATGCAAATGGATATCTCACCTATGATTATGCAACAACTGAAAAGGGAGCTTATCCACTTGGAATCGTTTCCTACCTCCTTGCTGATACCAAATATCCTGACAGCGCAAAAGCTAAGGCGGTCAAGGATTTCGCAACATACATCTTGAGTGCAAAGTGCTCAAAGGATGTCGGTGGAGCGCTCGGATTCTCAGTTATCGATGGCGATCTTCTTAAGAAGTCTCTCGCGCAGGTAGCTAAGATTGGTTAATCCCTAACAAAGTAAGTATCGAATCGGCGGGCAGAGAAATCTGTCCGCCGATTCTCTTCTATTAGATATGGCTATTGATATGAAGTGCTTGATCAATTGGCGATGGAGCACTTGATGGGCGTCACTGCTTAAAACTTTGAGTGAGGCGGGTCGGGCTCGAACCGACGACGACCGAATTATGAGTTCGGGGCTCTAACCAACTGAGCTACCGCCTCGTCAGCGCGCAGTTTATTGCACCAATGGAGCTTCGCCTATTTCTTACCCTTTTTGCGTGGGCCAGTTGAAGTTCGCACGACGAGAGTTGGCTTAATTTTGAGGAATTTAGGGGCAACCTTTTTCTCAGAGTTCTCAATCTTGCTAATAAGTAGCTCAAAGCCCGTTCTACCCATAATAAATAGCGGCTCTTTTATCGAAGTCAGATTGGCTATTCGAAGTTTTGCAAGGGCCGAATCGTCATAGCCGAGGACTGAAATATCTTCGGGGACACGAATCTTTGCTTCGTTGAGCTTTGCAAGCACACCCATCGCAATTGTGTCATTTGCGGCATAAATAGCTGTCGGAAGTACCTTTGATTTCAGAATGGATTCTGTTTGCTGGTAGCCAGCTTCTTGTGACCATGAACCTTCAAGTACTTTTGCTTGTGAAGCAAGGCCACGCTTCTTCATCTCATCTAAGAATGATTTAGATCTAAGAGCGGGTCCTTCATCGGTACCTCCAGAAATGTGCCAGATTCGAGTATGACCCAAATCAGTGAGGTGATCGATGATTTGAATGGCAGCATCTGCTTCATCTGTTGTCACAGAATCAAATGACTTCTGCAATTGCTTAGGAGTATGGCCAATTAGTACAAGAGGACAATTTCGAGAAGCAATTTGCAGCTCTTCGACAGAAGTGCGAAGTGAAGAACAGATCATTCCATCAATCATTTGGCTACGAATATTCTTCACTGTATCGATTTGGCGATCGCGTATTTTTTCAGGGCGTTGATTGAGCTCATCAGATTCAAAACCGCTATTTCCGATCAAGAGTCGATAGTTCAGCTCAGATGCGGCGCTCTCAACGCCATAAAAGATTTCGCCGTAGTACGGGTTATGAATATCGGTGAGGACCACACCAATTGAATTGGTGACTGATGATTTCAACCGCCGCGCAGATTCGTTGGGTTGGTAGCGCAGCTTTTCGGCGGCTTTGAGGACAGCCTTTCGACTCGCATCGCTGACTTTGGGTGAATCCTGGAAGACGAGCGAGGCGAGGGAGCGCGAAACCTTGGCCGCTTTGGCCACATCATTCAGGGTTGGAGCGCGCTTCATACCGCCACGTTATCAAAGTGTTATCTAACCTAGCCAATAAAAGGCTTGACCAATCTCGGCGGATGTTATGTAGTTGCCTCCTGTTGGAACGTTCCAACAAAATGACCCCTCAGAAGAAAGCGGTGACTATGAGTCAGTCCAAGCTCTTTCGTCGCGACCGTCAGGGCAAAGTGGCATTCTTCCTGCTACTTCCTACGCTGATCGGTTTCTCGCTCTTCTATATCTATCCGACTATTCGCGGAATTGCGTTGAGTTTTACCAACACCATCGATTTGGGAACTCCAGGCGAAAACGTTGGTTTTGAGAACTATATAAAGGTTTTCCAAGATCCAATTTTCTGGAATGCAGTGCGCGTCACCTTGCAGTATGTGGTCATCAATATCGGTTCGCAGACTGTCATTGCATTGGGTCTGGCTGTTGCAATGGATCGACTTACCACTAAGACATGGATCAAAATTGCGCTCTTGATGCCTTGGCTCATACCTGGTGTTTCAGCTGCAATGCTCTATCGCTGGATGCTCAATCCACTTATCGGTGTTATTAATCAATTCTTGGCAATTTTTGGTCACCCTGGTTATCTCTTCTTCGGATCAGAAACCATGGCGATGCCAACAGTTGCACTCGTTAATACATGGCGATTTGTCGGATATACATCCCTACTTATTTACGCTGGCATCCAGATGATTCCAAAAAATCTCTATGAAGCTGCATCACTCGATGGTGCAACAGAGCGCAAACTCTTCACAAAGATCACATTGCCACTTCTTCGACCTGTGCTCGTCATGGTGATGGTGGTGTCATTTATCGGTTCATTCCAAATCTTCGACACGATGGTAATTGCTACCGATGGCGGACCGATGAACTCCACACGTGCTATCAACTATTACATCTTTGAGAAGGCTTTTGAGCAGTACAAGATTGGTTATGCAGCCGCGATGGCAACCTTGCTGCTGATTTTCTTAGCCCTTCTTTCGTTAATCCAGATGCGAATCGCGCGAGCTAGCGATTCAGATTTGAGCCAAGCATGAGCATTTCATACCTTCAAAAGCAGAAGTCAAAGATTTCACTCGGTAAAGCCGGGGCATGGATCTTCCTTGGCGTCATCCTCTTCATCTCTCTTTTCCCAGTCTTCTGGATGTTGCGAACAGCGCTATCTCCAAATCAGAACCTATTCTCTGCAAACTTAGACCTCTTCCCAGATGGAATGTCGCTCAATAACTTTAAGCGCATCCTTGGCTTTGCAACGCTGGAAGAAGCTCAAGCAATGGGCGGTTCTGGTGCAAGCCTTAACTTCCTGCTCTATCTATGGAATTCAATTAAATTCACGCTCACTGTGGTGCTCGGGACAGTCACATTTGCAGTGTGTGGGGGATATGCACTTGCGCGCCTCAACTTCAGAGGCCGCAATGCAATCTTCTATCTATTAATGTCAGGCCTCTTGGTTCCAAGCATGTTTGCAACCATCCCGAACTTCATTTTGATTATCAAGTTACACCTACTTAATACATTTGCTGGTTCTGTTGCACCATTTGTATTTGGAACTCCATTTGCCGTCTTCTTTATGCGCCAATTCTTCATCTCATTTCCTAAAGAGATTGAAGAATCATCAGAGCTCGATGGACTCGGTGTACTTGGACGCCTTCGCAAGATTGTTCTACCAATGTCATTACCTCCAATTTATACATTGGCGTTGATTACAGGGGTAGGTGCATGGAACGAATACCTATGGCCATACTTGGTATCCAATGATGAAAATAAGCGAGTTCTTACAGTAGGTCTTCGCATCTTCCTGGCTCAGTCACCTTCGACGGCTCCTGACTGGGCAGGTCTGATGGCAGCAACAACGATGACAATCGTTCCTGTCATCATCATTCTCGCCATCTTTGGAAAGAAGATGATCGGGTCAATTCAATTGACCGGTTTCAAATAAAAAATAGATTTCCGCACCAGGGAGGTTCGGATTAACTGCACGTTCTAGACGGGCAGTGGCTAACTGGAAATACCAGTTGGCTAAAAGAAGGAGATTCAATGCGACGCATGAACAAAAAGGTTGCCGTAGCTCTTGCTGCAGCAGTTTTTACAGCGACAGTAGCTCCTGTTGTTGCG
>JBDKLT010000040.1:0-5841 GCA_039795495.1 Actinomycetota bacterium | reverse complement strand
TACCTTCACAAGACAAGCCCAGATTTGCCACCACAGGTTGGCGTCTTGGTTTCACTTGCTAAGGAAGCAGCAGAAGTTGGAAAGGATGTTGCACAGCACATCGCAGCATTCGCACCTCGCTTCGTAAATCGCGAAGATGTACCTGCAGACCTTATTGAGACGGAGCGTCGCCTTGCAGAAGAGACAGCTCGCGCCGAAGGCAAGCCAGAAGCATCACTTTCAAAGATCATCGAAGGTCGCGTTACTGGCTTTGTTAAGGAAGTTTCACTTATCGAGCAGGCATTCGCTAAGGATGCAAAGAAGACCGTTAAGCAGATTCTCGATGAGGCAGGAACGGCCGTTAAGTCATTCCATCGCTTCCGCGTGGGTCAATAATCTTCTCCGTCGAGGGTAATAGACTCACAAAGAGATAGAAATTCGAAGAAGCGAAGGGAGCACTCATGCCAGGTACACGAGGTAAGTATCAGCGGGTGCTCCTTAAGCTTTCCGGCGAAGTTTTCGGTGGCAATAAAGGCATCGGCGTTGACCCTGATGTTCTTGCAGATGTCGCAAAACAGATTGCAGATGTAGTCCGCAGCGGAACCCAGATCGCAATTGTTGTCGGTGGCGGTAACTTCTTCCGAGGTGCCGAACTTTCAGAGCGCGGAATGGAACGTTCACGCGCTGACTACATGGGAATGCTCGGAACAGTGATGAACTGTTTAGCTCTCCAAGATTTTCTTGAAAAAGAAGGCGTTGACACCCGTGTGCAAACAGCAATCACTATGGGCCAAGTCGCCGAACCATATGTTCCACGTCGCGCTATTCGCCACCTCGAAAAAGGTCGCGTCGTAATTTTCGGCGCAGGCGCCGGAATGCCATTCTTCACAACCGACACAGTTGCTGCACAGCGCGCACTCGAAATCGGTGCAGGCGCACTCTTGCTCGCGAAATCTGGCGTCGATGGTGTCTACAGCGCAGATCCACGTAAAGATAAGAGCGCAACAAAGTTTGATGCAATCTCATACGACGAAGTTCTACAGAAGTCACTCGCTGTTGCAGATGCAGCAGCTTTTAGCCTCTGCCGCGAAAACCACTTACCAATTGTGGTCTTCGACTTAATGACAAATGGAAATATTGGCCGCGCAGTTCGTGGCGAAAAGATCGGAACCCTCGTTTCGTAAACGAGGGCACAACTAGGAGCAGACCATGGCAGATGTAACAAGCGCCCTCGCAGAGGCGACCGAGAAGATGAATAAGGCAGTCGAAGTCGCTAAGGATGATTTCGGATCAATTCGTACAGGTCGCGCACACCCTGCGATGTTTAACAAGATTATGGTCGATTACTACGGCACATTTACTTCACTTTCACAGCTTGCGACTATTCAGGTTCCTGAGTCACGTATGGCAATCGTTTCACCATTCGATAAGGGCGCAATGACCTCAATTGAAAAGGCGATCCGCGACTCTGACTTGGGCGTAAACCCAGCTACTGATGGCGCTGTTATCCGCGTTAACTTCCCGCAGCTCACCGAAGAACGTCGCAAGGATTACATCAAGGTCGCAAAGACAAAAGCTGAAGATTCAAAGGTCTCTATTCGAAATATCCGCCGTGCTGCCAAAGAACTCATGGAAAAACTCGAGAAAGATGGCGAAATCGGGAAAGATGATTTAAGCCGCGGCGAAAAAGAACTTGAAAAAATTACTGCAGAGCATGTTGCAAAGATTGACGAACTACTTAAGCACAAGGAAGCCGAACTCCTCGAGGTCTAAAGACTTCACCGAGGTTTCCATCGTGTCTGATTTACATTCGATCAACGAAGCGATTAATAAGCGCGCGGGCCGCAAACTTCTGCCATCTATTGGCGTCAGCGTTTTCCTCATTCTCCTGGTCTGGTTCTCGCTTGCTACCTACAGAATCATCTTTGCCTCACTCGTCACCTTTGCAATCGTTCTCGGTATCCGCGAAATCAATAAGGCATTCACCGCCGTCGATATCCATATCCCGCTCTGGTCGCTCACTACTGCAGCAGTCGGCTTATCTGCCGCAACATGGTTCGGGGGAGTATCGGGCCTTGCTGTCGCAACAGCAATTGCATTCCCTTGCTTACTAGTTCTACTACTACCTCGCGGAACAGAAAACTTCGTTAAGACTGCATCTGCTTCAGCGCTTGCACTCATCTACCTGCCGTTCCTTGCAGGATTTCTCATACTCCTCGCACGTCCATACAATGGACTAGACCGAGTTATGACATTTGTTGTTCTCGTCGCATGTAATGACACATTTGCATATCTCACAGGTGTTCTCTTCGGTAAGCATCCTCTTGCACCAAAGATCAGCCCAAAGAAGACAATCGAAGGTTTAGTCGGTTCACTCATTTTCACAACACTCGGTGGTTCGCTCGCTTTCCACTTCATCATGAACTCTGATTGGTGGCTAGGTGCACTTGCAGGTTTGTTGACTGTCTTCACGGCAACTTCAGGCGATCTCATTGAATCTGCACTCAAGCGCGATATGTCGATTAAAGATATGGGCAACCTATTACCTGGCCACGGCGGAATCCTCGATCGACTCGATTCAGTTCTCTTTGCAGCTCCTGCGCTGTGGCTTGCTCTCGAAATTGTGCGCCGCGCACAAGATTCTGGCTTGCTATGACAACCGAGAGAGCAACAGAGTTGAAACTCGTCTTCGACGAACCAGTTCAGCGCAAGAAGGCGCCCAAGCACATCGCCGACTTCGCTCCCACAGATAGAAAAGCATTTGCCAAGGAACTTGGCTTCCAACCTTTCCGCGCTGCACAGGTTGCAACTCACTATTTCACTCACCTTTCTAACAATCCAGATGAATGGACAGATATTCCTGCGGCAGAACGCCAAGCGATTGCCGACGCCCTTACACCCAAGATGATTGAACTGGTCACCACTCGCACGACCGATAATGGAATGACTCGCAAAGATCTCTGGAAGTTACACGATGGAGTTCTCGTCGAATCCGTATTGATGCGATATTCAGATCGCACGACCGTCTGTATCTCTTCACAAGCTGGATGCGGAATGAACTGTCCATTCTGTGCAACAGGTCAAGCAGGTCTTACCCGCAATCTTTCAGCGGCAGAAATCACAGATCAAATCGTTGCTGCAGCTCGCGCATGCGCAAATGGCGAACTACCTGGCGGTCCTACTCGACTTTCGAATATTGTCTTCATGGGAATGGGCGAACCTCTCGCCAACTACAACGCAGTAATTCGCACACTTCATAACATCACCGATCCCAATCCTGATGGACTAGGAATCTCAGCTCGTTCTGTAACTGTTTCAACGGTTGGTCTCGTCACTGGCATTGAAAAATTAATGGAAGAAGGAATCAACTGCACACTTGCAGTTTCACTCCACACTCCCGATGACGAACTCCGCGACACACTCGTTCCTATTAACAACCGCTTTAAGGTGCGCGAAGTATTGGCCGCCGCTGATGCATATGAAAAGAAGACTGGCCGCCGCTATTCAATCGAATATGCACTGATTCGCGATATCAACGATCAATCCTGGCGTTCCGATCTACTTGGTCGCCTCCTGAAAAACCGCAATGCTCACGTCAACTTAATTCCGCTCAACCCAACCCCTGGTTCAAAGTGGACAGCATCTCGCCGCGAAGATGAAGCCGAATTTGTTCGCATTCTTGAAGGATATGGAGTGCCAGTAACGGTTCGAGATACACGAGGTCGGGAAATTGATGGCGCGTGTGGCCAATTGGCTGCTAGTGAGAAAGAGAAGAATTAACTAGTATCACGTTCATGACATCTGTAGATCTCAAAGAAGCAGCGGCTGCATATGAAGCAGCTACTCAATATTTCTTAAATTTGGCACGTGGAGTTACTGTTGAGTTGATGGATATCCATGCAGAAAATGAATGGTCTGCGCGTCAATGCATTCATCACATGGCAGATTCTGAAGCACAGTCATATGCACGTTTGCGCAGATTGGTCGCAGAACCAGAAGGTTCTGTTATTCAGGGTTACGACGAAAGTGCATGGGCCAACGAACCAAAACTTGCATATGCAACAGGTGATGTTGCCAACTCAATTGCTGTCTATGCAGCGGTACGTGCAAGTTCACTAGATTTGATAAAGCGACTTGAAGAAAGTGATTTAGATAAGTTCGGGATGCATACCGAAGCGGGCAAGTACACGATTGCTCGTTGGTTAGAGACATACACAAGACACCCATACGATCATGGTGATCAGATGGTGCGTGCAACGAAGGGTCAGGCGTAAAAGGTGAAGAAGTTACAGAATTTCATCAACGGTCAATCTGTCGATGGAGCATCGGGTGAAACAACTACCCTGATCAATCCCTCAACAGGCGAAGCTTTTGCTACTGCACCGAAATCCACTGGCGCAGATATCGATAAGGCGATGAAGGCAGCGAGCGATGCATTTCCAGAGTGGCGCGATTCAACTCCATCGCAAAGACAACGGGCTCTCTTGAAGATTGCTGATGCCATCGAAGCTCGCGCTGAAGAATTTGTGAATCTCGAATCTGAAAACTGCGGTAAGCCGAAAGGGCTCACTGCATCAGAAGAGATGCCACCGATGGTCGATCAAATTCGCTTCTTTGCAGGAGCTGCTCGCAACCTAGAAGGTCGCTCTGCAGGCGAATACATGCCAGGCATGACTTCTTATGTGCGCCGCGAACCAATCGGCGTATGTGCGCAGGTAACTCCGTGGAACTATCCGATGATGATGGCTGTGTGGAAATGGGCTCCAGCTATCGCTGCAGGAAATACAGTTGTTCTAAAGCCTTCAGATACAACGCCAGTAACCACTTTGTTTATGGCGCAGATCATGAGTGAATTTCTACCTAATGGTGTCTTTAACGTCATTGCTGGAGAACGTGACACTGGTGCGGCGCTCGTTGATCACTCAACGCCCGCTATGGTTTCTGTGACAGGCTCTGTGCGCGCAGGAATGGAAGTTGCATCTGCGGCATCAAAGTCTTTAAAGCGCGTACACCTTGAACTTGGTGGAAAGGCGCCTGTGGTTGTCTTTAACGATGCTGATCTTCAAGCAGCGGCAGAAGGAATTGCAATCGCAGGGTTCTTTAATTCAGGTCAAGATTGCACTGCGGCAACTCGAGTATTGGTGCAAGAAGGCGTATATGACGAGATGGTGAAGTTGCTTGCCGATCAAGCAGCGAACCAGATCGGAATGGGTATGCCAGATGAAGATGTCATCGTGGGTCCAGTAAATAATGCATCTCAATTTGAACGAGTCAACGGATTTATTTCTCGCACCCCATCACATGCTCGCATCGTGGCTGGGGGAGCGCCAACAAATCGTCCAGGTTACTTTGTCGCTCCTACAGTGATTGCAGATCTCAAGCAGACAGATGAGTTGATTCAATCTGAGATCTTTGGGCCAGTTATTACTATTCAGAAATTTAAGGATGAGGCAGAAGCTATCGCAATGGCAAACGGCGTCGACTATGGCTTGGCATCATCGGTCTGGACAAAAGACCATGGCCGAGCAATGCGCCTATCCAAGGCCTTCGACTTTGGCTGCGTCTGGATCAATACCCATATCCCGATCGTGGCTGAAATGCCTCATGGCGGTTTCAAGCGGAGCGGTTATGGCAAAGACCTCTCCAACTATGGCTTTGAGGATTACACCCGCATCAAGCACGTGATGACCAACCTCAACGCCTAAACAATCAGGAGTGCCAGCCTTAAATCTGCCAAAATCCTCTCGATTTAGGTTTGGCTCACGCTCAAAAGGGTTACATAATGAGCCCTGCACAACCGTCCCTTATTCCGGCATATAAAAGGAGCCTCATCGCATGGCTAAGAAACCACTCTCACCTGAA
>JBDKLT010000039.1:0-4855 GCA_039795495.1 Actinomycetota bacterium | reverse complement strand
TTGTTCTAGATCGATACGCGATAGTTCAAAACCATCGAGAGTGCCCGCAACTGCATCAAGTCTTTCTCGCGCAGCACTTTCAGCGGGTGCATAGGTAACTAGAAGACAAAGTCCAGGTGAGGTACCACGTCCGACTCGGCCACGTAATTGATGAAGCTGAGAAACACCAAAGCGATCGGCATCCATAATCACCATCACCGTGGCATTTGGTACATCCACGCCAACCTCAATAACTGTCGTTGAGATAAGAACATCGATTTCTCTCTGTGCAAAAGCTTGCATCGTTGAGTCTTTCAATTCAGAGCTCTGACGACCATGGAGAGGGGCGACCTTTAAGCCTTGCAGGGCCCCACCGGAGAGTTCGGGGCCCAGCTCATCAACGGAGGCAATCTCCTTACTTTCTTCTCCCATAAGAAAATCAATATCAGCATCTTCTGGAGTTCCTGCAGAAATTCGAGGTGCGACGATATAGGCCTGGTGTCCCTGAGCAACTTCTTCCTTGATTCGCTCCCATGCTCTTTCCAGGAAACCTGGTTTCTCTAAAACCGGAACAACGTGAGTAGTAATCGGTTGGCGACCAAGTGGAAGTTCGCGCAGAGTTGATACATCGAGATCTCCGAATACAGTCATCGCAACTGTTCGTGGAATCGGAGTTGCAGTCATTACCAAAAGATGTGGCGGATGTGTCGCCTTACTCTTGAGTGCATCTCTCTGTTCGACGCCGAATCGGTGTTGTTCATCTACAACGATTAAACCTAAATCGCTAAAGGCAACGCTTTCTCCTAACAAGGCATGGGTACCAATAACAATTCCTGCTGCACCAGATGCAGCGAGTGCAAGAGCTTCTTTACGTGCAGCTGCGGTTTGTGAACCTGTAATCAATGTAACTTGAGTAGCAATCTCAGATCCACCCAACATTCCACCTTGAGCCAGTGGACCTAGTAATTTCTGGATCGTTCGTAAATGCTGAGCAGCAAGAACTTCTGTTGGTGCGAGGAGTGCCGCCTGTCCGCCATTATCGATAACTGAGAGCATCGCCCGTAGTGCGACGATTGTTTTTCCTGAACCAACTTCACCTTGCAAGAGTCGGTGCATGGGATGAGGTTGCGCTAAATCATCTGAAATCTCCTGTGAAACTTGGCGTTGCCCAGCGGTTAACTCAAATGGGAGGGCTGAATCAAACGCATCGAGTAACCCTCCCGTCCTTGGAGGTCTTGCTACGGCATCCAAGTTCTTAAGTTCTTGCCGACGGGAAAGAAGAAGCAATTGGAGCATGAAAGCTTCATCAAATGTCAGCCGACCTCGAGCTTTGTCAGCAGAGTCAAGATCGACTGGATTGTGGAGCTGAACGAGTGCCTGATGAAGAGTTGGATATCCATACTTTTCGCGCACACCTTCTGGAAGAAAATCTGGAACTTCATCAAGTGCTGCAATCGCTAATTCGATGCATTGAGCAATCTTCCAAGAAGGCATCTTGGAAGTTGCCGGATACATCGGAAGATATTTTCCAGCGAAACCTTCGACTGCAGCATCAACATCATTTCCATCTGCAATCAACTCATAATCAGGATGTGCCAATTGACGCTTGCCATTAAAGACGCCAACTTTGCCGGCAAATAGACCTTGCTTGCCTACCTTGAGTTCCTTCTCTCGCCATGCTTGATTGAAGAAGGTGAGCGAGAGTTTTGCAGAACCATCGGTAACAATTACTTCGAGGATATTTCCTTTACGAGCATGCAGGCGTCGGCTTGTTGCGCTAAAAACTTCGGCGAGGATAGTGACTTCATCGCCCTCATTGAGTTCTGCAATATCTGACAATTCTCCGCGAACCAAATATCTGCGAGGATAGTGATGAAGCAAATCTCCGATGGTGCTATAGCCAAAGAGATCATTGAGAACTTTTGCTGTTCGATCACCCAGGACTCCAACTAATTTAGAGTCGAGGGTGGCCATGGAGCTATTCTCTCTCGATAACTACTGTTCGAGTGGATTTCGCCCATCCTGAGTGTGTGATGACTATCAACGACTTGTCTCTGCACTCGTCTGCGATTCGCTCTTCGCAACGCAGGGCTAATTCTCGATCAAGGTGCTCGGTAGGCTCATCGAGAATCACAACTTTCGCTGGAGATAGAAGTGCGCGAGCAACCCCAATTCTTTTGATTTCTCCCCCAGAAAGCGGACGACCGAATTCGCCGATGGCGTCATCTAATGAAATTGCATCGAGTTCGAGAAGGTTGGTGATTCTTAGCAACTCTTCATCCAGTGCTTCCGGATTGGCAATTTTAAGATTCTCGCGGAGTGAAGTGTTGAAAATGTGGCCGCGCTGAAGCGAACCTGTAAGGAAATGATGGAGATCATTCAATTCACTTAATTCGCATCCGCCAAACTGAATACTGCCCTCATATGGCAATAAACCCGTGAGCGCCAAAGATAAAGTAGATTTTCCAGATCCACTCTTGCCTCGTATGACGAGAAGCTCTCCTGGGTTTACCTCGGTCGATACGGGGGTCATAAATGGCACATCCCATGAAACGCGAACATCGCGCAGGCGAAGGCTTGAATCGAGAGGAGTTGAACTGTGAGACACATTTTTCGCAACTTCTTGGCTAATGAGAGCGCTCACTTGCTGTTGTGCGCGTAACAATTTTCCAGATACAAATAGATTGGGATACCAGTTAGTGATTCCCTCAAATGCAACTAGAGGCAAGAATACTGCCATGGAAATTTTCACCGCAGGAAGCTCCTGGCTTGTATGAATGTTAAATACGAGTAGCGAGACTCCGACGATTGCAATCTCTAGATTGATCATGGTTGCGAACTGCAAAATTCTAATCGAAGCGAGCAGCTTCTTTTCCTGCTGAGCAATTTCAGATTCGCAAGCCTTCAACTTGGATGCAATGCGATTGCTGTACCCATATATGCGAGCTTCAGTAGCTCCAAATAGCGCATTCGAGATTTCCTGTGAATACCTACTTTCTGACTCCTCAATCAAGGCAGATTGTTCACTGCACAACTTACTTGCTATTGAAGGAAGAACTATGAGCAGCGCGATAGTTACAGGTAATAGAACTACCAAAATTGCCGGAAAGATCCATAATGCCAAGAGCAGCGCGAATGAAAGTGAGATAAATGCGGCAGTTCGCGGGAGAATGACGCGAAGTTGATATTCCTGAGCTCTTTCAACATCGTCGACGATGGATTTCACATAATTTCCAGAGTTGAGATCTCTGACTAGGAGCGACGTGCGAGAGCTAACTTTCTCAAATAGTTGCACACGCAGCGCAGTGAGTTTCCTAAAGATGGTCTCGTGGCTAACGATTCTTTCGGCATAACGAGCGACGGATCGCGAAATTCCGAAGAAGCGCACCATCACAATAGACACACTTAAGACCAAAATGGGAGGGTGTTGAGCTGCCATAGTGATGAGCCATGCACTTGATACTGTTAATCCGATTCCACCAATCAATGCAAAACCACCGAGAGATGTAGCCACTGCCATTCGAATTTGAGGTTTCATGCGGTAATCACCCGCTCTACAGAGACCATTCGACTCTCATCGGAATTCGTTTCGGCGTGATGAGTGATGCAGATGAGGGCTGCACCGTTCTTTACTGCTCGATCAAGTGCCCTCATAATGACTGAGGCGCTGACCGAGTCGAGATCTGCAGTCGGCTCGTCGGCAACAATGAGAAAAGGCTTTCGTGTGAGTGCGCGAGCTACAGCAATCTTTCGAAGTTGCCCTCCTGAAAGTTGTGAGCTCTTCTCATCTCCACTTCCAACGTGTGTATCGAGTCCAAGTGGAAGTTCAGATAGAGGTAGAGCGAGTTCTTCAAGAGCGTTTTCTATCTCTGAATCAGAGATACCAGGTTGAACGAGAATAAATTGATCCCGAATTGTTCCTGGGGCAAGACGTGGCAATTGAGGAATCCAACCAAGGTTCTCTTGGTAAGAACATACGTGTTGAGGAAGAACTTCTTCTCCATCGATGTATATTGAAGTGTCAAAGTTGTTGCAGAGGAGATTTTCAGCAAAGGTTGATTTTCCTATCCCAGATTCACCTGAGATATAGAGAGCTTCGCCTCGTTTTACTTCATTTGTTTCGATCTTTGATTGAGCAACTCCTGGAATCGAAAGTGTCCAGGAATCCCATCGAATTGATCGGCTCTCCTTAAACTCTCTCTGACTTTGATCAACCACTGGAGTCGATGTAGCTTCAATCTCTCGAACTCTTTCCAAAATTTCGCTCCCATCTGCAGAAGCATGAAAGAGTGAGGCTGCATTTCGAAGTGGGAAATAGACCTCTGGAGCAAGAATCAAAACGGAAAGTCCATGAATAAATGAAATTTTTCCATCAACGAGACGAAGTCCAACCGATACTGCAATCAGAGCAACCGAAATTGTGGCAGCTAGTTCAAGAACTAGCGCTGATAGAAACGAAACCTTGAGGACCTTCATGGTCTCTTCCGTATATTGATCGCCCATCTTCTGTATGCGCTCACCTTGTGAGCGATGGCGACCAAAGATCCGCAAAGTGATGAATCCCTGAAGTGAATCTTCAAAGTAGCGAGAGAGTGAACCTAAGGTCTTCCATTTCTGTGCAACCGCATCTTGGGTATACCGACCAATGAGTGCGCCAAAGAATGGGATCAGCGGAATCGTCAGAATCGCAATCACCGCTGATAACGGATCGAGAAAAAAGAGAGTTGCTATGACTGCGACTGGGATAACTGAGGCGTTTAACATTTGAGGCAGAAAACGTCCGAGATAGATATCTAGCGAGTTAAGGCCCTTAATTAATACTGCTGAGAGTTCAGATGGTGCAATTGGCTCGATGCGATCGAGAGTTGACGAAATC
>JBDKLT010000038.1:0-4594 GCA_039795495.1 Actinomycetota bacterium | reverse complement strand
TTGCGCAAACTCTCGAGAGTATTCACAGCACTTTCACATAAGTGACAGCCGTGACGGGAGTAGACGGTAACCATGACGCCATTCTCGCATCCTGATAGCGTTAGCGGCTATGAGAGCCAATCACAGAAAAGGTAGTTTTTTTGCCCTTGCTCTCGCACTTTTCGCTTCAGTACTTCTGCCAACTCCATCGCAGGCGCTCTCAAATTTCAAAGTTGCTCCTTCAACTGTCTGGGGTTACACATATGCAGGCAAGACATCTGCTGTAAGTGGCACTCGTCCACCAAAAGTTGCACACCTCGAACAAAAATCAAAATTTGTTGTGAACTATCGAAACTTTCCCGAATGGGCGAAGAAAGATTTTCAAGCAGCAGTTGATATTTGGGGTGCAAATTTTGCTTCGACGGTAACAATCACAATTGATGCCACATGGGGACGTTCAGCATCATTTGGAGTTCTCGGTAGCGCGCGGCCAGGAAATTACTACTCGGGCTTCGACGGTGCACCAGATCAAAGTCTCTGGTATCCATCTGCTCTCGCTAATGCGCTTGAAGGGAAAGATCTCGATCCGGAAAATCCTGAGATGGTTATTCAGGTTAACTCTGTAGCTAATTGGAATACACGAAATGATGGTGCACCTCGCAATAACGAATACGATCTTCAATCGGTCTTTCTTCACGAAATGGGACACGGTTTAGGATTTCTCTCGACAGATTCTTACGATCAATTCTTTGGCTACGGCACCATCGAACAACCAACACCATTCGATGCATATGCTCAACTATCAGATGGACGTCGCCTCTCAGATTTACCGTCGCCATCGATTGAACTTGGTAAAGCGCTGACATCCACACTTGTCTGGTCTGGCACTCAAGGAATCGCAGCAAATGGTGGACAGAAACCTATTCTCTACACACCTTCGCGATATGAAGAAGGCTCTTCTGTCAGTCACCTTGACGAGAGCACATATGCAAATTTAGGTGCGAATTCCATTATGACTCCGAACCTCGATGCTGGAGAGATCTTTAGAGAGCCTGGTTCACTGCTTTTAGCGATGATGGAAGACCTCCGTCGCAAGCCTCCTGTTGGAGTTGCGATTGGTATTCCGCAAGCTGTACGAAATGCTGCTGCAATCGTCGCTGACAGTTCAGCGATAATCGCATTTGATCCGCCTGCTAATGCACGTACCGCTCAAATCACTAGTTACTCGGTTCGTAATCTCAAAACCGATCAAGTGAAGAGTTCAACAGAATCCCCCATTACCTTCACCGGTCTAAAAAATGGAACTAGCTACAGCTTCAGCATTACAGCAGCAAATACAAATGGAATTTCTGATGCCATCATCACAACCGCCGTAACTCCTCAAGCTGGCTGGAAGCGATCAGTAATAGATCAAGGTTCGGATGCACGCCACATTACAAGTACAACTTTCAATGGCAAAGCCTTGATTGCGTATACAGATAGCAAGAGCGGAATTCTTAAGATTGCAATTCGCGAAGGCAAAGTCTGGAAGAAATCAACGGTCGATGGCGCTGGAGGAACTTCAGGTCGCACAAAATCTGCAATCTCTAGCCCTATCTCTCTCTGCGTCAATGGATCTGGAGCATCTCAAACTCTCCACATCTTCTACTCAGAAAGTGATGACCGAGATCTCCACTATGCAATCTACGACGGTAAGAAATTTACCTACGAAATTGTTGATGGGAATGGTGTACAAGTAAACGACTATAAAGATCCAGTCAGAGTCCGCACTGGAAGCGATGTAAGTATTTCAAATGCCTGTGTTGCAACTTCTGGCGGAGTTCAAGTCTTCTACCGTGACGAGAGCCAAGGAATTTTGCTCGGCGCTTCAAAGCTCAAAGGAGCAACTAAGTGGAGCTACGAACTCGTCGATGGCGATCGCAAAACAGATGGTCGAAGTACAGGTGATGTGGCATTCCACCTCAAAGCGACTTTTAGCGGTAAGAAGACTTACCTTGTCTATGACTCCGTCTTAACAATTAACCAGAAGAAGCAAGCCACCTCTGGTGAAGTGAGAGTTGCATCTCGAACAACGCTTTCGAGCGAACCTTGGAGTTACTTCAATATTGATTCATCCGGCAGTGCAACGCCAATGACTGGATTTGATGTCTCAATTGCAAAAACCCTCGACGGTTTACAGGCTTCATGGCTTACTTCGGCGCCATCAAGTGCAACTTCACCAAATCGAATTCGATGGAGCGCGATTCAAAATCCACCTGCTCAGACAGTAGCGACGAGCGAATCATTTGGATCTCCCGGAAAATATCTCAACTCGGATGGGCGGTATATCGCTTATAGCTGCCTTGAACGCCTATGCGTTCTCGATAGCGTGCGCGCTCTGCCAAGTATCAAATTGGTCTCATCTGAACAACGTACCGGTGGAGTTGATTCTGCATGGGTCACCGTAGATCGAGTGAGATATTTAGTCGCCGGCTATAAAGGCCAACTCGTTCTCTTTACTCCTTAAGCAACTGTAAAAATATAGTTGCTCTGATTTGCTGCGCGGGCAAATCCAATAACACCAAGCTCCTTTGAATATCCTAACGAAATAATTTCGGTAATTTCGCTAGAACCAAAAGCAGCTGAAATAGCTCCTTTGCTATCGAAAGCTAATACTGCAACAGATGGCGCAGTTGGTTTCCATCCGAGTACTCCAGCAATTGCACTCTTTGTTGCGAGAGCTCCGTAGGTTGTTGTGCCTGCAGTGACAATTGAAGAGTTTCCAAGCGATGGAATTCGAAGAGTCCATTGAGGAGCAAAGGCAGAAGAGAATTGAGTGAATGCCGATTCAATGGCGCTGCCCGTCTTTACATAACCAGTTAGCGCTAACTTTGTACTACTTGCTAGCCAGGCGCGGTCAGCTTTTGGCGCAGAGCTGCGCACTAAAGTTGTAATAGCGCCACTCTTAGAAACTTTTAATAGAACGCCATCTCGGACTCCAGCCAATTTCTTTCCAAAGAGTGCTTCGCTGCTCGCACCAAAGATGGATGCACTTCCATCGGAGTTGCGGATGACAGAGTTTAAGAGTGTTTTGGAAGTTCCAATAGTTACTGCTTTTCCAAAGACTCCTGTCGATGTGGCACTTATGACAAAAGGCTTCTCTCTTAATGAACCGATAATTGTGGCTCCTGATGCATTCACTGAAAGTGCAGTGACGAGAGGGGGAGCAATCTGTGCCTGCGAATATGTAGCGAGAAGTTCGCCGCTTGAAGATACTTTCCAGAGCGTTAAGAGTGTGAGGTCATTTCGGATATTTGCTACTGGTTCGCTCACTACTCCATCAGGATTTTCTGCCGCTACCTGAGCTGTGCCACTTTCTACTGCAAGTGGAGTTGATGAAGCGCCTGCAATCCATAAGTTTCCACTCTGATCAATAGCGCCAACTAGAGCAACTTCATCTACGCCAGAATCGATTATTTTCTGCCACTGCTGAATTCCTTGTGCATCAACTGCTGCGAGTTGGATATTTGAATTCGGACCCTCTGATGTGCCCATCAAAATTATCGATTTTCCAGTAACAAATACCCTCTCAGTACTTGAAGTTGTCGCTACGAGGTTTATTTTCTTGAGAGTGACAGATTTTGGAGCAGCAGTCGAGTGGGGGGTTACAGCAAGAATCAGAGCAATAGAAAGCGCAAGACGTTTCATTACTGGGCTAGCTCTGCTGCACGTCGCGCAGATGCAGCCATTGCATCGCCAACAATTTTCGAAATTCCGGCTTCGTCAAAGACTGCTAGCGCTTCTGCAGTGGCGCCTTTGAGGCTGGTGACTTTCTCGCGCAGACGTGTTGGAGTTTCTCCAGAACTTTCAAGAAGTGCTGCCGAACCAACAATGGTTTGAATAGTGAGCGTTGTTGCATCTTCACGCGAGAGCCCCATGGCAACGGCCCCATCGACCATCGCTTCTACAAATCTGAAAAAGTAAGCGGGTCCTGAACCGCTGGTACCAGTGAGTGCATTTTGAAGTTCTTCAGGGATTTCGATTGCCTTACCAGTTGCAGCAAGCATCTGATCTACAAATACTTTCTGAGTAGCAGTTACGCCTTGGCTCAATGAATATCCAGCCATACCTTTGCCAATGAGAGTTGGAGTATTTGGCATAACTCGCGCAATCGCTTGATGGTTATTGAGAGCTGCAGAGATTCCAGAAATTGTCTTACCCGCTAAGAGGGAAACCACCAGAGCATCGCTCTTCACATATGGAGCGATTTCAGGCGCCAAATCTGCAAAACCTTGCGGCTTGATGCCAAGGAGAATGACATCGCTCTTAGTGAGAGCTTCTTGAAGTGGCTCAATATTAATTCCATATGAATCTTTTAATTCTTGGCCACGTTCAGAGCGACGAACAACTGCCGTGATCGAGGTTGCAGGAAATCCTGATTTAATGAGGGCAGCGATAAATGCTTCGCCCATTGTTCCGGCTCCAACGACTGCTATCTGATTAGCCATGGCGAAAGAGTACGCGTAGGCTCTGCGACTATGTCAGAGATAAAGCCAGGTTTCGCTCGCGACTGGGTCGAATTCACAGATCCCAATGATGAAGAAGAAATCTTCAAATGCGACCTCACTTGGCTCAC
>JBDKLT010000037.1:0-23626 GCA_039795495.1 Actinomycetota bacterium | reverse complement strand
ATCCCTACTACTTTCTATCCCTACGGAGCATCTTGACTACACAAATTGCAGTAAATGACATTGGATCAGCAGAAGATTTTCTAGCCGCAATCGAAGGCACAATCAGAAATTTCAGTGACGGAGACCTCGTCATTGGTACAGTCGTTCAAATTGATCGCGAAGAAGTACTCCTCGACGTCGGTTACAAGACTGAAGGCGTAATTCCGTCACGCGAACTCTCTATCCGCCACGATGCAGATCCAAATGACATCGTAAAGGTTGGAGATAAAGTCGAAGCTCTTGTTCTCCAGAAAGAAGATAAAGAAGGACGCCTCATCCTCTCGAAGAAGCGCGCGCAGTACGAGCGTGCATGGGGAGAGATCGAAGGCAAGAAGGAACGCGACGAAGTTGTCGTCGGAACAGTTATTGAAGTTGTTAAGGGCGGACTCATCGTCGATATCGGATTGCGTGGCTTCTTGCCTGCATCGCTTGTCGAAATGCGTCGCGTTCGCGACCTTACTCCTTACATCGGTAAGCAGGTTGAGGCTCGTATTATCGAACTCGATAAGAACCGCAACAATGTTGTGCTTTCTCGTCGTGCATTCCTCGAGCAGACACAGTCACAGTCACGCACCGAGTTCCTTAACCAGCTCCAAAAGGGTCAGGTTCGCACAGGTGTTGTTTCATCAATCGTTAACTTCGGTGCATTCGTTGACCTTGGTGGCGTAGATGGCCTCGTTCACGTTTCAGAGCTTTCATGGAAGCACATCGATCACCCAGGTGAAGTTGTTGAAGTTGGCGACGAAGTAACTGTCGAAGTTCTCGAAGTTGATTTCGAGCGCGAGCGTGTATCACTCTCACTCAAGGCAACTCAAGAAGATCCATGGCAGGCATTTGCGCGTACTCACACAATTAACACTGTTGTGCCAGGCGTAGTAACAAAGCTTGTTCCATTCGGAGCATTTATCCGTGTCCACGAAGGTATTGAAGGCCTTGTTCACATTTCAGAGTTGGCAGAACGCCATGTTGAAATTCCAGAGCAGGTAGTTGCTGTCGATGACGAACTCTTCGTCAAGATTATCGATATCGACCTCGAGCGCCGTCGTATCTCACTCTCATTGAAGCAAGCTAACGAAGGACATGAAGTTGAAATCGAAGCATTCGATCCAACTCAGTACGGAATGGCTGCTCGTTACGATGCAGATGGAAACTTTATCTATCCAGAAGGTTTCGATCCTGATACTCAGGAATGGAAGCCAGGCTTTGATGCTCAGCGCGAAGAATGGGAACGTCAGTACGCAGTTGCCCAAGAGCGCTTCCTTGCACATAAGAAGCAGAAGGCAGAAGCAAAGGCGGCTGAAGAAGCTGCTGTTGTAGCTGAATAGTTTTCTCACAAAAATCCGGCTGGCCCGCGAGCTGCTCCTTAACCTCGCGTTACCCAGCCGGATTTTTCTTTTACAAAACTCCGTCGACGGCAGGTTCTTCACCTACCAAGATGTGCGACAGGTAGGGTAAGTGCATGTTGGTGGTGGGACTTACAGGTGGAATCGGTGCAGGTAAATCAACTGTTGCACAGAATTTTGCCGAGCTCGGCGCCACAGTCTTTGATGCCGACCAATTAGCTCGCTTGGCTATTGAGCGCGGTAGCGATGGATTCGCAGATGTACTTCTCCGATTTGGTGAAGGCGTTGTCACCAATGGAGATATCGATCGTAAGAAGTTGGCAGATATCGTCTTTAGCGATGAAGAAGCTCGCAGAGATCTTGAAGCAATAATTCATCCTCGAGTGCAATCTCTCTTTGCCCAAGCTCTTGCAGATCTACCACCCAATGAAATCGTGATTTATGAAATTCCACTTCTTGTAGAGACGAATGCAGCAAACAAATTTGATTTCATTATTACCGTCGAATCCAATATCGAACTTCGCAAAGAACGTCTCTTAAAGAAGGGTCTCTACATCTCTCAAATTGAGAAGAGAATGGCATCGCAGGCTACTGAAGAGGCTCGGATTGCTATTGCGGATGCAGTAATCAGAAATGACGGTGATGAGGATTCGCTCCTACGCCAATGCGAAAATATCTGGGAGAGCGATTTACTTCCTCAATCGCTAGGCTAAGCACGTGCGACCTATCTCTGATCTACAACGTAAGGTCGCCCCTTTTCAGGTCATTAGTGACTACGTACCTGCTGGCGATCAGCCAACCGCAATCGAAGAAATCGCCCGGCGCATCGAAGCTGGTGAGCAAGATGTCGTACTTCTGGGAGCAACCGGTACAGGTAAATCTGCTACAACAGCTTGGCTTGTAGAGCGATTACAACGACCGACTCTCGTATTGGCGCCAAACAAGACCCTTGCCGCCCAATTGGCAAATGAATTTCGAGAATTACTTCCCAACAATGCCGTTGAGTATTTTGTCTCTTACTACGACTACTACCAACCCGAAGCATATGTTCCGCAGACGGATACGTTCATTGAGAAAGATTCGAGTGTCAATGAAGAAGTTGAACGCCTAAGGCACTCTGCTACAAATTCGCTCTTGACCCGTCGTGATGTCATAGTGGTTGCGACCGTGTCCTGCATCTACGGTCTGGGTACTCCGCAGGAATATATCGATCGCATGATTCGTCTCAAAGTTGGCGATGAAATCGAGCGTAATCAGTTGCTCCGTAAGTTTGTTGATATTCAATATAAGCGCAATGACATGGCCTTCGAACGAGGCACTTTTAGGGTCCGTGGCGATACTGTCGAGATTATTCCCATGTACGAAGAACTCGCAGTTCGTATTGAGATGTTCGGTGATGAGATCGAAAAGATTATGACTCTCAATCCACTCACTGGAGAAATCGTCCACGATGAGGAAGAGATATATATTTTTCCCGCAACTCATTACGCAGCTGGTCCCGAAACGATGAAACGCGCCATGAGCGATATTCAAGATGAGCTACAGGTTCAGCTCAATCTCTTCACAAAACAAGGCAAACTTCTTGAAGAACAACGCCTGCGCATGAGAACGACCTTTGATCTTGAAATGATGGAGCAACTCGGATTCTGTTCTGGAATTGAAAACTACTCTCGACATCTTGATGGTCGAGAGCCTGGTTCAGCCCCTAACTGTCTCCTCGATTATTTCCCCGAAGATTTCCTTGTCGTCATCGATGAAAGCCATGTGACTGTTCCTCAAATCGGTGCGATGTTTGAAGGTGACTCAGCGCGAAAACGAACTCTTGTCGAACATGGTTTTAGGCTCCCAAGCGCGCTCGATAACAGACCACTGAAGTGGCCAGAATTTCTCGAACGCACCGGCCAGACAATCTATCTATCAGCAACTCCTGGAAAATATGAACTAGAAAAAGTCGGGGGAGATGTTGTAGAGCAAGTTATCCGTCCGACAGGGCTCGTGGATCCACAGATTATCGTCAAGCCAATTAAGGGGCAGATTGATGATCTACTCCATGAAATCAATCTTCGCGCAGAACGTAATGAGAGAGTTTTGGTCACGACATTAACGAAGAAGATGTCAGAGGATCTAACCGACTATTTGCAAGAGAAGGGCGTTCGGGTGAGATACCTTCACTCAGAGGTAGACACTTTGAGGCGTGTAGAACTTCTGCGCGAGCTTCGAAGCGGTGAATACGATGTTCTTATCGGTATCAACCTTTTACGTGAAGGTCTCGATCTTCCGGAAGTTTCACTTGTAGCAATTCTCGACGCCGATAAAGAAGGATTCCTGAGATCATCAACTTCTCTCATCCAGACTATCGGAAGAGCTGCCCGAAATGTTTCGGGCGAAGTTCATATGTATGCAGACAATATGACGGCATCGATGACGAAGGCGATAGAAGAAACTAACCGCCGGCGAGCAAAGCAGATTGCCTATAACCAAGAACGTGGGGTTGATCCTCAGCCGCTTCGAAAGAAGATCTCTGATATTACTGACCTGATTGCGCAAGAAAGTGATGATACCGATGACATCATCGCGAGCTTTAAGGGTAAGAAATCGGCAGCGGTCCTCCCATTTTCTTCTAAAGCTACAGACTCAATGCCACGCCAAGAATTGATTGCGTTGATAGGCTCCCTCACCGAGCAGATGCGTGCGGCAGCAGACGAACTTCAATTCGAATTAGCGGCACGTCTTCGCGATGAACTCAAAGAGCTCAAACGCGAACTTCGTGGAATGGATGAGGCGGGTACATGAGCATCGAGAAGTTAGTTGTACGCGGAGCGCGCGAACATAACCTCAGAGATGTTTCAATCGAACTTCCACGCGATGCTCTTATTGTCTTTACGGGTCTTTCAGGATCAGGGAAATCTAGCCTTGCCTTCGACACAATCTTTGCTGAAGGTCAACGACGTTATGTCGAATCACTCTCAGCCTATGCTCGCCAATTCTTGGGGCAGATGGATAAACCTGATGTCGATTTTATTGAGGGGCTTTCGCCTGCAGTTTCGATTGACCAGAAATCAACGAATCGAAATCCTCGTTCTACCGTCGGAACAATTACAGAGGTTTACGACTATTTCAGATTGCTCTACGCACGTGCTGGGCGGCCACATTGCCCGCAATGTGGCAAGGCTGTGTCACGACAAAGTCCACAACAGATTGTGGATCAAATTCTTACAATGCCTGCGACTACAAAGTTTCAAGTATTAGCTCCTGTGGTTCGCGAACGTAAGGGGGAGTTTGTTGACCTCTTTGCAGATTTGGTAACACAGGGATACTCACGCGCCCGTGTCGATGGCGAAACCATCCAGCTCACCGAACCTCCCAAGCTTAAGAAGCAAGAGAAGCACACAATTGAAGTTGTCATTGATCGCCTTACCGCAAAGGCCGAGAGCAAATCACGTCTGACAGATTCCATTGAAACTGCGCTGCGACTCGGAAACGGTTTAGTGATTCTAGATTTTGTGGATGCAAAGGGTGCGGATAAAGAGCAGACGTATAGCGAACATTTAGCTTGCCACGATTGCAATCTCTCCTTTGAAGAGCTCGAACCTCGTTCATTCTCATTTAACTCTCCCTTTGGTGCCTGTCCAGAATGCACAGGTATCGGCACCAAGCTCGAGGTGGATGAGGAGTTGATCATCCCTGACGACTCAATCTCTATCAATGATGGGGCGATTGCTCCTTGGTCTGGAGCGCAGTCATCGGAGTATTTCTTGCGCCTCCTTGAAGCACTCGCCGGCGAATTGAAGTTCTCGATGGATAGCCCTTGGAAGAAACTCTCCGCAAAGGCGAAAGATGCCATCATCAATGGCTTTGAATATGAGATTCATGTTAAGTACAAGAATAGATATGGACGCGTTCGCAACTATTCGACAGGATTTGAAGGCGTTGTTCCATTTATCCATCGTCGCCATAGCGAAACAGATAGCGATTACAGCCGCGACAAATATGAAGCCTATATGCGTCAAACGCCATGCCCCGTCTGTAAGGGTGCGCGTCTAAAACCTGAAGTACTCGCAGTCACTCTTGGTGGGAAAAGTATTGCTGAAATTTGTGCCCTCTCTATCGATGAGTGCGCAGCTTTCCTCAAAGAGGTAAAGCTCAATAAGCGCGAAGCTCAGATTGCTGAACGTGTCATGAAAGAAGTACATGCGCGTCTTGGCTTCCTCTTAGATGTTGGTCTCGATTACCTTTCACTTGATCGCCCGGCAGCCACACTTTCTGGTGGCGAAGCTCAACGAATTAGACTGGCAACTCAAATTGGTTCGGGTTTGGTTGGAGTTCTCTATGTTCTCGACGAACCTTCGATTGGATTGCATCAACGTGACAATAGAAGGTTGATTGACACCCTCACTCGACTTCGAGATCTTGGAAATACTTTGATTGTTGTCGAACATGATGAAGAGACGATTCGTACAGCTGATTGGGTTGTCGATATCGGGCCAGGTGCAGGCGAACATGGTGGAAAAGTTGTGGTCTCAGGCTCCTATGAAGAGCTCATCAATTCCGAAGAATCGATTACCGGTGCATACCTTTCTGGTCGCAAAGCAATTGAAATTCCAAAAACTCGTAGACCAGTTGACCCTAAGAGACAACTTGTCATTAAAGGAGCCAAAGAGAATAACCTCAAAGATATCGAAGTGACAGTTCCACTCGGACTCTTTGTATCTGTGACAGGTGTATCTGGTTCTGGAAAATCCACTCTTGTGAATGACATCCTCTATACAACTCTTGCAAATAAGCTCAATGGCGCTCGATTGGTTCCTGGCCGACATCGCACAGTCACTGGAATCGATCAGTTGGATAAGGTCGTTCATGTTGATCAATCACCTATTGGTCGCACACCTCGCTCTAACCCCGCAACTTACACAGGAGTATTCGATAAAGTCCGCGCCCTCTTTGCCGAGACTTCTGAAGCGAAAGTTCGCGGGTATCAACAGGGCCGCTTCTCCTTCAATGTTAAGGGTGGCCGCTGCGAAAATTGTTCAGGTGATGGAACCATCACAATCGAGATGAACTTCCTGCCAGATGTATATGTTCCATGCGAAGTCTGTCATGGCGCACGTTATAACCGCGAAACTCTTGAAGTACATTACAAAGGCAAAACAATTGCAGAAGTCCTCGATATGCCAATCGAGATTGCGCACGAATTCTTTGAATCAGTTCCCACTATTGCTCGATATCTCAAGACCCTCTGCGATGTAGGACTTGGCTATGTACGCCTTGGCCAATCCGCACCTACGCTCTCAGGAGGCGAGGCACAACGCGTGAAGTTGGCAACTGAACTTCAGCGACGTTCTACCGGACGCACTATCTATGTTCTCGATGAACCTACAACGGGTCTTCACTTTGAAGATGTCAACAAGTTGCTCACAGTACTTAAGCGCCTTGTTGAATCTGGAAATACCGTGATTGTCATCGAACACAATCTCGATGTCATTAAATCTTCTGATTGGGTTATTGATATGGGCCCTGAAGGTGGATTCCGTGGCGGTACTGTCGTTGCCGAAGGAACTCCCGAAGCTGTTGCAAAGGTAAATGCTAGTTACACAGGACAGCACCTTGCTGAGATCCTTGCTACCAACCGAGTTGCCACTAAGAAGAAATAGTTATGGCAGAGCCATCCAGTTATCGCCCTAAGGAGATTCCTGAAGAGCCTGGGGTATATCGCTTCTACAACGCCTCAGAGAAAGTTATCTATGTAGGCAAGGCAAAGAATTTAAAGAATCGCCTCACAACGTACTTTGGCTCAAACCTTGCACAGAAGACTTATCGAATGGTGCATGAGGCCGTTCGTGTTGACTGGACAATAGTGGCTACTGAACTCGAAGCCCTTGCTCTCGAATTCTCTTGGATTAAGCAGTATCACCCAACATATAACGTTCAATTTAAGGACGATAAGTCATATCCATACTTAGCAATCTCATTAGGCGATGAATTTCCTCGTGTATTCATTACTCGCAAAGAGAAGCGCCCAGGACTCAAATATTTCGGCCCTTACACAAATGCGTGGGCCCTTCGTAATACATATGAAGTGCTTCTCAAAGTATTCCCAGTACGTTCATGCAGCGCTGGAAATTTTCAACGGGCACAGAAGACGAAACGACAATGCCTCTTGGGAGATATTGGAAAATGTGCAGCACCATGTGTTGGTTGGGTAACGCCCGAAGAACATAGAGAGATAGCGGTAAAGCTAGATGCATTCATGGAGAAGGGAATGGAGAATCTACTTCCCACTCTTCGAGATGAGATGGCGCTGGCATCAGAACGTGAAGAGTTTGAACGTGCTGCTCGGTTACGTGATCAGATTGAATCCTTCGAGAAGGCCCAGCGATCTACGCAGGGAAATCTCTCTGATGACCTCGATGGAGATTTCATCTCGATCCATCAAGAAGGACTCCATGCCGCAGGTTCAATATTTATGGTCCGTCGCGGTTCTATCAAAGGTTCTAGATCATGGATTGTTGATCAAGAGCGAGCACTTGAGGGCGATGATCAAATTGGTTCACTCTTCTTCTCTATCTATGCCCAAAGTCCTGTATCGGAAATTCCCTCAGAAATTTTTCTTAACCATGAACCTGCAGATCGAGCGGCGCTGGAAGAGTGGCTCACTTCGCTGAGAGGGGCGAAAGTATCGATCAAAATACCTAAACGAGGAGAAAAGGTTGAGCTCCTTTCAACCGTCGAACGTAATGCTCACTATGCGTTGGTTCAATTTTTAAGTAAGCGCGCAAGCGATGCTGCTGTTTCAGGAAAGGCCTTGATAGAGCTTGAAGAAGAGCTACAACTTCCACGGACTCCTTTGCGAATTGAGTGTTACGACATCTCAAATATCTCTGGAACAACTGTGGTGGCCTCAATGGTTGTATTTGAAGATGGCTTAGCAAAGAAGAGCGAATATCGACGTTTCATCATTGATACTGATACTGCGACAGATGACACGCGCGCAATGCATCAGGTAATCACTCGCAGACTCAAGAGACTTATCGCCGATCGTGCGGTGAATCAGAGCGAAGTCACTGAACTTGGCGGAAAAATCAGTAAGTTTGCTTACCCACCTCAACTCATAGTTGTAGATGGTGGTGCACCTCAAGTAGCAGCGGCTCAGCGCGCTATTGATGAACTTGGTATTACAGACATTGCTCTCTGTGGGTTGGCAAAACGCCTTGAGGAAGTTTGGTTACCACACGAGAAAGACCCGCTTATTCTTCCTCGCACATCCGAAGGAATGTACCTGCTTCAACGAATCCGCGATGAGGCACATAGATTTGCAATCACATTTCATCGCTCGCGTCGATCAAAAGTGATGCTCGAATCGCTTCTCGATGAGATTCCACAACTTGGCGAAGCGCGCCGTGCAGCACTGCTCGATCGATTTGGTTCTGTCTCTGCGATGCGTAAGGCAACTCCCGAAGAACTCGCTTCTACACCTGGCATTGGTTCGACAATCGCCGCAATTATTCATGAACACCTGCAGGGATTGGCTCAATCTAAGGTCGATATGGCGACCGGCGAGATACTTGACACGTAGGAGAGAATTCCAGACATGGCTACAACCGATATTAAAGAACTGCTCATTCTTACTGGAATGTCAGGGGCAGGACGCTCAACGGTTGCACACGCGCTCGAAGATTTAGGTTGGTATGTCGTCGACAATTTGCCGCCTGCGCTCTTGCCTCAATTAGCAGAACAGAAACTTGATTCTCATGCTGCACTTGCAGTTGTAGTCGATGTTCGAGGTGGAAGGTTCTTTGATGAGCTGAATAGTGCCTTGAGTCATCTTAAGAACTCTTCCGTTCCATTCCGACTTCTCTTTCTCGATGCCACCGATCAGGCACTTGTTCAGCGTTTTGAATCAACGCGTCGACCGCATCCACTGCAGGGACAAGATCGAATTGTCGATGGAATCGCCCGCGAAAGAGCAAAGCTAGAAGAGATCAGAGCGCAGGCAGATGTTGTTATCGATACTTCTAATCTCAATGTGCATCAATTAGAGAAGCGAACCTCCGAGATATTTGCTGCAGGCATGTTGCCATCTCTTCGTATCAATGTGCTCTCATTCGGATATAAATATGGAATTCCAGTTGATTCGGATCTTGTACTCGATTGCAGATTCATTCCAAATCCGCATTGGATTCCTGAACTTCGCCCACTTAATGGGCTCAACAAACCTGTCTCTGACAAAGTGCTTGGAAGCGAAGGAGTTTCAGATTTTGTTCGAAGTTATGTAGAAGTAGTTCAAAAGATGATTCCAGGATATTTTAGAGAAGGTAAAAAATATGTAACGATTGCAATCGGGTGCACAGGCGGCAAGCACCGATCTGTTGCCATTGCCGAGGAAATCGCACGACAGCTCAGAACTTCGACTTCTGATATCGAAATTTCTGCACATGCAACCCATCGTGATGTGGGGCGTGAATGAGTACCGCTAAAAAGGTAGTCGCACTAGGAGGAGGGCATGGATTAGCTGCCACTCTTACATCGCTTCGTAGTTTTACATCAGATATCACTGCAATTGTGACAGTTGCTGATAACGGTGGTTCGAGTGGGCGATTACGTAAAGAGTTTCCGATACTTCCTCCCGGTGATTTGCGAATGGCGCTAGCTGCACTCTGTAGTGATGATGAATGGGGTCGAAGTTGGGCCGAAATTATGCAATATCGCTTCACAAGCGAGGGCGAACTCAACGGTCATGCAATGGGAAATCTACTTCTGGCTGCTCTCTGGGATCGCGGAGAAGATACTGTTGCAGGGCTTGATCGCGTAGGAGAGTTACTAAAAGTTGTTGGGCGAGTTCTTCCAATGGCTGCTTCACCTCTAGATATCGAGGCAACTTTTGAAAACTCCATTGGGACGAAGATTGTTCGCGGTCAGGTTGAAGTCGCAACAACTAAGGGGCGATTGAAATCTATTCGCATCATTCCGGAAAATCCTCAAGCCTTCCCACAGGCACTTGATGCAATTGCTCAAGCAGAGTGGATCACTATGGGGCCAGGGTCGTGGTTCTCTAGCGTTATTCCGCACCTCTTGGTTCCTGCCCAGCGAGAGGCAATTATTAATTCTTCCGCGAAGAAAATTCTCTTACTCAATCTCGACACCTCCGATAAGTCGGCAGGGGAATATGCAGGGTATTCACCAGTTGATCACCTGCGTATTCTCGAGACATATGCCCCAGAACTTCACTTCGATTGCGTCGTCATCGATGGATCCGCAGAAGGGGTGTCAGAACTCCGAGAGTATCTTTCAACCATAGGTTCAGAGTTAGTAACTGCCGATTTACGGAGCCCACTTTCGCATCTTCACCATGATGAGAAAAAATTAGGTCAACTTTTCGCCCACATTGATCAAGAAATACTGGTTGGATAACCCCCATGGCAATGACAGCATCGGTGAAAGACGAACTCAGTCGTCTCTCTGTAACAAAACCATGTTGCCGCAAAGCCGAAGTCTCTTCACTCCTTCGCTTTGCAGGCGGATTACATATTGCAGCAGGAAAAGTATTGATAGAGGTAGAACTCGATACTTCACAGAGCGCACGTCGTCTCAAGAAAGATATCGCTGATATATACGGCCACGATAGCGATTTAGCTGTCCTCTCATCGAGTGGACTTCGTAAAGGTTCTCGCTATGTTGTTCGTGTTGTTGAAGCAGGAGATGCACTTGCCAGACAGACAGGACTCATCGATGCCAACGGTCGTCCCGTGCGTGGACTTCCGCCACAAGTAGTTGCAGCAAATGTCTGCGATGCCGAATCTGCATGGCGAGGTGCATTTATCGCTCATGGTTCACTCACCGAACCAGGTCGTTCTTCATCTTTAGAAATTACATGCCCAGGACCTGAAGCAGCACTTGCACTCGTCGGTGCAGCTCGTCGACTCAATATTGTTGCTAAGGCGCGTGAAGTTCGTGGAGTAGATCGCGTTGTTATTCGCGATGGCGATGCAATCGGAATCCTTCTCACACGTTTAGGCGCACATGAAAGCGTTCTAGCTTGGGAAGAGCGACGCATGCGTCGTGAAGTTCGTGCAACGGCAAATCGTCTTGCAAACTTTGATGATGCAAATCTTCGTAGATCTGCACGTGCGGCTGTTGCTGCTGCGGCACGTGTGCAACGCGCAATGGAAATCTTGGGACCAGAGATCCCAGATCACTTGAAAGAAGCTGGCGAACTTCGTATCTCACATGGCCAGGCAAGTCTTGAAGAACTCGGTTCTCTTGCAACGCCTCCAATGACGAAAGATGCAATCGCCGGTCGAATCCGCCGACTCTTGGCGATGGCCGATAAGCGTGCACAAGAGCTCGGCATTCCAGATACCGAAGCCGGACTCTCGCCTGATCTCTTAGGCGAATAACGGCATAAGAGTGAGCCGTCGCACGCTCACCGACCCGTCGGTAGCTATCCACCGACTGATAGACTCGCCACCAAGCCCCCAGTGTTGTGGTGTAACAGCTAGCCACTTTTTATATTGGGGCAATTCACTTTCTAGAAGAGGTTTTTACAATGATTAATGTCGGAATTAATGGTTTTGGACGCATCGGCCGCAACTTCTTTCGCGCAGCTCTCACAAACCCAAATATCAATATCGTAGGTATCAACGACCTCACAGATAATGCAACTCTTGCGCACCTTCTCAAGTACGACTCAATTTTGGGTCGCCTTGGCCTAGAAGTTTCACACACAGAAGACACCATCACTGTCGGCGGCAAGACAATCAAGGTATTCGCAGACCGCGATCCAGCAAATCTTCCATGGGCATCTGTTAAGGCAGATATCGTGATCGAATCAACAGGTCACTTCACAAAGGCTGCTGATGCAAAGAAGCACATTACAGCTGGCGCTAAGAAGGTCATCATCTCTGCTCCTGCAACTGATGAAGACATCACAATCGTGATGGGTGTAAACCACGATAAGTACGACCCTGCTAACCACAACGTGATCTCAAATGCATCTTGTACCACCAACTGCCTTGCACCAATGGCTAAGGTTTTGGATGAGAAGTTCGGAATCGTCCGCGGTCTCATGACAACAATCCATGCTTACACAAATGACCAGGTCATCCTTGACTTCCCACATAAGGACCTTCGCCGTGCACGTGCAGCAGCGACAAATATCATCCCAAGCTCTACAGGTGCTGCTAAGGCGATCTCACTTGTTCTCCCACAACTTAAGGGCAAGCTCGACGGTTTCGCTATGCGCGTTCCTGTTCCAACAGGTTCAGCAACTGACCTCACTGTTGAACTTGCAAAGGAAGCATCTGCTGCTGAAATCAATGCAGCGATGAAGGAAGCGGCGAATGGTTCACTCAAGGGATTCCTTGCATACACAGAAGACCCAATCGTCTCTTCAGATATCGTGACTGATCCATCTTCTTGTATCTTCGACGCACAACTCACCAAGGCAATCGGAACAACCGTCAAGGTTGTCGGTTGGTATGACAACGAATGGGGTTACTCAAACCGCCTCGTTGACCTTGTTGGTTACGTCGGCAAGTCTCTCTAATAGGGATTTCACAATGACTTCTTTGGCTGACCTAGATGTAGCAGGCAAGCGCGTTTTTCTACGTTGCGATCTCAACGTTCCTTTGAAAGAAGGAAAGATCACAGACGATGGACGTATCCGCGCTTCACTTCCCACAATCAATGCACTCCTTGCAAAAGGTGCGAGCATTGTTATCGCTGCACATCTAGGTCGACCAAAAGGAGAAGCAAAGCCTGAGTTATCACTAGCTCCGGTTGCAGTTCGTTTATCAGAGCTCCTTGGAAAACCTGTTCAATTTGCAGGCGCAATTACCGGGCCAGAAGTGACCCAAAAGGCAGAGGCACTCGCATCCGGTGAAGTTCTCCTCCTTGAAAATATTCGCTTTAGCGCAGCTGAAACGTCGAAAGATGAATCTGAACGTGCCGGACTTGCCTCCGAGCTCGCAAAGCTTGCAGATATCTATGTGGGCGATGGTTTCGGTGCAGTGCATCGTAAACATGCATCAGTCTTTGATTTAGCAAAGCTCCTTCCTCACGCAGCTGGAACTCTCGTTGCCGCTGAAGTTGATGTATTGAAGAAACTCACCGTCAACCCAGAGCGCCCCTATGGCGTTGTTCTTGGCGGATCGAAAGTTTCAGACAAGATTGGTGTTATCTCCAACTTATTAAGCAAAGTAGATGTGATGGCAATCGGCGGAGGAATGCTCTTTACTTTCCTTGCAGCACAAGGAAAAGAGATTGGCACATCCCTTGTCGAACGAGATCTCATCGACACTGTAAAAGGTTTGATTAAACAAGCCGAAGAGTCGGGAGTAAAACTTCTTCTTCCTACAGATATCGTCGTGGCTCCAACATTTGCTGCAGATGCAACACCTACTTTGGTGAAAGCCGACGCAATTCCAGTCGATCAAATGGGTCTCGATATTGGACCTGATACTGCTCGTGCATTTGCCGACGCAATTAGGGGTTGCAAGACTGTTTTCTGGAATGGACCAATGGGCGTCTTCGAATTTCCAAATTTCGCACAGGGAACAAAGGTTGTCGCACAGGCGCTTACTGAAGTTTCAGGAATCTCAGTAGTCGGTGGGGGAGACTCAGCTGCGGCGGTTCGTGCACTTGGATTTGCTGACTCCGCATTTGGATATATCTCAACAGGTGGTGGCGCATCCCTCGAATATCTCGAAGGAAAAGAGCTTCCCGGCCTTACTGCACTAGATCTCTAAAACTTTTATCAATCTTCAACTTAAGGAGTAAAGATGCGTAAACCACTCATGGCAGGCAATTGGAAAATGAACCTCAACCACCTTGAGGCAATTGCAGTTGCTCAAAAACTCGTCTACTCACTCGATGATAAAGATTACGACGCAGTTGATGTTGCGATCATTCCTCCATTTACAGATATTCGTTCAATTCAAACTCTCGTCGATGGCGATCGCCTTCGCCTTCAATATGGCGCTCAGGATCTATCACCTGAAGCTTCTGGTGCCTTTACTGGTGATATCTCAGGATCAATGCTCGCAAAGCTCGGCTGCACATTCGTTGTCATTGGCCACTCAGAGCGCCGCGCAATTCATCACGAAGATGATGCGCTCATCAATCGCAAGATTAAGGCAGCTCTTGCAAATGAACTCACACCCATTTTCTGTGTAGGCGAAGAGCTTGCAATTCGCGAATCAGGAACGCACGTTTCGCATGTCATCCGCCAAGTACGTGCAGGACTTGAGGGCTTCCATAAACCAGAACTCAAGAAGATTGTGATTGCATACGAACCAGTCTGGGCAATCGGCACAGGCAAGACTGCAACTCCAGAAGATGCTCAAGAAGTATGTGCGGCAATCCGCGAAGAGATCGAGCAGATTGGCTCACCAGAGATTGCAGAATCAATGCGCATCCTTTATGGCGGATCTGTGAAATCTTCCAATATCGTCGACATCATGAAGCAGGAAGATGTTGATGGTGCACTTATCGGAGGAGCAAGCCTCGACCCTGAAGAGCTTGCAAAGATCGCTAAATTTCACGCTCAGGCGTAATTGAAGAGCTTTCCCTTCGATTCAGGTATTCTTAACCCCTACTTCTAGAGGAGTTTTACAGTGGCTTTAGCGCTCTCAATCTTTCTTATCATCGCAAGCGTTCTGATGATTCTCTTGGTGCTTCTTCATAAAGGAAAAGGCTCAGGGCTCTCAGATCTCTTTGGTGGCGGCATCTCATCTAATTACGGCGGATCGTCAGTTGTCGAAAGAAACCTCGATCGCATCACCATCGTTGTGGGCGGTCTCTGGTTCGCAGCTGTAGTTGCGCTCTCTCTCGTGTTGAAGGGTTAATCCATGGCAAGTGCAATTCGTGGAAGCCGTGTCGGCGCCGGCCCAATGGGCGAAGCTGAGCGCGGAGATCAAATCGAACGCGCAACAGTTTCGTACTGGTGCGCAAATGGACATGAAGTCCGTCCATCTTTTGCTGTTGAAGAGACTGTGGTCATTCCTGCCGAATGGGACTGCCCTAAGTGCGGACTTCCAGCAGGTCGCGATAAGAACAATCCGCCAAGTGCAGTAATCAATATTCCTTACAAGACTCACCTTGCATATGTGAAAGAACGTCGCACAGATGCAGAAGGCGAAAAGATTCTCGAGGATGCGCTCCGTAAATTACGTGGCGACGATATCGAGTAAGACTCTTCTTGCTATTAGAGAGATCGTGCAGCAGCAAGGATCTCATCAATACCCGCACTTCGATTCTGTAGATGCAGACGAAGGAGCGGGTATTTTCTTGTCGCAAGTGCTCGGTTATCGCCGATAGCTTGGGCAAAGAGGAGAGTTCTTAGGCTGTAACTCTTACCTGGAATTTCGTAATCAATGGAAGTTTCACCAGTTATCTGCAAGAAGGAACCGTTCTTCTGTCCACCTTTATGAAATTGTCCAGTTGAGTGCATAAATCGAGGACCCCAACCAAAAGAAGTGGGGTGGCCAGATTTAGCGGCAAGTATCGAACGCAATTCTGCGATCTTTACATCATTACGTCGATCGAGATAGGCCATGATGGCGATATAGCCACCATCTTTTACATCTTCAATAAAAGTAGCAAGAGCATCTTTGAGTGATTGACCATCCCCAAAGATCTCAACGTTCTTCTCAGTGCACGTTGGAGTCAACTCTGGGACAACGTTTGACCATTCTGCAAGGCACGCTGCTGTCTGCTCTTTCGCTTCGGTGACATTAGGTTGATTAAAAGGATCAATCTTGATCGCAGCGCCGATAAGCGCGGTCACCCATTCCCAGAAGATGAAGTGCGCTCCCAAAGCGCCTTCTACAACTAGATCAGCGCTACTTGGCGCGTAGGAAATCGAGAAGTGACCACCCTGTCGCGCAGCTTCTACATCTTCACTCACAATGGGAAGTCGACCAGTTCCATCCTTGCCGGTTGATTCGGCGATGAGCTGTTCAATCCAATCAGATAGACCAGGGACCGCTGAACCAGCATCGGTAAAGGCGATGAACTGTTCTGATTGAGTTACCAGTAGATAAGCAACATCGAGAATTGTCTCTTCTTTAGCAATAAATTCATTCTTCTCATTCAACGCATCGCTGAGCAATTCTTCGACGGGTGCGCCTGCGAGTGCTGATGGAAGTAAACCAAATGCACTCAGCACGCTAAATCGACCGCCTACATGTGGGTCAGCGTTGAGAACGGTATATCCGCCAGCGCGAACTTCACTATCGAGGGGAGATTCTGGATCGGTCACAAAGACCATGTGATCAGTTGGGTTGAGACCCGCCTTCACAATTTCGCTATGAAGCAGAGCTCGTTGAGCAGATGTTTCGATAGTAGAACCTGACTTCGAGCTCACGACAACGACAGTGTTTTTAAGGTCGTCGCCAATTGCATGCTGTGCATAGTTGGGATCGGTTGAGTCAAAGATGAAAATCTCTTTCTTATAGGTAAGGGCGATAACTTCTGGACCTAGAGAAGATCCACCCATTCCGCATAGAACTACTCGCTTGCGTTCTGAAAACTTCGTAACAATCTGAGAAATTTTCGGGAAGAGCGCTTGAGAAGTTATAGGAAGATCTACCCAATTGAGGCGAATCGCTGCTTCGGCAGCAGCTTTCTGGCCCCACGTTGAAGAATCTTTCTGCGCGATTCGTGCATGAGTTCTCTGTAATAGCTGATAGATATCACTCGAACGATCGATTGCGGCGAGAGAAGGACCTGAAATCTTCATGAGGCGAGAGCCTTCTTAATATCGTTCACAACGCGTTCTGATGTGAGACCGAATTCGGTAAAGAGTTTTCCTGCAGAAGCAGAGGCGCCCCAATGGTCGAGAGAGATGATGATTCCGGAATCTCCCACATAATCACGCCAGCCCATCGATATACCTGCTTCGATGCTGACACGAAGGCTTGAAGAATCAATAACTGAATTTCGATATGACTCAGGTTGTTCAGCGAACCACTCAAGACATGGAGCGCTTACGACGCGAGTTGAAATGCCAGCCGCCTCAAGTGCAATCTGTGAATCGAGAGCGATTCCTACCTCTGAACCAGTTGCGATGAGTGTGACACGAGGTGCAGAAGATGCATCTTTAAGAATGTAGGCACCTTTATCAACTCCGGCTACAGCGCCATGAGTAGTGCGATCCACTGTGCGTAGATTTTGACGCGAGAGCAAGAATCCTGCTGGCTTATTTCGCTTGATCACCGATTTCCATGCCTCGCACACTTCGTTTGCATCAGCTGGTCTGATCACTGAGAAATTTGGAATGGCGCGTAACGCTGCGAAATGTTCGATTGGTTGGTGGGTAGGTCCATCTTCACCTACACCGATTGAATCGTGAGTCCACACAAATGTTGATGGGATATCCATAATCGCTGCTAAGCGAACAGATGGACGCATGTAATCGCTGAAGACGGCAAATGTTCCACCAAATGAACGAGAAAGGCCATGAAGTGCTATGCCATTGAGAACCGAGCCCATCGCATGCTCGCGAATACCGAAGTGAATGATTCGTCCATAAGGATCTGCATTCTTCATCGCGCTCGATGATGGCAAGAATGAATTACCACCTTCGATAGTTGTCATATTGGAGTCAGCTAGATCTGCAGATCCGCCCCAGAACTCCGGAAGAACCTTAGCAATGGCATTGATGACATGGCCAGATGCGGTGCGAGTAGCAACATCTTTACCAGCTTCAAAAAGAGGTAGAGAACTTTCCCAACCCGCGGGAAGTTCGCGCGCCACAAGGCGCTTCAGAAGTGCCGCGCGTTCTGGATGAGCTTTCTGCCAAGCAGCAAATTTGGTATCCCACTCTTTGCGCCTTTCTGCACCACGAGTCTTTACTGCGCGGACATGCGCAAAGACATCAGCAGGCATTGCAAATTTCTCATCTGGATTAAGTCCCAGCTCTATCTTTGTTGCAGCAATTTCTTCATCACCAAGGGCTGATCCATGTGACTTTGCTGTACCGCGCAACTTGGGTGCTGGCCATGCAATCGTCGAATGCATACGAATGAGTGACGGTTTTGTGAGCTCTGCCTTTGCAGCAACCATAGCTTTGTCGAGCGCAACTAAATCAACATTGCCATCACTGAGCGCAGGAACTTCTTGGACATGCCATCCATATGCGCGATATCGAGCAGCGACATCTTCGGTAAATGAAACATGGGTATCGCCTTCAATAGAGATGCGATTGTCGTCATAGATGATGTTGAGATTCCCAAGTGCCTGGGTACCTGCAAGCGATGATGCTTCTCCAGAGACGCCTTCTTGGAGATCTCCATCTGAGCAGATAACCCAAATTGAATGATCGAAGAGTGATGTACCGACTGGAGATTCAGGATCAAGCAATCCACGTTCGTAGCGTGCTGCCATCGCAAAACCGACTGATGTTGCAACTCCTGCACCGAGCGGACCTGTTGTCATTTCAACGCCAGCGGTATGTCCAAATTCTGGGTGACCTGGAGTTAATGAACCCCATGTTCGAAAGGATTGAATGTCGTTCATCTCAAGGCCATAACCACTGAAGAAGAGTTGGGTATAGAGAGTCATTGAGGAATGTCCGCAGGAGAGAATGAATCGATCGCGACCTAGCCATTGAGGATCTGATGGATCATGAATCAGATGTCGTTGGAAGAGGTTGTATGCCACAGGAGCAAGTGCCATAGCTGTACCTGGATGGCCATTTCCTACCTTCTGCACCGCATCCATTGCAAGGGCTCGTGCGTAAGCAACAGCCTTATCGTCGAGTTCAGTCCATCCTGCGATTGCGGTCATTTCTTCTCCTTAAGCGGGTTTGCGAACTACAGAAAGTCGGATGCGCCACGCTGCGATCCAGACCAAGACAGATCCAAATAGATGTATTCCTACGAGCAATTGAGGCACTCCGAGGAAATATTGAATGTAACCCAAGGCGCCCTGCGCGATAGCTATGACAATAAAGATCCATAACCAACGTCGCGTTTCAAATGCCAAGTTTTTAGTAAAGAGCAGAATCAATGTCACCGCCAAGAGCGCCCAAACCGAAAGACTGTGCAATCGAGTAATTGTGGTGATGTGGAAATTTAGGCGCGGTGATTCGACATCACCAGCATGTGGTCCTGTGCCGGTGACGAGAGTTCCAATTGCAATCACAATGAAAGCAAGAACAATATGGATGAGCGAAAGTTGGGAAACTCTCATCTCTGATGAAGAGGTACGAACATAGGGGTGATGACGACGCGATTGCAGTGATGTAGCTGCCGCTATCAGAAATATTGAGAGAATGAAATGAGAAGCGACTGACAATGGATTGAGATTGGTAAGAACTGTAATCCCGCCCAACACTCCTTGCGCAAGAATTCCAAGCAATTGAGTCAATGCTAAAAATCTAAGATCTTTACGTTGTGCTTTTACAACAGCAATGATCGTGGCGACAGCTGCAAAGAAGAGCGCAAATGTAAGGAGTCGATTTCCAAATTCAATCCACGCGTGAAGTTGCCCCTCAGCTTGTCCTGGTACTGGGGTATATGAACCCGGAGTGCATTCGGGCCACGTTGGGCAACCAAGACCTGATCCAGTTAAACGCACAGCGCCGCCCGTGACGACGAGGGCGCTCTGAAGGAAGAGCAGCAACCCAGTGAGAGGCGGGAGCGCCTTCTTAGCTAGAGCGATACCTTTACTCACGCTCCGTAGCCTAAGACCTCGTGCCCTGCCCGCGCCCTCGCTCAATTGGCGAGCCTTGGGGAATTACGACACAATAGTGTTGTGAAAATCGATGACCTGAGCACGCGCGACGCTGTGGCTCGCTCCGTCCTCGAAAATGGTCCTTCTACGGCAGTCGTTCTAGGGGAGAGGCTCAACCTCACACCTGCTGGAATCAGACGCCACCTCGATCTACTCGTAGCCGATGGAATCCTCGAAGCTCGCGAGCCTCATCAAGCGCTTAGCCGTGGACGAGGAAGACCATCAAAAGTTTTTGTAATGACAGATGCTGGCCGTCAAAAGTTTGAACATTCATACGATGACCTCGCTGTTGCAGCGCTCAAATTTATGTCGGCACAATCTGGCGAACATTTAGTGAAGGCTTTCGCTCAATCTCGTGCCGATGACATTGAACGTAAAGCATCCGTTGCGTTAGCAAAACGAAACAGAAAATCAGAAGCACTTGCAACTTTCTTATCTGAGCAAGGATATGCAGCCAGCATTGAATCGCGCCCAATGGGCGAACAGCTCTGTCAACATCACTGTCCTATCGCACACGTTGCAGCGGAATTTCCTCAACTCTGCGAAGCCGAAACTGAAACTTTTTCTCGTTTACTTGGAACCCATGTGCAGCGTTTGGCGACTATTGCACATGGTGATGGTGTATGCACCACCTACATTCCTACTGCACCAAAGAACTCTTCCACACCAAAAATCAAAGCTGGAAAGGCGCAATCATGACAACGGCACACCCAGAGCTCGAAGGTCTAGGCAATTACGAATATGGCTGGTCCGATAGCAATGATGCAGGTTCAAATGCAAAGCGTGGACTCAACGAAGAGGTAGTTCGCGATATCTCAGCGAAGAAGAACGAACCACAATGGATGCTCGATCTGCGACTTAAAGGTTTAGCACTCTTCGACAAGAAACCGATGCCGACATGGGGGTCAGATCTTTCAGGAATTTTCTTTGACACCATCAAGTATTTCGTACGTTCTACAGAAAAGCAGGCTGCAACCTGGGAAGACCTGCCAGATGATATTAAGAATACATATGACCGACTTGGAATTCCTGAGGCAGAGAAGCAGCGCCTTGTATCTGGCGTAGCTGCTCAATATGAATCAGAAGTTGTTTATCACTCGATTCGCGAAGATCTTGAGAAGCAAGGCGTGATCTTCCTTGATACAGATAGCGGCCTTCGTGAGCACCCTGAACTATTTAAGGAGTACTTCGGAACTGTAATTCCCGTTGGTGACAATAAATTTGCAGCGCTCAACACCTCCGTATGGTCTGGCGGTTCATTTATCTATGTCCCTAAAGGCGTCCATGTCGATATTCCTCTTCAGGCGTATTTCCGTATCAACACTGAAAACATGGGGCAATTCGAACGCACCCTCATCATCGCCGATGAAGATTCATATATTCATTATGTAGAAGGATGTACTGCGCCAATCTACAAATCTGACTCACTTCACTCAGCAGTCGTCGAGATCGTTGTGAAAAAGGGAGCACGTGTTCGCTATACAACAATTCAAAACTGGTCTAACAATGTCTACAACTTGGTAACAAAGCGCGCTACCTGTGCTGAAGGTGCCACCATGGAATGGGTTGATGGAAATATCGGCTCAAAGGTGACAATGAAATATCCAGCTGTGATGTTGATGGGCCCACATGCAAAGGGTGAAACTCTCTCGCTCGCATTTGCTGGTCCTGGTCAGCATCAAGATTCTGGAGCAAAGATGGTGCATGCAGCACCTCACACATCGTCATCCGTGATTTCGAAATCCGTTGCTCGAGGTGGCGGTCGCACTTCATATCGTGGCCTTGTTCAAGTACAAGAAGGTGCCCATCATTCTGCAAGCACCGTAAAGTGCGATGCTCTGCTGGTCGATACGATCTCTCGATCTGACACATATCCATACGTCGATATTCGTGAAGACGATGTCTCTATGGGTCATGAAGCAACAGTCTCGAAAATTTCCGATGACCAACTCTTCTATCTCATGTCGCGCGGGCTTGATGAGGACGAAGCGATGGCGATGATTGTTCGAGGTTTTATCGAACCAATCGCCCGCGAACTACCTATGGAATACGCACTTGAACTCAATCGTTTGATTGAACTCCAAATGGAAGGCGCGGTCGGATAATGACAACCTTGCAATCCAATCTTCTTGAAAACCATACGCCAACAGGGCGCGAAGAAGCATGGAGATTTACTCCTCTCAAGCGTTTAGCCGGACTTCATGACGGAACCGCAACTCCTGACGAGCGCCACTCACTCAGCTCTAAAGGCGCACTTCCACAAGGCGTGACATTTACATTCGGCGAGATTGCATCAGTAACGTCTACTGAAGATGCGATCGTGAATCGCATTAGAAACTTCACAAATCAAGGTGCAACACTTACCATCTCAGCAAATGTCGAACTAGATCAACCCATCTTTCTTAATCGCAGTGCTCACTCAATGGCTACGGCTGAACTTTCTCGGGTGCTGATTACAGCTAAGAACCACTCTCGATCTATCGTGGTGATTGAAAACTCGGGAGACACTCTTCTCGCTGAAGATCTTGAAATCGTCGTCGAACCAAGGGCACACCTCACGCTTGTCTCTCTCCAAGAGTGGGGATCAAAGACAGTTCATGCAGCCCGTCATCATGCAATCGTCGATCGCGATGCCACTTTCAAGTCGGTAGTGGTCACAGTCGGAGGAGATGTTGTACGTCTTCTACCTACCGTTGATTTCGTAGCTCCTGGAGCATCAGCGGAGTTAGCGGGCGTCTACTTTGCAACAGAAGGTCAATTCTTCGAGCATCGAATCTTCGTGGACCACAAAGTTGCACATGCAAAGTCTCGCGTTAATTACAAGGGTGCGCTAGCAGGAGATAAAGCTCATACCGTATGGATTGGTGATGTCTTTATCCGAGCTGCAGCAGAAGGAACAGATACTTACGAGCTTAATCGCAATCTTCTTCTCTCAGATGGCGCTCGTGCGGATTCTGTTCCAAACCTAGAAATCGAAACAGGTGAAATTGTTGGTGCAGGACATGCGTCAACCACTGGCCGCTTTGACGATGAGCAGCTCTTTTACCTCATGTCACGAGGAATCAATCTTCAGGATGCACGACGTCTTGTTGTTCGAGGATTCTTTAATGAGATCGTCTCTGAAATTGGCATCGATGAAGTGCAAGATCGCTTGATGGCACGTATTGATGATGAGTTAGCAAAGGCAGGCAGGTAAATGTCTGACCTCTCTTTCTCATCGCTTCAAGAGGGTAAACCTGTGCGTATCGATAAGAATGGTGAATCCATCTGTGTCGCCCGCGTCGGAGATCAAGTATTTGCGATCAATGATGTCTGTAGCCATTCAGATGCTTCGCTCTCTGAAGGTGAAATTTCAGATTTCAAAATTGAATGCTGGCTTCACGGAGCCGAATTCGATCTACGCACCGGTGAAGCTCTTACGCCACCTGCGGTAGCACCAGTAAAGACTTATTCAGTAACTGTCGACGGAGACTCCGTCACGGTAGAGATGTAACGGAGAAGATAATGAGTAC
>JBDKLT010000036.1:0-20105 GCA_039795495.1 Actinomycetota bacterium | reverse complement strand
CACAGTGAGGCTTATTTATTTAGCCAAATCTCATTTATTTTTGGAGCGTTGCAATGCGTATTGGAATTCTTACAGGTGGCGGAGACTGCCCAGGACTTAACGGTGTTATTCGTGGCGTAGTTACAAAGGGAATCAAAGAGTACGGATATGAATTTGTCGGTTTCCGCGATGGCTGGAAAGGCCCTCTCGAAGCGCTGACAATGCCTCTCGATCTTGCAACCGTTAAGCCAATCCTTGCAAAAGGTGGAACCATCCTCGGTTCATCACGCACCAACCCATTTAAAATTGAAAATGGCGTCGAGCGCATCAAGCAGAACCTTTCAGATCAAGGTATCGATGTTCTCATCGCAATCGGTGGAGAAGACACACTTGGTGTTGCAACAAAGCTCGATGCTCTAGGCGTCAAGGTTGTTGGAGTTCCAAAGACAATCGATAACGACCTCAACAACACAGATTTCACATTTGGCTTTGATACTTCAGTGAACATTGCAATGGAAGCAATCGATCGCCTCCATACAACTGCAGAATCACATCACCGTCCGCTCATCGTTGAAGTTATGGGCCGCCATGCAGGATGGATTGCTCTTCACTCCGGAATCGCAGGAGATGCAGCATGCATCTTGATTCCAGAAGTTAAGTTCTCTGTAGATAAGGTCTGCGAATTTGTTAAGTCACGTTTTGAAACAGGAACAGCGCCAATCATCGTGATCGCTGAAGGTGCAATTCCTCAAGATGGCGATATGGTTACAAAGGATCAGCCACTCGACGCATTCGGACACGTTCAACTTTCAGGTATTGGCGACTGGCTCGCAGCAGAGATCGAGACAAAGACTGGCTACCAGACTCGCTGCACAGTTCTCGGACATATCCAACGTGGTGGAACACCTTCTGCATTTGATCGTGTTCTTAGCTCTCGCTTTGGTCTTGAAGCAATTACAGCTGTTCACGAAGGTGACTTCGGCAAGATGATGGCTCTTCACGGCACATCAATTGCACGTGTGCCTTTGGCATCTGCAACAGATGTTCTCAAGACAGTGCCAATCGAGCGTTACGAGGAGATCACTTCGTTCTTTGGATAATCGCTCGACGAGAATCCACCCGAATTACCTACTCTTATGCCTATGAACTCGACTTCTCCTTTAGATACTCTCTTTGATCCTGCCCTCGTTGCGGCGCAACAACCCAATTGGCCAGGTGGGAAAGATGGCGAGCCTCTAAAGAAAGCTGTAGCTGAACTTCGCGCGCTTCCTCCACTTGTCTTTGCAGGCGAGTGCGATGATCTCAAAGCGAAGATTGCAGAAGCTGCAGCAGGTCGAGCATTCTGGCTTCAAGGTGGAGATTGCGCTGAGACTTTCTCATCTGCAACAGCAGATTCAATTCGTAACCGCATCAAGACAATTCTTCAGATGGCAGCGGTCTTGCAGTACTACTCAAGTTTGCCTGTCATCAAAGTTGGTCGCATGGCTGGTCAATTTGCGAAGCCACGCTCTAATGATTTTGAAACGCGCGGTGAAGTCACGCTACCTGCTTATCGTGGCGATGCAGTCAACGATATTGAGTTCACTGAAAGTTCTCGTACTCCAGATCCCAATCGCTTGGTACGTGTCTACAACACTTCCTCTGCAACTCTAAACTTAGTTCGCGCATTCACTCGTGGAGGTTTTGCAGATCTTCGCCAAGTTCACGAATGGAATAAAGGCTTTATTCGCGATTCAAAGTTCGGCGAAAAATATGAACAGATGGCAACCGAAATTGGTCGAGCGCTAGCATTTATGGAATCTGCTGGAGTTGATCCAGAGCAATTTAAAGCTGTTGATTTCTATGCAAGCCATGAGGCTCTCATCATTGAATACGAAAAAGCTCTCACTCGTATCGATTCTCGTACTCAACTTCCTTACGACGTTTCTGGCCACTTCATCTGGATTGGCGAAAGAACTCGTCAGCTCGATGGTGCTCATGTTGATTTTGCCTCAAAGGTGCGTAACCCAATTGGCGTAAAGCTCGGACCTAAGTCGACTGTCGAAGACGCGCTAGCGTTGATTGCAAAGCTCAACCCTGATAACGAACCTGGTCGCATCACATTTATTACACGCATGGGCGCTGGGACAATTCGTCAGGCACTTCCTGCCCTCGTAGAAGGCGTTACCAAGAGCGGAGCTAATGTTCTCTGGGTCTGCGATCCGATGCATGGAAATACCTTCGAATCTAAGAATGGTTATAAGACCCGTAATTTTGAAGATGTCCTTGATGAAGTACGCGGCTTCTTTGAAGTACATAAGAAACTTGGAACACATCCAGGAGGAATCCATATCGAACTCACTGGTGATGATGTCACTGAGTGCTTAGGTGGAGGAGATCAAGTATCTGAGAAAGATCTTGAATCTCGTTACGAAACTGCATGTGACCCACGTTTGAATCACTCGCAATCACTGGAGCTCTCATTTTTGGTTGCTGAAATGTTGCGAGACCGCTAACTTAGCGAGCGTGGCGCTTCTTCTTTCTCAACTCTCTACACCAATCGGCACTCTCAATCTCATAGCGGATCAGCAGATATTGCTCGCTGCCAACCTCTCGAATCTCAAAGCGCTCAAAGAGAGCCTGGCCGATGAATATCGCAGCTACGAAATCAAGAGCGTTGGAAAGATTCCTGTCATTTCAGATCTGATCAAGGATTACTTCGATGGAGATATATCTTCCCTCAATTCAATTCAGGTAAGTCAACCAGGTGAGAACTTCTCACAAGCTGCATGGAAAGCGATGAAGAAGATCAAACCAGGTAAGGTGATGTCATATGCAGATCTAGCTGAGCGAGCAGGAAGTCCTGCCGCTGTTCGTGCAGCAGGAAGTGCATGTGCGAAGAATGCAATTGTCTTAGTTGTGCCATGCCATCGCATAGTAAAAACTGGTGGCGCTCTTGGTAACTATGCCTATGGACTTGGTAAGAAGGAGTGGTTACTTCGCCACGAGGGCGCGCTCTAAAATATTGATTGCTTCATCGCATTGGTGATCATCGAAATCAAGATGGGTCACAAGACGTGCATAGTGTGGACCAAGAGCGCTGATCCACAATCCAGCATCTTTACAACGCGTAGCTAATTCAGCGGCGCTAATTCCACGCGCGGATAGATCAAGCCCCACAATATTTGTGACGACCTTCGCGGGATTGACAAGAGTTGAATCAATCTGAGAGAGCGCATCTGCAATGGATCGAGCTCGGCGATGATCTTCTGCAAGGCGATCGATGTGATGATCAAGTGCATAATGGCCAGCAGCTGCGATGATGCCAACTTGTCGCATGCCTGCTCCGTATCGCTTACGCCAGATTCGAGCCTCTGCAACGCGCTCTTTTGTCGAGAGCATGACAGACCCAATAGGAGCACCTAGTCCCTTAGAGAGACAGACGCTGATGGTGTCGAAGTGTTTTCCATATTCGGCGAAAGAGACACCGGAAGCGATATGAGCATTCCAAATTCGAGCACCGTCTAGATGCATTGCTATTCCGCGTGCGTGTGCTGCAGAAGAGAGGCGAGAGATTTCATCGATAGATGAAACAGTGCCGCCACCAAAGTTGTGAGTATTTTCAACTGCGATGGCCTTCGTTGAAACTAGATATGGCCCAGCATTTTCATGCGCTATGGACAGTGGATCTTCGGCAACGAGGCGACCATCGATAGATGGCCAGGTGCGCGTTGTGATTCCGCTAAATGTTGCGGCTGCACCAAGTTCTGCACGAACGATATGAGAGCGAGTTTCGACTAGAAGTTCTTCGCCGGGTTTAACCAAAGTGCGAATAGCTAATTGATTCGCAAGAGAGCCAGTGGGGGAGAAGAGGCCAGCTTCTTTTCCAAAGAGATCTGCAATGCGCTTTTCGAGTGAGTTAACAGTGGGATCATCACCGTAGACATCATCTCCAACTTCAGCAGCCGCCATCGCAGCACGCATTCCTGGAGTTGGTTTGGTAACGGTATCTGAACGCAAATCAATCGCCATCTCTTACCCCTCTTTCAGCACAATCATAAACATTGCAATGAGAACTAGCACACCACCGATAAGTGCCTTCAGTGTCATTGATTCGCCACCGAATATGAGAGCGAAGATTGCCGCAAAGACAACTTCCATCGTCAAGATAACTGCGACCTTAGTTGCGCTCATATGCGCTTGGGACCATGTCTGCACGACAAAGGCGATTGCGGTACAGATGACAGCGGTGTAGATAACAACCAGCCAACCACTGAGATTGACGGGTGCCTTATAACCTTGGGCAAATGAAATAGTTCCGGTGAGTACAGTGCAGATTGAGAGTTGAACAACTGTCATCGCATAGGCATCGAGTCCATTGGACCAACGACTGAGTGCCACGATATGTGCAGCAAATGCAATCGCGCAGAGCAAGACAAGCACTTCTCCAATGCCCATGCTCCATCCACGTAGAGATAAGAGCCCCAATCCCACAGTTGCAATGAAGACACATTGCCAGGTAAAGCGACTGATCTTTACTTTAAAGATGAGAGCTGCAATGAGTGGAGTTGCTACAACATAGAGACCGGTAATAAATCCTGTTATTGCTGCACCCGCTCGAGCAAGACCGAATGTTTGCAAGATATACCCAGTACCGAGCAATAGCCCAGCAATAGAACCTTTTCGCAGTATCTCTCGATTGAGTAATTGGAGAACTGATGGCTTGAGTAGAACCATCACAATTACCGCTAAAAGAAATCGAGTAAAGAGAAAGCTATTGACGTTCTGCTTTTCGATGGGATCTTTCATGACGACAAAGGCGCCACCCCACGAAGCGGAAACAGCAAGAAGTGCCCATGGGGCAACCTTCATCTTTACTTCATGAGAAAGATTCATCCACGTAGCTTCTTGAGAAGTGCAATCTCTTCGCCGTGTTCGGGTTCCATTCCAGGGGTTTCAAGTATGAGTGGTGCATTTGCCACAGCAGGATGTTTAAGAAGTTCTGAAAAAGGATCTACTCCGATAAAGCCTTTACCTATATTTTGATGGCGATCTTTGAGCGCTCCGCATACATCCATCGAATCATTGGCATGGATGAGTTGAATACGTTCGATACCGGCTACTTCAACAAGAAGATCGAGAGTCTCCTTCATTCCACCCTTCTTTGCAATGTCATGGCCTGCTGCAAAGACGTGGCAGGTGTCGAGACAGATGCCAACTTTTGGGTGATATTCGAGCGCTTTGAGATAATTTTCAAGATCTTCAAGACGTTTTACAAGAGATTGACCCTGACCTGCTGTTGGCTCGAGTAAGAGATATGGAGCGTCGTCGCTGAGCGATTCGAGAATCGGCATGACGCCTTTCTTAATCTGCTTCCATGCTTGTTCAACGTTATCTTCTTTTACTGCAGAGCCTGTATGTACAACGACACCAAGAGCACCAATTTCTTGACCGCGCTTTAGTGAATATGCAGTAGATGCAAGTGAGTTCTTGTAGGTATCTTCGGTAGGAGAGCCTAAATTGATAAGAAATGGTGCATGGACATATGTTTCTATATCGAGCGCTTCGGCTTTTTCACGGAAGAGAGCATCTGCTTCATGATTTGTCTCTGGCATCGCCCATCCACGAGGGTTTGAGGTAAAGACTTGAATCGCTTCAGCAGCAGTTGTCTCGGCATAGGCGATAGAACGCTTGGCCATGCCTCCCGACGTTGGGGTATGAGCTCCGATGCGCGGTTTCTTCACTGTAGACATCTGTCTAGCCTACTGTGATGGTCACAGTACTGCCACGCTTTACCTTGCTTCCAACTTTCGGTGAAATAGCAGTCACCTTCTTAACGGTCTTTTTACCAATCTTCTTCACAACTACTTTGAGATCTAGATCTTTGAGCGATTGGACAGCCTTTGATTCCTCAATAGAGAAGAGATTTGGAATATATGCATATTGAGTTCCCTTTGAGATGACAAGTGAAATCTTCCCGCCTTTATCTGCAGTAGCTCCACCAGCAGGTTTCTGTGAGATTACTTCACCTGCAAGACGTGTCTCGCTATATGCATAGGTAGAAGTCACCAAGAACCCAGCGCTATTGAGTTCGTTCAGCGCTTGATCGGAGCTCTTACCGATATACGAAGCGAGTGCGACTTGTTCGATACCTTTTGAAACGCGGATGATGACTGATGAATTTCGTTTAACTTTCTCGCCCGCTATTGGGTTTGAATCAATCACATATCCTTTTGGCACAGTTGTGCTGAACTCTTCTGCAATCGGCTGAATAACAAGTGGCAGCTTTGAAAGGAGATTTGTCGCAGCAGTTGGTGTCAGACCAGCAAGAGTTGGAATCGTAAATCGTTCTGGGCCTTTTGATAGAACGATTTTCACCGTGCCACCTTGATCGATGCGACCACCACCTTCGGGGATGGATTGAATGACGCGACCTTCAGAAATTTCTTCGCTAAATTGCTTTTCAACGATGAGAGAAGAGAGCCCGAGGGGTTCAAGAGCTGCAGTGAGTTCAGCCGTTGTTGCTCCAACTGTAGAGGGGACAACGACCTTCGAACCTGGACCAATCAATACGTACCAACCAATTGCGCCAACAGCTACAGCCATTGCAAGTGCAATCTTTCGATTGCGACGAACTCTCTTGCTTGCCTTTTTGCGCTTACGAACCTCCTCAGTACTTTCACGTGGAGCAGGCGTCGGAATAGCAGCGGTGAGCTCTTTTACCTTGCTTCGAAGAGATTTGCGAGAAGGCTTTGGCCTCATCGGCTCGATAGGAATATCGAGCTCCAGACTGAGCTGACTCTCTTTCGGATTGAGTGATTGGTTAATACGCAAGAGTTCTTCATGGAAAACGATTGCATCGCGTGGACGTTCATCTGGATTAGCGCTCGTTGCACGATAAATAAGATCATCAAATTGAGGGGGGACGCCAGAAATAAGTGTGCTTAACTTTGGAACACGATTATTGACATGCATGTAGGCAATTTGAATCGGAGCATCACCTTCAAATGGTTTCTTGCCTGTAAACATTTCAAAAGCGGTAATGCCAATTGAATAGATATCGCTACGAGAATCTGCAACACCACGTTGAACTTGTTCCGGTGAGAGGTAAGAGACGCTTCCCAGGATGACGCTAGATTCGGCTGTCATAGTGCCTCCGAGAAGAGGTCCCTTTGCAAGACCGAAATCAGCAATTTTGATGCGACCCTCTTTAGAGATGAGAATATTTTCCGGCTTGATATCTCTGTGCACAATTCCAATCTTGTGTGCGGCAGAGAGAGCACTCAACACCGGAATTAAAAATTTGATTCCATCTGCGATAGATAGTTTGCCTTGTTCATTGAGGTATTCGCGGAGAGTATGGCCCTCAATCATCTCCATCACGAGAAATATTGCAGGAGTTCCGTTCTGGTTCCACCCTTGATCTTGTACAGCAACGATATTTGGGTGAGAAAGTGCAGCAGCAGCTTTAGCTTCTCGGATAAATCTTTCGACAAATTGTTCATCCTGCGCAAGATGTGAATGCATGATCTTTACTGCGACTTTTCGATCAAGTCGAGTATCTAAGGCTTCATAGATACTTGCCATCCCGCCTGTTGCCATCTGGCGGATGAGTTGATAACGCCCATCGATGAGTTCGCCAGTCAGGTCAGACATATCCCGAATTCTAGGTAGTCAGTTCGAAATCGGCGGCTTTCTGAGTCTCTTCGTCGCGAAAATGTTGCTCCTGTGTTTCAAGCCACTTTCTCATCTGACTCTCAATTTCATCGCCATCGCGTTGTAAAACCCGCGCCAATCCTTCCTTTTCATCTATCTGCATCCAGATGAGAGTTGTTAATTGGTCGCGTATTTCTCTCTGTCCACTTCCAACTCCTTCAAGAATGAGGAGTTCTGTTGATGGAATCTCAGTTGCGGGTGCGAGAAATTCTTGCTTCCAATCGTAGTAAGAAAGTGAAATGGACTTCTGTTTTTTATGAGAAGAGACTATGAAGTTAAGTGTTTCTGAAAGTTCAGATGTGAGCGCCTTATCCCACCCAAGATAGAGATCATCCATATGAATTACATTCACTGAATATTCTCGAGAGAGGGCCGATTTAATGAGAGATGCTAAAGATGTCTTTCCTGCTCCAGCTGGCCCATCTATTGCAATGATGGGCTGCGCCTCTGACTTACAGAGATCGAAGAGCGCGTCGATGAGATCCATACCAGCTACTCCAACCCATTGCTGCCATAACAGTGAAAGCGATATATAAGAGAGTTGTAAAGAGAAGTCCTTGAGAAGCATAGAGAGCTGTGTATCCAGCATCAACAACTAGCCATAAAGGCCAGTTGTCATATTTTTCATAGACCATCAAAATTTGTGCAGCAAGAGAGCCGAAGAAGAGAATTGCATCAACGTAGGTAGATGCAGCTCCTGCCCATTTCAAAACCGGACCAAGAGCCAATGTCGCAAGAAGAATCGCGCAGAGCGTGTAAAGACGGTAGCGATTTCTAAATGTCCCAGGTTTTGCACCAGTTGGTTCCCATCCATACCAACCCGCTACAGCCGCTGCAATAAAAACTAATTGCAGTGCTGCACTCGCATAGAGTTTGTAATGGAGAAAGAAGATTCCATAGAGAGCGCTACTAAGTGCCCACCATGGCCAGGTAATTCTCTTTGCTTGAATTCCGAGGGCAACGCCGATAAAAGAAACTATGGAAGCGATGAGCTCGAGATATGAAACTTCATAACCCCATGCTGTAAAGAAAGTAGAGAACATCTATAACCTCATTTCTAGATCCGCATTACCGGACCAGTCAGACGGTCGACTTCGAAATGAAGTCCTCTCAGCCACCATGGCTCCCGTTAGTAAAACTCTAGCGAATTCGAGCTGCTATTGCTTGTATGTAGACGAAGGATGCGACACGAAGTCGTCTTGACAGCGATGTTGTGGCTCTTCGGGAAAAGACGTCGTAACCGATCGCTTCAACTTCATCGACTATGCCACAGTAAAGCTCACTTGCTGCGCGAATGCATGGGCGAGATTCTTTATCTAAGTATTGAATACCCTCATCTGATTCTCGTTGCAATTGACGAACCCGTTCAATTTGAAACTTGAGAGCGCTGACAATCTGAGGTGTAAGTTTTCGCTTTTCGAGCATTTCACGGTCAACCCCGAATTGAGCCAACTCCTGCAGAGGTAGATAAATTCTTCCTCGATCCAGGTCTTCACCTACATCTCGAATGAAATTTGCCAATTGAAAAGCTATTCCTAACTTCTCTGCAGCTTCAAAAGCACGTGGGTCTGAGTAGCCCAAAATGGGAACCATTTCCAAACCGATAACTGCCGCTGATCCATGAACATATTCGAGCAGATCCTCATATCGTTGATATTCAGAGATAGTGAGGTCCATGGTCATAGAGTGGAGAAAATCTATGAAATGTTGATGGGGAATATCAAATGTTTTTACTGTGTCAATCAATGCACGACCTATGGCATCACTACTAGAGCCATTTTGTAAGTCGCCAAGAATTTTTGAGCCCCAGGTTGCGAGAGCCTGACTCTTCTCTTCAATAGAAAGTGTGGAAGATAAGTCATCAACAATTTCATCTGCATATCGTGCAAAACCGTAGAGCGCATGAACATAAGGTCGTTTTCTGCGCGGCAATAAGAGTGTTGCAAGGTAGTAGGTCTTTCCGTGGAGCGAATTAAGTCGCTGGCATTCTTTATAGGAAGCTCTAAGGGCAGCATCCATTTACTTAACCGGACCCACAATGCGCTCTGCTGCAAGACGTCCCGAAATCAAGACCATAGGAACACCAACTCCAGGTTGAGTTCCACTTCCTGCAAAGACGACATTTTCAAAACCTGATGCAATATTGCGTGGCCTAAATGGTCCTGTCTGAAAGAAAGTGTGCGCACTTGCAAATGGGGCGCCACGTTCCATGCCTCGCGCCTGCCAATCAAGAGGAGTCGTCATCACTTCAGTTTCAATCGAATCGCCAAATCCGATATAGCCGCGATCTTCTAGGGTCTTAATCATTCTGTCGCGGTAAGGCTTAGCTTCCTTGTTCCAATCAATATCTGCATCGAGATTAGGGGTTGGATACAAGATGTAATACGACTCTTTGCCAGCTGGTGCGAGAGTTGGGTCATCATGAGTTGGAATAGTTACGAGCACCGAAGGATCTGACATCAAAGTTTTCTTATTGATGAGTTCGTCGAATACACCATCCCACGATTGACCAAAGTGAATATTGTGATGGGCGACGTGGTCGTATTTCTTTGATGATCCAACCAAGAGGGTTGCACAGGAAGGGGAGTAGTTGAGGCGCTTAATGGAGAGAGGAGTGCGACCTAATAAATCGCGCCACACAACCGGTAGGTCAGGATTCATCACAACTGCATCACAACCAATGCGCTGATCTTTATCGGTCAATACAGCTGTAACTCGACCATTCAGTTTTTCGAGACCAGTTACTGAGGTGCCGTATATGAATTCGACTCCATGTTTTTCTGCCGCAGCTGCGAGTGCACGAGGCACCGCATGCATTCCACCCTTTGGGAAGAAGACCCCGTTAACAGAATCCATATATGCAATGACCGCATAGATGGCAAGTGCTTGCTGTGGGCTGACACCTGCATACATAGCTTGAAATGAATAAACCTTCTGCAGTCTAGGATCTTTAAGGTATTGATTTACTTTGGGTTGAAGTCTTCTAAATCCACCAAGGGCAATAAGTCGAGCGAGATTTGGAGTAAGAAGATGAAGCGGAGAATCTATATTGCGATCAATGAAGTCATTCATCTCATAGCGGTATAACTTTGTAACAAAATCAACATACTTGCGATACCCAAGCGCCTCATCTGCAGAGACATGAGTGCGAATTTCTTCTTCCATTGCAGCTGTATCTGCATGAACATCGAGCTGAGATCCATCGGCATAGAAAGCACGGTAGAGAGGAGAAAGGGGCATGAGTTCCAGCCAATCTTTCATATCCTCACCAACGCAGCTAAATGCATCTTGAATGAGAGAAGGCATTGTGAGAACTGTTGGCCCTGTATCAAATGCATAACCATCTTTATTAAGCAGACCATTGCGCCCGCCTGGAACTAATTCACGTTCTACAACGGTTACTTTTCTTCCCGCTCCGGCTAGTCGGAGTGCGGCGCTAAGTCCGCCAAGTCCTGCACCCACCACTACGACATGGTCGGTCGGCCCCTTAATTTGCTTAGCCATTAGTAACTCCTGCGAATCGCGGAATCTGCAAGCCCTAATAGAAGTGGGCGAGCAGACTCATGAACAGTAGAGGATTGTGCAGCTGCAACGGATTCTTCTCCGAGCCTCTCAATCAGTCTTTCAACTTCGGCAACTGAGCCAGTCTCAAGGATAAGACTGCGCAAACTCTCAATTTTCTCCTCAGATAAATCGGGATTACCTAGATTCGCTTGGAGTTCTGCAGCTGCTGTGGAGTTTGCTTTCTCGAGAGTCATAGCCATCAGCACTGTGCGCTTTCCTTCACGCAGGTCATCTCCAGCAGGTTTACCTGTAGTTGCGGGATCTCCAAAAATTCCAAGGAGATCATCCCGAAGTTGAAATGCTTCACCAAGTGGTAAGCCATATGCAGAGAGAACATTGAGTAGTTCAGAGTTCTCTGCGGTTGAAGGACGCGCGATGACTGCACCTAAGTGAAGAGGTCTTTCAATCGTGTACTTGCCTGACTTGTATCGAGCGATTCGAAGTGATCGTTCGACGCTGGGGTTATGTTCCCCCGCTTCACGTACATCGAGATATTGGCCTGCCATAAGTTCGATACGCATCTCATCATGAATTCGCAGCGCTGCAGATAGAGATTGATGTGAAAGTTGCGCGTTATGCAACATATGATCTGACCAAACAAGGGCGAGATCTCCCAATAAGACTGCCGCCGCTTCACCAAATTGAGTTGCGCCACCCGACATTGCACCTTGGCGATGAAGATTTTCAAAGTGGCGATGAATTGCTGGTTTTCCACGTCGGGTATCAGAGCCATCCATAAGATCATCGTGAATAAGTGCGCATGCTTGAAGAAGTTCAAGACTTGCCATAGCTCGAATATCTGCGCGGTCAGGTACTTTTCCGGCTGCTGCACACCCTGCATATGCAAAGAGGGGGCGAAGGCGCTTTCCACCCTCAAGGAGATAATCTTCCAGGGCATCGCAGACAGGGATTAATTCAGATGCAATATTGGTGAGGTAGTCACGTTGTTCGGCTAGATAAAGTGTGAGTTCTTCTTTAATGCAATCGCGAACCTCTGAAGCGCTCTTTATGACCTCTTTATCCACGGCGCAACGTTATCCTGACTCCGTGGAAATGCGCAGTGCGAAGAGCGGAGGTAGCAGAGCTCTCACCTATTCATTCGAGTTCTTTCCACCAAAAGATATTGAAGGCGAAGAGCGTCTATGGACTGCAATGTCACAACTTGAGTCCATAGCCCCTGATTTCATTTCAGTGACCTATGGCGCAGGGGGCTCAACTCGAGATCGCACGATTCGTATCACCTCAGAAATTACCGCCCGCACTCATATTCCAACAGTTGCTCACCTGACCTGTGTCGGATCAACTCGCGCCGAACTTATTGAAATTTTAGAGAAATATCGCAAGGCAGGAATAAAGAGCATCTTGGCTCTCCGAGGAGATCCCACAGGCGGACCAAGAGCGCCATGGGTCACAACGGATGGCGGACTCAATCACGCCGATGAACTAGTCACCCTTGCCGCTGAATTTGGCGGTTTCACAATTGGAGTTGCTGCTTTCCCAGATGGACATCCATCATCACATGGTGATTTTGAGAAAGATGTAGAAGTTCTCTGCGAAAAAGAACGTCGTGGCGCAACATTTGCGACGACTCAATTCTTCTTTGATATTGATAAATGGAAGAAATTAGTTTCACGCCTCGAAGAAAAAGGCTCAAAGCTTCCGATTATTCCTGGAATCTTGCCAGTAACAAATGTGAAACAACTTAATCGAATGGCAGAACTCAGTGGAGTCCCGATTCCTCACCATATAGCTGATGCATTTTCGAAAGTTGAAAATAATCCAGATGATGTTCGCAAACTTGGCGTGGATATAGCTACAAAGCTCTGCCAAGACTTACTTGAAGCAGGGGCTCCAGGACTTCATTTTTATACGATGAATACTTCATCTGCTACGCGCGAAATATATTCGCAGATTAAGGATGAACGATGAAGGAGAACGAATTTAAGGCTCGTTGGAGCCAACTTCATGGGGGCGCTGACACCGAAGGAGTCGTGGGAGGGTGGCTCTCATTCTCATATCAAGCAGCTCGAGTCTGCGTTGCGCTAAAAATTTCTCCCAACGTTCTTACCTTTCTCGGGCTTGGAACGGCAATTGCGATGGGTCTATCTACATATGCAGCAGTTGCACTCCTTTTGCTAGCAATCTCACTCTTCTTCGATGGAATTGATGGAAGTGTTGCCATTCTCAGAGGTTCGGAAAGTCAGTGGGGATCACTTCTTGATTCACTGGCGGATCGAATTTCTGAAGCTTTCTGGCTATATATGGGCTGGCGCCTTGGAATTCCTGCTTGGATTGTCATCACCATGTGGGTTGTTGCATCGAGTCAAGAGTATGCACGTGCGCGCTTGGCTTCATTGGGTCATTCCGAGATCGGCGTTGTAACTCCAACTGAAAGACCTGTGCGCGCTATTTATATGGCTGCTGCCCTGATCTTCTTCATCTTTGATATTCCGGGAACGTTACAAATCTCGTATGCATTTCTAGCTCTGCAGTTAGTGAGCTTCTTCCTTGTGATGCGTGCAGGTAGAAGAATTCTTCAGAGTTAACTTATTTCTCCAAAATTGCGTTAGCGACCATCTCTGCGCTTAGCCCTACGAGTGGCAAGCCTCCACCAGGATGTGCGGAGCCTCCGACGAGATAGAGTCCTTTAATAGGAGATCGATTCTTTGCACGAGTAAATGCAGAGCGTGCTCCATTGCTTGAAGTTCCGTAAATCGAACCACCAGGTGCATTGACGCTCATCTGCAAATCTAGTGGCGTGCGAATTTCTAAAACTTCGAGGCGGTCTCGTAGAGAAATTCCAGATGCTTCAATGCGATCAATAATGCGCTGTGCATACATTCGCTTGAAATTTTCATCGCTCCAATCGAAGCCATCAACGTCAGTACTGTGTCGGGGAGCATTTACAAGTATCGACCACGCTTCATGACCTTCTCCGTTGACCATCAGCGGATCGTGAGGTGCACAGATGTAGATTGTTGGATCTTCGACCGGAATCTTCTTATTGAAAATCGATTCAAATTCTTCATCATAATTTTCAGGGAAGAGGATTGTGTGATGGGCAAGTCGTGGGTGCTCCGAAGGCTTGAGCCCTAGGAGGAGTGAAAAACCTGCAAGTGATGGCTCCTGCTTTGCTAATCCTTTACGAACCTTTCTCACTTTTCGATGCGATGGAAGAAGCGAGTTATAAACAAATTGTGCATCCGCGTTAGCCACAATGCGATCAAAACTTAGGTTCTCGTTATTAACGATCAACCCTGTGGCTCGATCCCCTGTGAGAGAAATGCCCTCAACAGGTGAGTTGAGTCGAATTTCAACGCGCAAATCCTGACAGCGTTTAGTTATCTTCTCTGCAAGAGTTCCAATTCCTCCCTTAACATGCCAAGCTCCAAAGGCTTCCTCGACAAAAGCAATGGTGGAAAGTACAGCTGGTGCTACTCGTGGATCAGAACCACTATAAGTTGCATATCGATCCATGATCTTCGATAAATATGGGCTAGCGATGTTGAGATCACGCAGTGATTGCCAAGGTGCAATGGTTCGTAGATCTCTCAAAATTCTGACGCGTTTGACGAGCGACCACCATGACCTCAATTCAGATTCAATAAACGGTTCACGCGAGACATCCCACATTCGTTCGGCTCGAAGCATCACTGAATCCCATTCGAGCGCAGCATCTCGCCCAAGAGACTCCTCGATTGCCTCCAAAGTTTTTTTCCGCGAGAGATTTGAGAAGCGAACCGATTTGCCATCTCTAAATCGGTAATCAAAGGATGGATTAACTTCTTCTATTTCAAGAACCCTGCCCATGACCGTTCCGGTGCGCTGGAAGAAATCTCTATAGACAGCAGGCAAAGTGAGAAGTGAGGGGCCAGTATCGAATGCGTAACGGCCGATCCATTCAGTACGGCATTTTCCGCCAGTGCGATCGGATGCTTCAAAGATAGTGACGTGATGTCCAACTTTTGCAAGACGAGCTGCGGTGCAGAGCCCACCAATACCTGCGCCAATGACTGCAATTCGTTCAGGATTCTTTACCTTGCCGACATGGCCTGTCATACAAAGCGCCCTTTCCATTGAATCTTTCCGCGGTAAAGCCAAGAGTATGTGATGAGATAGATGAGTAGTGCACTAGAAAGTGGATGCAGTACAGCTATCAGCATGCTTCCTCGAGCTTTGATTGCACTCAAAGCATGTGTCGATGCAATCAGAAGAAGAATGAGAAGCGCCTTTTGATTACCAAGCAGCGCCAACGCTAAGGGAAGTATTCCTGTCGATGCAATAAAAACTACTGCACCGATTGATCCCAGAAAGCCACCAAAAGCTTTCCAGAGAGATTTTCCATACCCTTGTCGAATTTCCGAAAGTGATGTGTACATACGAGTGGATGCAATTGCAGATCCTTCTGTGACAACTCCTTGAAAACCGTCAGCAATAAGCGAACGTGCCAGCTCTATATCGTCCAGAATCGCTGATTTCACAGAGGTAAAACCGCCAATAGCGTCAAGGGCCTCTTTGCGTACTACGAAGAATTGCCCATTAGCGACTGCGGTAGAGCGGCGTGGAAATTTCTCGGCTAATCTGAGAATCACTGTACTCATCCAAGACCAATGAAGAAGTGGCTGTATTAATTTCTCTGCAAAGGTATCCGCAATTTGTCGAGGGTATGGCGATACAAAATCGAGATTATGTTCAAAGAGTTGATTGACTGCTCGAACCAAGGCATCTTGCTCGAGCCTTACATCTGCATCGATAGTCACAATGATTCCAGGCTTGGAAAGCTCATAACCGTGCTGAAGGGCAGAGACTTTGCCCAGCCATCCTGCTGGTAAATCTGGATTAGAGATTACCTGTACGCGTGGATCCTTATTTGAAATGATTGAAAGTAAATGGGCAGTTTCATCAGTGGATCCATCATTGATAGCAATAAATGAGAGAGATGGAATTCCATGCTGTTCCAAAAGCGAATCAAAGAGGCCTTGAACATTGTGAGCCTCGTTACGCATCGGCACCATCACGGTAACGTGCTCATTAATCTCTGAGACTTTTCGAGGCGTGCGAATAGTGAGCGCGTTAATGAGGGATATCGCAAAGATGAAGAGTGAGCAGTACAGTAAAAAATCCACTAGTAAATTTACTCTTTATTTCCAAGCCAACTCGAGAAGAAGTATGGCGTAACAAGAGCCCCCATGATTAACGTAGCGAAGAGCGCTAATCCAGGACGATCGAAGAAGAAGAGATTTCCAACAAAGCCAGAAAATAAAGTCCAGAGTAGGAGAGCATCTACTGCAGCAAGGGATGCTGCATCTTTTCTACGTTCGCGAGGCAAGATGAGATTGAGAAGTCCTGTAATACATAAGCCTGCAAGTAACCAACCGAAGAGATTAGATAGTGGAACATCTGAGACAAATGGAATATGTGAACCTGTCACTTCCCAAGTCCAGCGACCTGCAGCGACCATTTGCGGATCCAAGAAGAGATCCCACGCGGCAAGAAGTGCGCCGCCGTATAGAAAGACCCAATGGCCTGCAATACGTCGCGCAGCTGTAAGACATGGGTGGACCATCATTACCCAAGCACAAGGAACCACAATTGGAACGTTGAAAATTTGTGGCCCAAGAGAAGAGTCGTATTCATAGATTCCAAATGGCCAGCCTGTGTGAACACCCAGTGCTTCAATGCCGAATCCAAAGAGAGCGGTAATAGGTAAATATCGAGTTGAATATTTTGTCCCATACGAGAGATGGCCATGCAGAACCATCGCAAGGGCTCCACAATAAACAGTCGCTTGAGTGACAATACGAAGAGCTTCTCCAGAAATCAGCGGATATGAAATCTGAAGTGCAATTGTGAGAGCAACAGTGATGTAGAGAAAATTGCGCGCTTCTGGAGATATCCCTGCGCGCCTTCTGCGTCGAGGGTTGTAGTGACGAATCGACATGGCATAAGTCTGCCGTACTTCAGTCAATTAGAAGTAATTTCACCGCGCCTTTCGAGCACTTCAAAACGGGCGAAGAGTTCTTCGCTGTACCAGCCAATAGTTCTCGTCTCTGCAATCACTTTTTGATGGGCATCTCCCTTATAGGCGAAATTTCTCAGCGCAGTAGCAGAACTCCACAATGAGAAAGTGCCTTGGAGGCCTATCGGAGCTTCACCTATACCTATCGCTGCAATCAATCCAGGATTGCTGCGAAGATCACTCACAACAGGAGGAACAGAATTCCAGAAAATTCGATTCTTCTTCCAACGAATCCGCGCTCGAGTAATTGCAACAACTTCTGCATTTTCATTGGAGAGTGACTTCGTTTCACTAAACGGATTTCTGCCCGCCCAGGAACCATGAGAAGAGAGGGGAGAGAGAACCACCCGAAACTCATCCTTCGCCCTTCTTCGCCAAGAGGTAATCAGCGAAGAAGAGTCGAAGTTTTCAAGGCAATCTCTCTCGATGAGAATCACCATCCCCCAACGATAGAGATTGGCATCTCGAGGAGTAAAGGTGTCGCCGCTGCCTGTACCCAGCATTTTGGAAAATGAAATTCCGGTGAACTTTCGTGTACGCGCTCGGTCTCGAGCCATACTCAAAAAGGCGAATGGAATATCCTTGCGAGAGAGCGAGAAGAAGTAGACGACCGCTACCTTCTCAGAGCCACTCATAGTCAAAGGATAGCGATGCAGATTCCAACAGTTCTCTTTGTCTGCGTTCATAATGCGGGTCGTTCACAAATGGCAGCAGGTTTTATGCGCGAACTCGGCCAAGGACGTGTGGAAGTTTTATCAGCAGGTTCTGCTCCGAAGGATTCTATTAATCCCGTTGCTGTTGAGGCGATGGCAGAAATTGGAATAGATATTGCCAATAACATTCCAAAAGTTTTGACGCCTGAAGCAGTGCAAGCATCGGATGCTGTGATCACCATGGGATGTGGAGATGCATGCCCGTTCTACCCAGGAAAACGTTATGAAGATTGGATTCTTGAAGATCCTGCTGGGCAGGGGATCGAACCAGTACGCAAGATTCGCGACGAAATAAAAGTACGAGTGGAGAAGTTACTTGCTGAACTTCTTAATAACTAAGTAAGTCGCAAGCCCTACTGAAATTCCCCAGATGAGATCTATCGCCAAGGTGGTTCCAGCAGTTATCAGAAATACAGCGATATTTGACTTGGAAGATGAAAATATCTCTAGCATCGTCGCTTTATTAAAGATTCTAAAACTGGTGCCAATTAAAACTCCGGCAATAGCAGCTGTGGGAATCTGTGAAAAAATCGGTGCAAGAAAGAGCGTAATAATGAGTAAGACAACTGCGTGAATCATTGCTGCTAGTCGAGTGTGCGCATGAGAACGAACATTGACGCCCGTGCGAGCTATAGCTCCTGTCGATGGCATTCCACCAACAAATGAAGCTGCAATGGTTGCCATGGCCTGACCTGTTAATTCTTGGTTTGGCTTGAACTCTTTCTCTACAGGGACATTGGCTAAGTCATCTGCAACACGAGCCGCAAGCAAGGCCTCAATGGCAGCAAGAAGTGCAATTGAAAGTGCTGGGATGAGCAATCTAGAGAATTCGATATCAGTCAGGGAAGGAATTTCCCATACCAAAACATTCCGAGGAATTTCCCCAATACGTGCTACATCGAATTTAAAGCCTATAACGATAAGTGAAGTCAGTACGAGCGCTGAAAAGCTGGCTGGAATATATGGCTTAATATGAAAGCGTTCTAGGACTTTAACGATATTGAATTTAATGAGCAGAGTTATCGCAACCACAGCAATTGTTTGCCACTTTAACCCTGTGTTGAACGCATCCTTAAAGGTATTGATTGCTGAAATGATTGTGCGTTCGCCTTCACCTTTTGGAACACCGAGGGCGTAGGGCACTTGCTGCATCATTATCAGTAGGGCAATTCCAACAGTAAAGCCTTCAACAACGGGTTCGGGAACTTTCTTGATAAATTTTCCTAATCTAAGCGCAGCCATAATCAAGAGCATTGAGGCAGAGATCAAACCTAATACTGGAATTACAGTGATTCCATGCTGGCTAATTGCAGGTATTAAGACAACAGTCATGGCGCCAGTAGGTCCACTTACTTGAAATCGAGAGCCTCCTAAGAGCGCTGCTATAAAACCGGCGACAATTGCAGTGGCAATACCTGCCGTGGCAGTTAAGCCAGAAGTTATTCCGAATCCGATTGCAAGAGGTAGCGCGACGATTGCAACGGTAATGCCCGCAACAAAATCTGAGAAAAATTCCTGACGACTCCGAGGAAAGTCGCTCCGGTTAATGAACTTCATTGTGAAGTGGTGCTCGTTTCAATCTCCAACAATCATCGGCTTGGCTGAGGTGCAAGCGATAAGTTCTGCATAACTAGTTGGATAGACCGCATGAGGATGTCCAGATGCGGCCCATACAACGCCATAATCGTTGAGAGCTTGGTCGATAAGAATTATTTCGGGAGTGGAAATCCAACCAATAGGGGAGACGCCTCCTACTGAATATCCTGAAACCTCTTTTACGTAATTCGCATCGGCGCGACCTAATTCAGCAATTCCCAAATTTCTTGCAACGAGATCTGTATCCACGCGATGGCGTCCACTAGTGATGATCAATAGTGGATTACCTGAAGGAAGTTTAAAGATGAGAGAGGATGCAATTTGCCCAACTTCAATGCCAAGGCCGTTAGCAGCATCGATTGCAGTGCGGGCAGTATCAGCAAGAATTTTAATCTCACCTGTAACTCCCAGAGCAGATGCAGCTTCAGCAAAACGGCGAACAGCAGCTTTTTCTAGAATTCCATCCATATGCAAACTTTATGAGATAACGTCGTGGAGTGCCAGAATCATTGACTCCTTATCAACATGGAATTCGAGCC
>JBDKLT010000035.1:0-7302 GCA_039795495.1 Actinomycetota bacterium | reverse complement strand
ATGCAACGAGGTTCTTCGTTTGTGGGCTCTCCATCACTGGAGAATTCTCACATATAACGCAGGGCCGATAGACTAGAGATTGTTCGCCCCCCTTCTTTTGAAGCGGGGCTTAAGGTCATTTAGGAGGAGTTGCGATGAGAGGAATTCTCTCGGTATTACATAGTGATACCGAAATCCAATCTGCCCTCAGCGACTCATCGAAGATTGTTGCGCCAGTTTCGAGTTATCCATTTTTGATCGCACAGGCTGCTGCCACCAAACCAATTTTGGTCGTCACTAGCTCCAGCCGCACCAGCGAAGATTTCGCTGAATACCTACGAAGCTTGCACCCCAATGTCTTTGAATTTCCTGCTTGGGAGACACTTCCTCATGAAAGGTTGAGTCCTCGAAGCGATACCGTCGCACGAAGACTTTCTACTCTCTATTCACTAACTGAAAAACTTGAAAATCCAATTGTTGTTGCACCTGTTCGCGCAGTCATCCATAGATTTATTGCATCTCTTGCACAAGACCCACTCTGGACTCTAGAAATTGGTCAAGAGGTATCTCTTACCGATCTCATTACGCATCTGACCGAGTTGGCATTTACCCGTACTGATCTCGTAGAAAAGCGAGGGGAGTTTGCAGTTCGCGGTGGAATCGTGGACGTCTTCTTGCCGCTAGCAGCGCACCCAGTACGTATCGATTTCTTTGGTGATGAAATAGAAGAGATGCGTTATTTCGACGTTGCAGATCAGCGAACCCATGAAGCAGTTGTTGGAAAGCTTTCTATACTTCCATGTCGCGAACTTTTGCTGACTGAAACCATTCGTACTCGTGCCGAATCTTTAAAGAGTCAATATCCCGCAGCTTTAGAAATCCTCGACAAGATTGCGCAAGGAACAATTGTTGATGGAATGGAATCTCTTGTTCCGCTACTTACAGATGGCTTTGAAACAATTGTTGACCGCATGCCGGAGGGCACCGAAGTAATCTTCATTGATGACGAACGAATTCGTTCGCGTACTGCAGATTTGATTGAGACAAATCAAGAGTTTCTCGAAGCATCGTGGTCCAATGCAGCCATCGGAGGTGCTGCTCCGCTTCCTGTAAAGAACGCCACCTATTTAAGTTGGAGCGAACTCCACGAGGAAATCTCTCGAAAGAGTATGCAGGTTCGTGCACTTAATCCATTCGGATCTGATCTAGATGACGATGCAACTTTCCTCGATATTTCATCTGTTGATCCGATGCGCGGAAATATCGATGCGCTCTGCGAGCTGCTTCGCACTGGCCTTGAAAGCCATAAGGCAGTGGTCTTTTCAACTACTGGCCATGGAATGGCAGAACGCTATGCAGGCATATTTCGTGGCGCTGATTTACCTGTGCAGATGGTGCAAGTTCTTAACGCTCGTCCAACTAAAGGATCGATCCATGTCACACAATCTTCCTTGGGTTATGGATTCAATAGCGATCACGCAGAGATTCTCTTTGTTACTGAGCGAGATTTATCGGGCAGTAAGACAAGTGCAAAAGATGGCGTTCGAATGCCATCGAAGCGCAAGCAGGCGATCGACCCTCTGGAACTCCGTGCAGGAGATTACGTTGTTCACGAACAACACGGAATCGGTCGTTACTGCGAACTGATTCAACGCACAGTCGGGGGAGTAACTCGCGAATATTTAGTAATTGAGTATGCACCCGCAAAGCGCGGGCAACCCGGAGATCGAATCTTTGTTCCCACCGATGCACTTGAACAAGTAAGTAAATATGTTGGTGGCGAAACACCTGCGGTACATCGCATCGGTAGTGGTGAATGGCAGAAAGCAAAGGGACGTGCACGAAAAGCTGTACGTCAGATTGCTGGCGAACTTATTCGCCTCTATGCAGCACGTACAAGCGCACCGGGTTTTGCATTCTCGCCCGATACTCCGTGGCAACGCGAACTCGAAGATGCATTTTCTTATATTGAAACCCCTGATCAACTTTCAACTATTGAAGATGTAAAGCGCGATATGGAGCGCCCTTACCCGATGGACCGCATTATCTGCGGTGATGTGGGATATGGAAAAACAGAGATTGCAATCCGCGCAGCTTTTAAAGCAGTACAAGATGGAAAACAAGTTGCAGTCTTAGTTCCTACAACTCTCTTGGTGCAGCAACATTCCAAGACTTTTGCAGAAAGATATTCAGGATTTCCCATCAAGGTAGCTGGGCTTTCACGATTTAACACTGCTAAAGAGAGTAAAGAGATTCTCCAAGAACTGGCAGCTGGGGCCGTCGATGTAGTTGTTGGGACACATCGCATCTTGTCGCAAGATGTTCATTTCAAAGATTTGGGCCTTGTGATTGTCGATGAAGAACAGCGATTTGGAGTCGAGCAGAAGGAGGCGCTCAAGAAGATGCGCACGACTGTTGATGTTTTGGCGATGTCAGCAACCCCTATTCCTCGCACCCTTGAGATGGCAGTGACTGGTATTCGCGAGATGTCGACGATCACGACTCCGCCCGAAGAGCGACATCCGATTCTTACCTATGTGGGGCCAGCAGAAGATGCGCAGATCAAGGCAGCTATTCACCGTGAATTACTGCGCGATGGCCAGATCTTCTATATCCATAATCGCGTGGAATCTATCGATCGAGCAGCTTCGAAGATTCAGGAGTTAGTACCTGAAGCGCGTATTCGTATTGCACATGGACAGATGTCTGAGGGGCAGCTTGAAGATGTGATTCTGGCATTTTGGAATCGAGATTTCGATGTTCTTGTCTGCACAACAATTGTCGAGAGTGGACTCGATATTGCTAATGCAAATACCTTAATTGTCGAACGCGCAGAGAACTTCGGACTTTCACAACTGCATCAATTGCGTGGTCGCGTTGGCCGTGGTCGTGAACGCGCATATGCCTACTTCCTCTATCCGCAAGATCAACCTCTAAGCGAAGTTGCACTCGATAGATTAAAGACAATTGCTACCAATACTGACCTCGGTTCTGGAATGCGAGTGGCGCTGAAAGATTTAGAGATTCGCGGCGCCGGTAATTTATTGGGCGGCGAACAATCAGGACATATCGCAGATGTAGGTTTTGATCTCTATATGCGCATGGTCGGTGAAGCAGTCAACGATTACAAGACAGGCATAATTGAAACTGAAGAGAATAACCATGAATGCAAAGTTGAATTGCCGGTCAATGCCCACCTCTCTGAAATCTATGTTCCTGGAGAACGACTTCGCCTCGATCTCTATCGCCGTTTAGCTGATGTTCGCAATAACGATGATGTGCAATCAATTCGCGAGGAACTTCTTGATCGTTTTGGAGAACTACCTCCTGAAGCAGAGTCACTGCTTTCTGTTGCGAAGTTGCGTGCCTATGCAAAGTCCTTAGGAATCGCTGAAGTTGTTGCAGCTGGAAAGTTCCTGAGGATTTCACCGTTGCCGCTTCCTGAATCAAAACAGCTGCGCCTGACGCGACTCTTTCCGGGATCTCTCTATAAATCGGCGACAAATACTGTGATGATTGCGATTCCTCGCGCGGCAGCATGGTCTCCCACTGCACAGGGTTCTCAACTTTTAGGGGATACTTCTCTCCTGGAGTGGGCGGCAAAGTCCCTCGATGATTTAACGAAAGCGAGCACTACGTGAAGAAGATCCTTGCACTCTTGGGTGTTATCTCAGTTTTGGCACTTACAGGATGCGGAAAGGTTGAGAACGCTGCGACTATCGGCAAGATTGTTATTACTCAGTCATCTGCTCAGAAGATTGTCGACGAAGTTCTTGCAGAGCGCGCAAAGTTCGACACAACACAGATGCAGCTTTCGAGCGGTAGCACACTTAACCGTGCACAGCTTCGCTTCACAATCGTCACAACTCTCTTTGATGAAATCGCCAAGGAACTCAAGCTCACAGTTACATCTACTGAACTTGAAACTGCAAAGGCAGACCTCATCAAGCAGAGCGGTGGAAAGAAAGCTCTAGCTATAAATCTTGTATCTGCAGAGATCGCCCCTTCGAATTTTGATCGCTATGTTCGCGCAATCATCACTTCAAATAAGATTCAGCAAGCTCTCATCGCTTCTGGAACGGCTGAGGCAGATGTCAATACTCGTATCTCTGAGTTAGTCAATGCAAAAGCTGCAGAGCTTTTGATCAACGTCAACCCACGTTATGGCAAGTGGGATCAGAACACTGGCGATATCGTTGCAGTTGATGCTGCAGGTTCTGCTGTAGTTCCATCTGGCAACTAAATCACCACATACCGCGATGGCTGTCTCCAATCTTCAACGCCTTGTTGAAGTAATGGATCGCCTCCGTTCACCCGGAGGATGTCCATGGGATGCAGAACAGACTCACGAATCACTGATTAAATATTTGCTTGAAGAGTCATACGAATTTATCGATGCTATTGAAACCGATGATCGTGCAGGAATGCGAGAAGAACTCGGCGATGTGCTTCTTCAGGTTTATTTCCACTCTCGTATTGCACAGGATCATCCAACCGATCCGTTCTCAATTGAAGATGTTGCAGGAGCGATTGCAGATAAATTAATTAGCCGCCACCCTCACGTCTTTGAAAACCTTGAAGTAAGTGGCACTGATGAAATTATTGAAAATTGGGAAGCTATTAAGGCTCGCGAGAAAGGTCGCACATCTGCAGTTGATGGAATCGCAATGTCGCAACCAGCGCTCCCACTTCTTTCAAAGATTCTCTACCGCGCCGAAAAGAACAACGTGGCACTTGATGTCGCCCCGCTTTCAACTGCGCCAGCTACCGAGAAAGAGATCGGTGCAGCTCTTGCATCGGTCATCGCATGGGCTCATAACAATGGAATCGACCCCGAAAACGCCTTACGTGCAGAGGCTCGTGAGTTGATTCGCCAGATTCAGGCGGCAGAGAAGCAGGTCTAGCGCCACGGTAGACTGGGCCCCTGCGGTTCAGAGTTGAGCGCTGTATATACATTTCTACAATCCCTGGAGACACCTCATGGCAATTATTGATGCAATCTACGCTCGCGAAATTCTCGATTCACGCGGAAACCCAACTGTAGAAGTAGAAGTACAGCTCGAAGATGGCACACAGGCTCGCGCAGCTGTTCCTAGCGGTGCATCAACTGGTGCATTTGAAGCATCAGAACTCCGTGATGGCGATAAGGGCCGCTACCTCGGTAAGGGCGTTCAGAAGGCAGTTGCATTCGTCAACGATGAAATCGCTCCAGCAATCGAAGGTTACGATTCACAAGATCAGCGCCTTATCGACTCAGAGATGATCACACTCGATGGCACGCCAAATAAATCACGTCTTGGTGCAAATGCAATTCTCGGTGTCTCACTTGCAGTTGCTAAGGCATCAGCAGATTCATCTGATCTCTCACTCTTCCGTTATGTCGGTGGACCAAATGCACACGTTCTTCCAGTTCCAATGATGAACATTCTCAACGGTGGTGCACATGCAGATACCAACGTTGATATCCAAGAATTTATGATCGCTCCAATCGGTGCAGATTCATTCCGCGAATCACTTCGCTGGGGTGCAGAGATTTATCACGCACTCAAGGCAGTCCTTAAGAAGCGCGGACTCGCAACTTCCGTTGGTGACGAAGGTGGCTTCGCTCCAAACCTCGATAGCAACCGTGCAGCGCTCGATCTGATTATCGAAGCAATCACTGCAGCAGGATTTAAGCCAGGATCTGAAATTGCGCTCGCGATGGATGTTGCTGCAACAGAATTCCACGACAACGGCAAGTACAAGTTCGAAGGATCACTACGTTCATCTGACGAAATGATTGCCTACTACTCAGAACTCGTAAATGCTTACCCAATCGTCTCTATCGAAGACCCACTCAATGAAGAAGATTGGGCTGGCTGGAAGTCAATGACTTCTTCACTCGGTTCAAAGATCCAGATCGTTGGGGATGACCTATTTGTTACCAACCCAGTGCGCCTCGCAAAGGGAATCGAGACAGATACAGCTAACGCGCTTCTCGTAAAGGTAAATCAGATTGGTACATTGACCGAAACTCTCGATGCTGTTGATCTTGCGCATCGCGCTAACTATCGCAGCATGATGTCTCACCGTTCAGGTGAAACTGAAGACACCACTATTGCTGATCTTGCAGTTGCAACAAACTGTGGTCAGATCAAGACAGGTGCACCTTCACGTACTGAGCGCGTTGCTAAGTACAACCAACTTCTTCGCATTGAAGAAGAACTCTCTGACGGCGCTGTCTATGCAGGCCGTCAAGCTTTCCCACGTTTTAAGGGATAAGTAATAATGGCGCGCAGATCCCAAGCACGAAGGAAGAGTTACCGTTCGCGTAACTTGAACTTCAATCGCAATCAGGGATCTGGGCGTACATTTGCCATCGCTGCAATCTTCTTTATGTTGGCTCTCTTCTTGGCGCCACCAATCAAGAGTTACTTTGTACAGCGAGCACAAATCAGTGCACTTCAATCGCAACTCAAGAGCGACCATGCAGCACTCGATGCAGCCCGCAAAGAGTTAACTCTCTGGCAAGACCCTGATTACATCAAATCTCAAGCGCGCGAACGTCTGCACTTTGTGATGCCAGGTGAACGCCAGTACATCGTCACCGGAACTGATGGATCGAATTCAGATGCCGCCGTTGAAAATGATGTTGTCACGAATCTTCCTGAAGGACAACCTTGGTACACCCGCATGATTGCATCGATTACAGAAGCTGGAAAAGCATGACTCCTGACAATTCTTTTGTATCCGAGACGCAAGACTCTTCGGATGTGCGCATTCCAACCGAAGCAGATCTATCAACAATTGAGAACCAACTCGGTCGCACACCTCGTGATGTACATGCCATTTCATATCGCTGTCCATGCGGAAAACCTGCAGTTGTAGAGACGCCACCACGTCTTTCTAATGGCGAACCTTTCCCAACTTTCTACTACGCAACCTGCCCACGTCTGACAGCGGCAATCTCTACCCTTGAAACAACAGGCATGATGGAACGTATGTCAAAGCGCCTTGAGACAGATGCAGAACTAGCTGGCGCATATGCAGCAGCGCATGATGATTACATTGCAGCGCGATCAGCACTCAAAGTTGATGTACCTGAAATTGAAAATATCTCTGCTGGCGGAATGCCAAATCGTGTGAAGTGTCTACATGCGCTTATCGCGCACTCACTCTCTGCAGGACCGGGAGTAAATCCACTCGGCGATGAAGCACTTGCTGAACTTCCTGATTGGTGGAAGCACCTTCCATGCGAGTAGCAGCGATTGATTGCGGTACTAATTCAATTCGTCTTCTAATTGCTGATGTTGACGGTTCTCACTTCCGTGAAATCTATCGCGA
>JBDKLT010000034.1:0-3141 GCA_039795495.1 Actinomycetota bacterium | reverse complement strand
TTTCGCCGATTCCTGCTGTTGCACCAGTAACTAAAGCCCATTTCGCCATCTACTTCACCTCAACTATTCGTAGTTCACCAATTGCACCACGAGGAACAACCGGTGCGATAGGGGAGATTGGTGAAATCTTTCTATAAGTAGTGCCCTGCAATGGTCGTGGGTCTACATCGCCCTTATTAGGCCACATCGAAAAGGCGCGTTCAGCCTGCGCCGTAATTGTGAGTGATGGATTTACACCCAGATTTGCGGTGATGGTGGATCCATCAACAATATGAAGAGTTGGGTAGTGATAGACGCGATGATAAGGATCAATCACTCCGCTCGTTGAGTCTGCACCAATGACGCATCCACCTACAAAGTGAGCTGTAAAGGGAGCTCCAATGAGATCTCCAAGAGTTCCACCCGGCGTACCACCATAATTTTCTGCAATCAACTTTACAGTCTCATTTGCTGCAGGGATGTAAGTTGCATTTGGATTCTGCGAATCATTAATTGACGAGAGTTTGTAACCGAATAGACCACGCATTCTAAATACTTTGATGCTCGAATCTACATTTTGCATGACAAGTGCGATGACTGCTCGCTCACTCCATTTGCGAACATTGAGAATTTTCATAATCAATGACGGATTGGCAAAAAACTTTCGACGCCAATCTCTTCTTCTTTCAGCAGCTGTCCATCCATCTGTAAGGAGAGTTTGAAGCAGACCCATGGAGTTACTTCCTTTTCCATAACGCACAGGCTCAACATGTGTATCAGCAGCTGGATAGAAGGATGAGGTAATTGCTGCACCACGCGTGAAGTCATGTTCTGTAGTCGGCATGATTGCTCCGGTAAGCGCTTCGCTATTGGTGCGAGATAAATTGCCAAGCGAATCCGAAATTTTTGGAAGCTTTCTTGCTTTAAATGAATGCATCAGCTTTTGGGTATTATAGGTCCCCGCGGCCATTACAACTTCACGTGCAAAGAAAGTTTCTCTACCAAAACCAGAAGTACTTTTTGTACGTACCTTCCAGCGACCATCGGCGCTCTCTTCCACATCAATCACCGTTGTAAGCGGAAATACCTGTGCCCCAGCCTTTTCAGCGAGCCCCAGGTAGTTCTTTACCAATGTGTTTTTAGCATTGTGGCGACACCCTGTCATGCACTCGCCACAGTTGCGACAGCCACTTCGCGACGGTCCTATGCCGCCGAAGTAAGGATCTTCGCTCTCGATTCCTTCGCCTTTTCCAAAGTAGACCCCCAAAGGAGCAAGTCTAAAAGTTTTCCCAACTCCCATCCGATAAGCAACATCTTTCATCGCCTTATCGCTGGGAGAGAAGTATGGATTTGTTTCAACGCCAAGCATTCGTCGAGCCAACTCATAGAAAGGAGTGAGTTCTGATTTCCAATCTGTAATTGCCTTCCATTGCGGATCATCAAAATATTTATCGCCAGGTTGGTACAAAGTATTCGCGTAGACAAGCGAACCTCCACCAACACCTGCACCACAGAGAATTAACACATCGGGCAGGGCATGAATCCTTTGAATTCCGTAACACCCTAGAGCTGGCGCGAAGAGAAATTTTCTTAAGCGCCACGAAGTCTTAGGAAAATCTTTATCCTCAAAACGTCTTCCAGCTTCAAGAACAGCAACGGAATATCCCTTTTCACGAAGTCGAAGCGCAGCAACCGAACCACCGAAACCTGATCCGATTACTACGACATCGAACTCGTACGACATTTACTGGCTGATTCCTTTCGGATCTTCTTCGCGAATATGCCAAGAACTTCCGTACTCTTGAATTAAATCAAGGAATAGTTTTGGTTCTAACCACTCAGGTCCACATACTCCAGCAGGTTTCCACTGGCCGGTATGGATTAATTCCATTGCAATCAACGGATTGATCGCTGTCTGCCAGACCACGGCTTGGTTTCCGTAGTTCTTCATCGACCATTCATTATCTACAACGTTATAGATATAAACAGCCTTCGGTGCCCCTGATTTATCAAGGCCTTTTACAAGAGTTCCGGCACAGGTCTTTCCATGCATCAGATCTCCGATAGTTGCTGGATCAGGCAATAGGGAAGCGAGTAAATCGCGAGGAGAAATCTCAACGTTGCCTACTTTTACCTTCTCTTTCTTATCCATGCCGAGTGTGTGAATTGTTTTGAGAGTTTCAATAAATTGAGCTCCGAGTCCATATTTAAATCGAACTTCTTTAGCCTTCACTTTTTGTGGAATCAGAACAACCTCTTCGTGCTCGACATTGACACACTCAACAGGACCGATTCCATCTGGAAAATCAAATGTCTCTAATTCACTAAATGGTTCGGTTGTATACCAACCACGATCTGCATCCCAGATTAGTGGTGGATTGAGACATTCTTCGATAGTTGTCCAAATTGAAAACGATGGAGCAAAGTCATAACCATCGACGGTGAGATTTGAGCCATCCATCACAGCTAAGTAATCAATTCGAGAGAAGAGTTCGTCCGCAGCATATCTCGCAAAGACATCGCTCATTCCAGGTTCGATTCCCATACCAACGAGAGCAAAACGTTGGTTCTTCTCCCAATGTGAAGCGCGAGCGAATTGTTCATCACCCAACTTCACACCAGGTTTTGAAGTTGGTTCTGTTGGATGGGGAGTTGAAAGCGACATCGCCATATCGATGTAATTGACCTTCTCTTCTTCACAAGCGAGAAAGATTGGCATCACAAAACGCGGATCTACCGCGTTAATCACAATATCGGGGGCTGCTTTACGAATAAGAGCGCGCACGCTATTCACATCAGAGGCATCCACCTCCTCCGCAGAGAATCGTGTGTTATTTACCTTTGTTACGGCAGCGATTGCGCGTGACAGAGTGCGATCTGCAATGACCATCGATGAAATAAATGGTCTACGTGATGCGATATTTGCAATTGCACTGCCAACTCCGCCTGCGCCGATAACGAGCGCTTTCATGGGTGGCCTCTCATGTATTCGTAAGTGCGCCTAAATCAGCGCGTTTAGGAAAGGCTAGCCCTACCGATAACCTTTGCCAAGCAACTTCGCTATTACCGAAGTCACGTCCCCGTAGCTCAGTGGATAGAGCAACCGCCTCCTAAGCGGTAGGTCGCAGGTTCAACTCCCGCCGGGGACACTCACCTAGTATG
>JBDKLT010000033.1:0-17702 GCA_039795495.1 Actinomycetota bacterium | reverse complement strand
ACAAGTGCATTGAGTGCAAGTGTGTGAGCTACTTCGTAAGGGTCGGAGCCCTCGCTTCGATCTACCTTTGCAAAGTGGAGAGAAATTAGAACTCAACCTCTGCTGCTGCTTCATCGATCTCTGCGATCAACGCTGCATCTACCTCGACAGGTACGAAGCTGGCGCGGATCTTTGACTCGATCTCGTTGGCAAGATCTGGGTTATCGATGAGGAATGCGCGTGAGTTCTCCTTACCTTGGCCAAGTTGGTCGGCTTCGTAGGTGTACCAAGCGCCTGACTTCTTCACGATTCCGAGCTCGACGCCCATATCGAGAAGGGAACCTTCACGTGAGATTCCAACACCGTAGATGATGTCGAACTCTGCCTGCTTAAATGGTGGAGCCATCTTGTTCTTAACAACTTTGACGCGTGTGCGGTTACCGACAGATTCTTGTCCATCTTTAAGTGTTTCGATGCGACGGATATCGAGGCGAACCGAAGCATAGAACTTGAGCGCCTTTCCACCAGTAGTTGTTTCAGGAGAACCGAAGAAGACACCGATCTTTTCGCGTAACTGGTTGATGAAGATTGCAGTTGTCTTTGATTGGTGAAGTGCGCCAGTAACTTTACGAAGCGCTTGAGACATAAGACGTGCCTGAAGACCCATATGTGAGTCGCCCATTTCGCCTTCGATTTCTGCGCGAGGAACGAGAGCTGCAACAGAGTCGACAACCACGAGATCGAGTGCACCAGAACGGATCAACATATCCATGATTTCAAGTGCTTGTTCGCCGGTATCTGGCTGTGACACAAGGAGTGCATCGATATCAACGCCGAGCTTCTTTGCATACTCTGCATCGAATGCATGTTCAGCATCGATAAATGCACAGATACCGCCGGCTTTCTGTGCATTGGCAATTGCGTGAAGTGTAAGAGTTGTCTTACCTGAAGATTCAGGTCCATAAATTTCAATGATGCGACCACGTGGGAGGCAACCGATTCCGAGCGCAACGTCGAGAGCGACAGAGCCTGTAGGAATTACTTCAATAACTTGTGCTTGCTTATCTGACATCTTGATAACTGAGCCCTTACCAAACTGTCGTTCGATCTGAGCTAGCGCGGTATCGAGCGCCTTTTGGCGATCAGATACATTTTTATCTTCGGGCTTTGCTTTTTCTGCTGCCACTATCTTCTCCATTTCATCTCGAACGTCTGCGAGCGCAGCCGTTGGTTTTCGGCCCAGAAGGTACGGAAGTTCTCTGCTACGGCCCTCGCGTTATAGAGACGCTGTGGGCGGATGCTGAGCACCGCTCTGGTTGTACTGCCACATCTGTGGCCTGTCAGTTGCCTGACGTGATGTAAGGGTATCCGAACATCTGTTCGAAAGGTAGCAGGCGCCACTGACAAGTAGGGTGTGTCGCGTGTTGATCCTCCTGCCACCCTCAGAGAAGAAGGCGCAGACCGATAAGCCCACCCCCGCCATGAGCGTCTATGCGGGCGTTCTCTACCAAGCCCTCAGCTGGAACACGCTCACTCCGGCCGCAAAGAAGCGTGGCGAAAGCGCGATTGCGATCATCTCTGCCAAATACGGAGTTGTCCGACCTTCGCAGCGAATCGTGAATTACAAAGCCAAAATCGACAATGCGGCGATGCGCGATTCAGTCGCTGCAGTTCTTAATCCCATTAAGACTCCGCTTATCGTTGATTGCCGATCATCTACATATAAAACAGTCTGGCACTCCCCTGCTGACATCACGGTCGAAGTTCGTGTCACAACAGTTGTCGATGGCGTTCGAACAGTGGTCACGCACATGTCCAAGAAAACTCGAGGTGAAATCACGCGTTGGCTATTGCAATCACGCTCTATGCCGAAAAGTCCTGAAGATCTCTATGCGATTGTCTCTGAAAAATATCCCTGCGCACTCACGCCATCTGATGGCCTTGAACCTTGGGTTCTAGAAGTAATTGCAGTCTGAGCTGAAATTAGTAGCGGTATTTCTCTGTCTCTACAGGACATTGATTGCAGACAGCTCGCCAAATATCGGCAGCTTCTAACCCTGCAGCAAGTGCCTCATTCACTGTTTGAGATCCAAGTTCGCTCAGTGCAATATCTTGAGAGAACGATGGCGCCCATTGATTTCCGAAGGAGAGTAGCAATCTTTCGCGAAGATCTGAGATGCGCATGATTGAAGTGTTACGTTAAAAAAGCGTGCGTTCGACTAGCAGTTCTGCTTGTTCGCGAGATTGCTTTGCGGTAATCGGTTGAGTGACCTGTCCCAATAACCAGCGCATTGCAAGGCCAGTACCTGCTTCCGATTTTGTCGCTTTGAAGATGCAACGTGCAAGGACAAGGTAGAGCGGATTCTCTGCATGAGTGAGGAGTGAGATCAGTAAATCTGCATCATGGATGCGCATCGCCGCAAGTGCAGGATCAGTAGAGATTGCCTGAGACAGAGATTCGAGAGTATCAGCCGGTGTCCCAGCCCGTTGCGCTAATTCAACAAGCTTTTCTACTTCAAAGGTAACGAGCGCCTCAAGTACCGCGTTCTTGTCGCGATAGTGGTTGTACAACGTCGCACGCGATACTTCAGAGGCATCGGCGATATCAATCATTGAAATATTGGATACGCCATGAAGAGCAATAAGTGACTTTGTACCTTCGAGAATCGCACTTTCCGTGCGTCGGTGGATTCCACCTTGCAACGCGTATTTAGGCGGCGTCGACAACGGAGAGCTTTGCGCTTTCACGAGATTTAATTTCGTGTGCAACATCGGTCATCACAGATGACAATGTAAGTCCGAGAGCTTCGCAGATTGCATTAAGAAGTTCAGATGACGCTTCTTTCTGACCGCGCTCAACTTCTGAGAGATATCCAAGTGAAACACGAGCTTCGCGAGCCACATCACGTAGCGTGCGAGATTGGCAAGTGCGCGCATCACGAAGTGTGTGACCAACTGCTTCACGCAATAGCGTCATGACTGCCTCCCTTGCATTCTTCGTGCTGCCCAAATTATTCGGTGCGGTAGCTAAGGATACGCGCAAAGGTGCCGATCGCGCTGGATATAGCCCCTTGGCGGACTCCATCTCGGCCGCTATCGAGGGTCAGATGCAGGGTCTGACAGATTGGGCCACAGATTGCGATCCAGACAGTGCCTTCACGGATTCCCATGTAATCCCCTGGGCCAGCAATTCCGGTGGTCGCAATCGCCCAGGTTGTTCCTAGATTTTTAATTGCTCCAGCTGCCATCTCGTTAGCAACTTCTTCGCTGACAACTGAATGTTCTTCAATCGTTTTGCGATTTACTCCCAAAATATTTACTTTGACATCTGCGGTGTATGCAATCACTCCCCCGAGAAAAACTTCAGAAGCTCCCGGAATTTGCGTGAGTGCATGTCCAACTCCACCGCCTGTGAGTGACTCCGCTACTGAAATTGTTTCACCACGTGTTTTTAGATGAGTGATGATAGAGAGTGCATGCGCTCTAGTCGGCATAGCTGCAATCTACCGCTTCTGGTACCAAACGCGTAAGTAGTCAATGGCAGAGGTAAATGTCAGGACAATCGCGATACAGATGAATCCGTACTTAAACCAATCCAGAGATGCAGGCAGCGGCAAGATAAAGAAACCCACGCCGAAGTTCTGCATGAGGGTCTTAATCTTTCCACCCTTGCTGGCAGGGATAACTCCGTCTTTGATGACATAGAGTCGAAATAGAGTGATTCCTATTTCGCGAGTCAAAATGACTGCAGTAATCCACCAAGGAAATCTTCCAAGAATCGATAGTGAAATCATCGCAGCGCCAATGAGAGCTTTATCTGCAACTGGGTCTAGGAACGCTCCAAGCGCAGTTGTTCGCCCACTCTTTCTAGCCCATCTCCCATCGACGATATCTGTCATTCCTAAGATGAAGAAGATTGCATAAGAGATTAATTGGAACTGTGAATTGTCTCCGCCATCATAGAAAAGTGTGTAGACACCTGAAGGTATAAGAAGGATACGAGTGACTGTAAGAGTATTGGGAGTTATGAATGATGGAATTTTCATTTCGCTTCTGCAACCAGATCTGCGCCCATCGAATCTACGACCACCGCATCAACGTACTGCCCTACTGCGTAATTGGTGCCGATAAAGGTGGTTGTGCCATCTACTTCAGGGCCTTGGTGGGCAGCTCGACCTTCTTGCAATTCAGCATCTTCGATGAGAACTCGTACTGTTTCACCTATTCGCGCTTGGGCGCGGAGAGAGACCATTTCATCGGCTAGCGTTGAGAGTGCATCAACGCGTTCGCGGATGAGTTCTTCATCTACCTTGCCATCAAGGTCAAGAGCTTCGGTGTTATCTTCATCAGAGTATCCAAAGATTCCAACTGCATCGAGTTTAGCGGCCGAGATAAAGTCGACGAGATCGTTGTAATCGCTCTCAGTCTCGCCAGGAAATCCAACAATAAAGTTGGAGCGGATGCCGGCTTCAGGAGATAGTGCACGAATTTGAGTAATCAAGTGCAGGAACTTCTCTGAATCACCAAAACGTCGCATGCGACGTAAGACTGTTGGACTGGTGTGCTGGAAAGATAAATCAAAGTAAGGAGCAACTTTTTCAGTCTCGATCATCGCCTGCAAGAGCGAAGGCCGCATCTCTGCTGGCTGTAGATAGGACAATCGAACTCTTTCGACACCTTCAATTTCTGTAAATTCGTGGAGAATCTTCTCCATTAATTTGAGATCACCTAAATCTTTTCCATAAGAGGTCGTATTTTCACTCACCAAGAAAAGTTCGGAAACTCCATTGTCAGCAAGCCACTTTCCTTCCTGCAATATCTCAGTAGGGCGGCGAGAGATAAAAGATCCTCTGAAATATGGGATCGCACAGAAGGAACATCGACGATCGCACCCTGATGCAATTTTTAAAGGAGCCCAAGGAGCTGTCCCTAAACGTTTGCGAAAGAGCGATCCACCAGCACCGAGTGACGATTGATAACTTTCATCGCGTGCAGCAGCTCGTTCAACGGGAGCAATGGGTAACAGTGCACGGCGGTCGCGCGGAACGTGAGGCATATGCGCATTACCGCTGACAATTGATTGAAGTCGTGAGGAGATATCTTGGTAATCATCGAAACCGAGAATGGCATCAGCTTCTGGAAGAGCATCTGCTAGCTCTTTCCCGTACCTTTCTGCCATACATCCCACAGCCACGACAGCTCGGGTAGTTCCGTGACCTTTCAGTGAATTCGCTTCAAGGAGGGCATCAACTGAGTCCTTCTTTGCTGATTCGATAAAGCCGCAGGTATTTACAACCGCTACCTCGGCAGATTCAACATCATCGACAAGAGTCCAACCGTCGGCTGCCAAACGGCCAGCGAGTTCTTCTGAATCAACTTCATTGCGTGCACACCCCATCGTGACTATTGCAACGGTGCGAGACATAGGGGTGATGTTATCGGAAGGTGCGACGAACCTCTTCATTTTGACCGCCTAATGGAGCCAAGAGCTTTCCATTGAGTGTCAGATCAAGACCTGCGGGGTTGCTGAGATAAATGCTAATCGCCTTGTAGCCAGTAAATGACTTGCTATCTCCTTGAAAGAAAGAACCTTTTAATACATTTTCGCCATCAACCACGATATCGATATAGGAATTACCTCGAGTTGCTTCAATTTTCAAAGTGATTGGTTCGCCATTAAGTACTGCAGATGGCGATGCTGATGCCGAGGTAGATGCCGAGGTAGAAGGTGTAGCTGCTGGAGATGTGACAACTCTTGTTCTATCAGGGATTTGAGTTGAGCTCTGATTGGAAATAATGATTTGCGCTAGACCTAGTACGACAAGAATGAGTACTGACACTCCTGCGGGAACTTTCCAAGAGATTTTCTTCTCTTCGCGTGGAACCTGCATTACATTATTTTCAACGAGTAAATCTTGAATGGCACGATGTTCTGAAGAATGTTCAGAGTTATATGCCTCGATAAAGATGTGAGGATCTACGCCAACACGCTCTGCAATTTTACGAAGATGGCCGCGGGCATATGTATCGCCGCCACAATTGACAAAATCATTTGACTCCATCTGAGTCAGTAGACCGATGCGAATACTTGTAGATTCCGAGAGGGCCTCGATGCTCAGGCTGGCAGATTCGCGAGCATCGCGAAGCATTGAACCGAGAGTCATATCTGCCGCCTTGAAATGGTTATTGTGAGATTTAGTCTAACTTCAGTTGAAGTAAATGGTGAGGCCGAAGAGTGAAATGGAAGCGAAATCACCCTAAAAGGTAACCACCTGTGGAGTGGGAATCAGTAATCGCGAAGGGTTGCAAGCACTGAATCGAGTTCTTCAGGTTTGACCATCACTGTGCGCGCCTTCGAACCCTCTGATGGTCCCACAATTCCTCGAGATTCCATGAGATCCATTAGGCGTCCTGCTTTAGCAAAGCCGACACGAAGTTTGCGCTGCAACATTGATGTTGATCCAAATTGAGTTCCAACAACGAGTTCGACGGCTTGGATAAGAATTTCGAGATCATCGCCAATCTCTTTATCAATAGTCTTATTGGATTGCGGTGCTTGAGTGACATCATCTCGGTAGCGCGGAGAAAGTTGTTTCTTCACATGGCTAGTAACTGATTCAATTTCACGTTCAGAGACATAAGCACCTTGAATTCGGATTGCACGGCTTGCACCCATTGGGATAAAGAGCCCATCGCCCTGCCCGATAAGTTTTTCAGCGCCTGGACTATCGAGGATGACGCGGGAGTCAGCAAGTGAAGATGTTGCAAATGAGAGACGAGAAGGAACATTTGCCTTGATAAGACCGGTGACAACATCGACAGATGGTCGCTGAGTAGCAAGAACAAGATGTATACCGGCAGATCGTGCAAGCTGCGTAATACGAACAACAGATTCTTCAACCTCGCGCGCTGCAACCATCATCAAATCTGCAAGTTCGTCGATGATGACGAGAAGGTATGGATATGGTTCGACGATTCGATCTGATCCTGGAGGAGCAACTACTTTTCCAGCGCGTACTGCTTTGTTGAAATCATCGATATGTCTAAATCCAAAAGTCGCAAGATCTTCATAACGTAGATCCATTTCACGTACTACCCATGTGAGTGCATCTGCTGCCTTCTTAGGATTGGTGATAATAGGAGTAATGAGGTGAGGAATACCTTCATACGCTGTGAGTTCGACTCGCTTTGGATCAATCAGAATTAGGCGCACATCATCGGGAGTTGCACGCATCAAAATTGATGTAATCATCGAGTTAATCATTGAAGATTTACCTGCACCAGTTGCACCAGCGACTAAGAGGTGTGGCATCTTGGCAAGGTTTGCGCAGACGAAGTTGCCTTCTACATCTTTACCGAGGGCTACCAGCATCGGATGGTGGTCCTGGCCGGCAACGCTCGAACGCATAACGTCGCCAAGTGCAACGATTTCACGGTCTGCGTTTGGGATTTCAATACCCACTGCAGATTTGCCTGGAATTGGCGAAAGGATGCGAACTTCGCTACTTGCAACAGCGTAAGAAATATTCTTCGAGAGCGCTGTAATGCGTTCGACTTTCACTGCATTTCCAAGTTCAACTTCGTAGCGAGTAACAGTTGGTCCGCGCATAAAGCCAGTGACCTGTGCATCGATTTCAAATTGCTTGAATACTTCTGTAAGCGCCGCTACAACCGCATCATTCGCTTTACTCTTAGCTTTTGCTGCTGGTCCTACTTTGAGTAAATCGAGTGCTGGTAGCTCGTACTTGGAGTCTCCTGTAAGCAAAAGTTGCGCTGGGCGCTTCTCGGCCTTTGGCGCACTCTGCAATTGTGATTCGAGAGGAATCTTAGGAACTTCAACTGTGAACTCTTGATCAAACTCTTCTTCATCTATTTCTTCATCTTCAGGCTCTTGATTCCAGCCGACTACGGGAGATTCAAATGGCGGAGTATCAGAGATTTCAAAATCATCTTCGCTGCGCTGTGGTTTCTTTGACCAGAGCCAGAGCGCCAAAACTTTGATGCGAATTCCCACTTTAGAAAGAGGTGTGCCGGTGACGATCAAAGTTCCAAAGAAGAAAAGTGCGAGTAAGACTGGATATGCAAGGAGAGAAGTCATGAGCGCAACGAGAGGTTTTGCAACCCAGTAACCAAGAAGCCCTCCCCCTTCTCGAATTGCTGTCGCACCAGTTGGATTGATTGCTCCAAGTGATCCGTTAAAGAGATGGGCTAAGCCAGTAGCACTCACTACGAGAGTAATAGTGCCTACGGTGATGCGACCAGTGACATGTTTATCGTCTGGCTTTCGGAATAATCGAATTGCAAAGTAGAGAAGTACTAGTGGGGCAAGGATTCCAATGTGTCCGAATGCACCGTAGAAGAGTGAGTAAAGGTTACGCCCCACCACGTTATCTGCTTTAAACCATGTGCCTGCCATCGCAGAAAGAGAGAGGAGAAGTACGAGAAGAGCAGCCCCATCGCGGTGATGTTCGGGATCGAGATCTCGGGCACCGCGGGCTACAAATCGAATTGAAGAGCCGAGAGTCTTTGCAAGAATTCGCCAGAGCGTGGAAAGCGCAGAACCGATAACAGTCAGGAAAGACTTTTTAATGGTGCGTTTCTTCTTAGCCACACCTTCAATCTTAGGTGGAGCTTAATTTTCGCCAGCGTAGGCGCGCCGACTTACACCTCTACAACAACAGGGACGATCATCGGGCGACGGCGATGTTTCTGGCCGACCCATCCACCAATAGTTCTACGAACCACCTGCGAAAGTTGATGTGTTCCATTAACTCCATCAGCAACTGCAGAAGTAAGGGCTTTCTCAATCTGACCGCGGACTTCATCAAAGAGGGCTGCATCTTCATTAAATCCACGAGCATGAATATCTGGACCTGCAACAATCTTTCCAGTTTGGGATTCTATGACGACGATGACTGAGATGAAACCTTCTTCACCAAGAATTCTTCGATCTTTAAGAGATGATTCCGTGATATCACCAATGCTCTGTCCATCTACGTAGACGAATCCACAAGGTACTGCCCCAACAACACTCGCTTGATGATCTACTAAATCAACCACGATTCCATTTTCAATAATGAATGCATTCTCTCGAGGAACTCCTGCCTGAATTGCAATTTCAGCATTTGCTTTGAGATGGCGCCACTCACCATGTACTGGGAGGGCATACTTTGGCTTAACGATGTTGTAGCAATAGAGAAGTTCTCCTGCAGCTGCATGACCTGATACATGCACCATCGCATTTGCCTTATGCACAACTTTGGCTCCATAGCGAGTGAGTTCATTGATTACCCGGAATACAGAATTTTCATTTCCTGGAATCAATGATGAGGCAAGAATGACAGTGTCACCTTCACCGACTCGAATCTGATGATCTCCATTGGCCATACGCGATAACGCTGCCATCGGTTCGCCTTGCGAGCCGGTACAGATGAGAACTACTCTGTCATCGTAATTTTCGAGTTCGCGGGCATCGAAGAGAATTCCGGCAGGAACGTTGAGGTAGCCCATATCTTCCGCAATCTTCATATTGCGAATCATCGAACGTCCTATAAATGCAACACGACGATTATGAAGCGCTGCTGTATCTATTACCTGTTGAACTCGGTGCACATGAGATGAAAATGATGCGACGATAACTCGGCGTTTGGTCGAAGCAATTACCCTATTGAGCGCTGGCATGATTTCGCGTTCAGCTGGAGTGAATCCAGGAATATCTGCATTAGTTGAATCAACGAGAAAGAGGTCTACTCCCTCTTCGCCGAGGCGAGCAAATGTACGAAGATCGGTGATGCGACCATCGAGTGGCAATTGATCCATCTTGAAATCGCCAGTATGGAGAACTGTGCCTGCTGGGGAGTGGATTGCAACGGCGAGTGCATCAGGAATCGAGTGGTTGACTGCAATAAATTCGAGTTCGAATGGACCAACATCTTCACGAACTCCTTCGCGTACTTCGCGTGTAAGAGGTGAAATTCTGTGCTCTTTACATTTTGCAACTATCAGCGCAATAGTGAGTGGAGATCCATAAACTGGAATATCGCCGCGTTCGCGCAATAGATACGGCACTGCACCAATGTGATCTTCATGGCCGTGGGTGAGAAAAAGACCAACAACATCATCGAGGCGGTCGCGGATATAACTAAAGTCAGGCAAGATCAGATCGATACCAGGCTGATTGTCTTCGGGAAAAAGTACTCCACAATCAACAATTAATAACTTTCCATTGCACTCATAGACGGTCATATTTCGACCGATCTCTGAGATTCCGCCTAGAGCAACAATGCGCAAACCATCTTTTGCAAGGGTTGAAGGTAAGCCGAGATCAGGATGGGGATGCTGAGTCATAAATTGGGATATTAATTCTTCAAGGTGACGCCACCTGCGATGAGATCAGAACGTAGTTGTTCGATCTGCGCTGGAGTGGCATCAACGAGTGGCAGACGAGTTGTGCCGCCGGGAAGTCCCATGAGCGACATCGCTGCCTTGGTCAAAATTGCACCTTGTGTGCGGAATGTTCCAGTGAAGACTGGAAGAAGTTGCTGATGAATTTCTAGAGCTTTTGCTGAATTGCCCGCAAACCAAGCATCAAGCATCGCTTTGAGTTGAATACCTACTGTGTGGCCGCAGACAGAGACGAAACCGACTGCGCCAACAGAGAGGAACGGAAGGTTGAGAATGTCATCGCCAGAGTAAACCGGGATGTTGCAACGCTTAATAACCCACGAGGTTGCGGCGATATTTCCCTTTGCATCCTTGAGAGCAACGATGTTATCTACAGTTTCAAAGAGTTTGACGATTGTGTCAGATTCAATTTCTACACCTGTGCGACCTGGAATGTCATACATCATGATGGGAAGGTCGGTAGCTGCTGCAACTGCGCGGAAATGAGCTTCGATACCTGCTTGCGGAGGTTTGTTGTAATACGGAGTTACGACAAGAAGTCCATCGGCGCCAGCATCTTGAGAACGCTTAGCTTGTTCAACTGTGTATGAAGTTTCATTATCGCCAGCGCCTGAGAGAACTTTAATATTAGGACCGACTACCTTCTTTACAACTTTGATGATTTCAAGTTTTTCAGAAGATTTTGTAGTTGGTGCCTCGCCGGTGGTTCCATTGACAGCGATACCATCATGACCCGTATCAACAAGATGTTGCGCAAGCTTTTCTACGCCGTTCCAGTCGATCGCTCCTTCTTTATCGAAGGGGGTCACCATCGCGGTGAGAAGTCGACCGAAAGGTACCTGCGTGTTCATTTGGGCATCTTATCGCTTAAGGCGCGATACGACCAGATTTTTCAAATGCCCCGTAGGTCAACGGCATTAATTTCGCGAATTCAGCTTCCATCTTTTCTGCGACCATCTCAATTTCACGTTGAGGATAGCTTGGAAAGTGTGAACCTTCGCGGGCTGTGCGTAATGAAAGGAAGTTCATGAGTGCACGAGCATTCATGGTGACATACATAGATGAGTACGTCGCAACGGGCAATACTGCACGCGCAACTTCGCGAGCGATGCCAGCATCGAGCATCTTTTTGTAAGAGTCGTATGCAACTACGTAGGCTTCTTTCATCGCATCAACAGTGATCTTAAATTGTTCTGGAGTTCCCGGAACGAATTCGTAGGCACCGGTTTTGCCAATTTGAATCAAATTGCGATCTTCGTTGGGGATATAAAAGACTGGCTTGAGTTCGCGATAGCGACCAGACTCTTCGTTGTATGAAGCGATGCGATGGCGCATAAATTCACGGAATACAAAGATTGGTGCTGAGATAAAGAATGTCATTGAGGTATGTTCGAATGGAGAACCGTGGCGTTCGCGAGCAAGGTAATTGATTAACCCTGCAGAGCGAGCAGGATCTTCGCCAATTTCATCCATCGATTGTTCGCCGGCTGTTGAAACGCGCGCTGCCCAAATTACATCGGCATCACTTGCACTCGCCTTAATGAGTTCGACAGATACATCATCTCTAAAAATTACGGTCTCAGACATGACCGCACCTTATCTATCAACCCCCCTCCAGCCTTTGAATATCTAGGGCACAATTGCCGCGTGTCCAGAGTGAACCGTGCCACCGCAACTCAAAGTCTGAGCGTCTCCTTCACTGTTGGGCTCTATGGCACAGCCTTTGGCGCGGCATCTATAGCTGCTGGATTTTCGATTCTTCAGACATGCCTCCTTTCATTGCTCACCTTTTCAGGTGCATCGCAATTTGCGATTGTCGGAGTAATGGGGGCAGGTGGAAATGCAATCTCTGGAATCGTGACCGCCTCGCTATTAGGAATTCGTAACGCACTATACGGATTACGCATGGCGCCTATTCTTAAAGTACGTGGTGCGAAACGTCTTGTTGCTGCTCAAGTAACAATTGATGAATCAACGGGCGTATCAATCGGTCAAGAAGATCTAGGAATCGATGCGATGAAAGCTGGATTCTGGATGACAGGATTTGGCGTCTATATCTTCTGGAATTTCTTCACACTTCTTGGTGCGCTGGGTGCACAGGCAATGGGCGATCCCTCTGCATGGGGACTCGATGCAGCAGTTCCCGCTGCATTTTTAGGCCTCGTGTGGCCACGTCTTGCAGGAAATTTTGAACGCGCCTTAGCTGCTTCTTCAATAGCTCTGGCTGTTGCACTGAGCCCAATAATTTCTGCTGGCCTTCCGATTATCGCAACTGCCTTGCTCGCTGCAGCATTCGGCTGGAAGTTGCGCACATGAATGCACTGTGGATTGGAGTCATTGGAACTTCGCTCATTGCTTTTCTCTTAAAGTTTTTGGGCCATTCAATACCGGAAAAATATGTATCAAATCCTCGCGCGCTAAGAATTAATACTCTTATTCCGATTGCACTCTTGAGCGCGCTCGTTGGCGTGCAAACAATTACCGAAAAAGGCAAGTGGGTGATTGATCAACGTTTAGCGGGAGTCGCTGTTGCTCTGATTGCACTCAGCCTTAAAGCGCCTTACTTCGTTGTAGTGATCTCTGCTGCTATAACATCAGCAGTTATCTATCGCCTTTAAATAACACCAATGGCTTCGAGTTTAGCCTTCAAATCATTATCTGAAGGTTCGGTAAGGTGTGATCCATCTGGAAATACGATGACAGGGATTGATTTCGCTCCCCCATTGATTTCTTGAACCTTCGCAGCTGCTGATTCATCTGCTTCAACATCGATATGTGAAATCTGAACATTGAGCTCTTCGAGGAGTCGCTTAGAGCGACGGCAATCTCCACACCAGTCGGCTCCGTACATTGTGATCTCTGGATGTGATGACATTTATTTCTTCCTTTGCTCTCTACTACATGAAATTTTCGAGACCGAATGTGAGGCCCGGATGATTAACAACTTGGCGAACTCCAAGGAGAACTCCTGGCATAAAACCTACTCGGTCGATCGAGTCGTGGCGAATCGAAAGTGTTTCGCCGATTCCACCAAAGAGAACTTCCTGATGAGCTACTAATCCACGAAGTCGAACAGAATGGACAGGAATATCTCCAACTGTGGCACCACGCGCACCATCGAGTGATGAAGTCGTTGCATCTGGCATCGGTGAAAGACCTGCCTCTTTGCGCGCTGCCGCCATCAGTTCGGCGGTACGAGCGGCGGTTCCTGATGGAGCATCAACTTTATTTGGGTGGTGAAGTTCGATGATTTCAGCAGATTCGAAGTACTTAGCAGCCTTTGTTGCGAATTCCATCATGAGTACTGCACCGATTGCGAAGTTGGGAGCAATCAACACACCTGACTTAGATGATGCGAGAAGAGATCTAATTTTTGAAATACGCGCATCATCGAAACCTGTTGTTCCAATAACTGCGTTGATATTGTGAGAGATAAGAAATTCAAGATTTGCCATCACTGAATCCGGAGTCGTGAAATCAACGACTACCTGTGCCCCTTGAGATACCAATTGATCTAGAGAATCACCAAGGTCGAGTGCTGCAACGAGTTCAAGATCAGGGGCGTCGGTTACGGCCTTTACGACCTCTGAACCCATACGGCCACGTGCGCCAAGTACGCCAACTTTGATCATTTCTGAAGCACCTTTTCAAATAGAGATTCTTTTTTAAATGGACCGACAAGAGCAAGGGTAGGTCTTTTCACTAAGAACTCGCTAGCAATTTGGCGGATGTCTTCGACGTTCACCTTTGAAATTGCCTTGAGGATGTCATCAAAATCCATTACTTGACCATAAACAATTTCATTCTTACCAATTCGGCTCATGCGGGAGCCAGTATCTTCTTGGCTTAAGACGAGCGATCCACGTACTGCACCCTTCGCGCGCTCGATTTCGTCGTGAGTCATCCCATTATCTGCAACATCTGAAAGAACGCTTCGGATAATCTCGACAACCTCGATTGCCTTTGTTGGGTTGCACCCTGCATAGAAACCGAGAACTCCAGAGCCTGCAAATTGTTGGGCATATGCATAGACAGAATATGCAAGGCCACGCTTTTCGCGGATCTCTTGGAAGAGACGGGAAGACATTCCCCCTCCGAGAGCTGCAGAGAGGACGCCCATAGAGAATCTGCGTTCGTCGGCACGAGCAACACCTTCCATGCCATAGAACATATGTGCCTGTTCGCTCTTCTTATACATGAGTCCGACAGATTGCTGCTTTGAATTCTTAATCAGTGTATTTGGTCGAACAACTGGCGCTGCATGGATATCGAGGAAGTTATCGCGAGAAAGAGCTCGTTCGACCATTTCAACGACGCGCTTATGCTTGATATTTCCTGCAACTGCCACGACCAAATCCTGCGGCAGGTACTTCTTCTTGTAGTAATTGAAGACAGTATTTCGTGACATCCCATTGATGGAATCGATAGTGCCCAAGATGGGGCGACCAATAGGAGTATCACCGTAATAGGTATCACTAAAGAGATCGTGAACAAGGTCGCTTGGATCGTCATCGCGCATTGCGATTTCTTCCAGAACCACCTTTCGTTCTGCATCGACATCGAGGGCGGTCACAATTGAAGAAGTGATGAGATCGCTGACTACATCGATAGCCATCGGTAAATCAGTATCAATCACACGTGCGTAGAAGCAGGTGTACTCCTTGGAGGTAAAAGCATTCATTTCTCCACCGACTGATTCGATAGATGAAGAGATTTCGAGAGCAGTGCGAGATGTTGTTCCCTTGAAGAGAAGGTGCTCTAGAAAGTGAGAAGCACCAGCCGTAGCCGGTGCTTCATCACGAGAACCTACATTGACCCAAATTCCCACAGCAGCGCTGCGCACTGACGGAACTTCTTCCGTAACAATGCGCAGGCCACTTGCGTGAACTGATCTTTTTACTGACATTTATTCAGCTGCTGGAGTTGAACCATCTTCGAGAACTGGAACCAATGAGAGCTTGCCCTTTGGATCAATCTCGCCGATTTCTACCTGAATCTTGTCGCCAACCTTCATGACATCTTCAAGGTTTTCAATGCGCTTCCCGCCATGCATCTTGCGAATCTGAGATACGTGGAGCAAGCCATCTTTACCTGGCATCAATGAAACGAATGCGCCGAATGTTGCAAGCTTTACAACAGTTCCGAGGTAACGCTCTCCCACTTCTGGCATCTGTGGATTTGCAATCGCATTGATCTGTGCGCGAGCAGCTTCTGCTGAAGGACCATCGGTTGCACCGATGTAGATGGTTCCATCTTCTTCAATTGAGATATCTGCGCCAGTTTCATCTTGGATCTGGTTGATGATCTTGCCCTTAGGGCCGATAACTGCACCGATCTGATCGACAGGAATCTTTACAGAGATGATGCGAGGTGCATATGGGCTCATCTCATCTGGTGTATCGATTGCTTCGTTCATGACATCGAGGATTGCAAGGCGTGCTTCCTTAGCTTGGTGAAGTGCGCCAGCAAGAACTGATGCAGGAATACCGTCGAGCTTTGTATCGAGCTGAAGCGCTGTGACAAAGTCTTTTGTTCCAGCAACCTTGAAGTCCATATCTCCGAATGCATCTTCTGCACCCAAGATATCTGTGAGAGCAACGTATTCAACCTTGCCATCAACATCATCTGAGATGAGACCCATCGCGATACCTGCAACAGGTGCCTTAAGTGGAACACCCGCTTGAAGCATTGCAAGAGTTGATGCACAGACAGAACCCATAGAAGTTGAACCATTTGATCCAAGTGCTTCAGATACCTGACGAATTGCATATGGGAATTCTTCACGTGATGGAAGAACTGGAATAAGTGCGCGCTCTGCAAGTGCACCGTGGCCGATTTCGCGACGCTTAGGTGTACCCACACGACCGGTCTCACCAGTTGAATATGGTGGGAAGTTGTAGTTGTGCATGTAGCGCTTGGTTGTATCAGGGCTCATTGTGTCGAGCTGCTGCTCCATCTTAAGCATGTTGAGAGTTGTGATTCCAAGAATCTGTGTCTCACCGCGCTCGAAGATTGCAGAACCGTGAACGCGAGGAATAACCTCAACTTCAGCAGACAACGCACGGATATCGCGGAGTCCACGACCATCGATACGAATCTTGTCGCGAAGTACGCGCTGACGAACGAGCTTCTTTGTTACAGAGCGGAATGCTGCAGAGATTTCCTTCTCGCGGCCTTCGAACTGTGCAGCAAACTTCTCCTTGACTGCATCTGAGATCTCATCGATCTTTGTCTCGCGCTCTTGCTTTCCAGCGATTGTAAGAGCAGCTGCGAGTGAATCCTTCACCTCTGCATAAACAGCATCAAATGCATCTGCCTGATAATCAAGGTAGACAGGGAACTCAGCTGTTGGCTTTGCAGCAACTGCAGCGAGCTTTGACTGTGCCTCACAGAGAACCTTGATAAATGGCTTTGCAGCATCAAGTCCTTGTGCAACAACTTCTTCAGTAGGAGTTGGTGCGCCACCCTTGATGAGTTCGATTGTGCGTGAAGTAGCTTCAGCTTCAACCATCATGATTGCAACGTCATCTGCTGTTACGCGACCTGCAACGACCATGTCGAATACTGCGTTCTCCACCTGTGAGTGGTTAGGGAATGCAACCCACTGACCTTCGATAAGTGCAACACGTACACCACCGATTGGACCAGAGAATGGCAATCCTGCAAGCTGTGTTGAGATTGATGCTGCGTTGATAGCAAGCACGTCGTACATGTGGTCTGGGTTCAGTGCCATGACTGTTACGACGATCTGAACTTCGTTACGAAGTCCCTTAACGAATGATGGACGCAATGGGCGGTCGATCAAACGGCAAGTAAGAATTGCCTCTTCTGATGGACGACCTTCGCGGCGGAAGAATGAACCAGGAATCTTTCCAAGTGCATACATCTTCTCTTCAACATCCACTGTAAGTGGGAAGAAGTCGAATTGATCCTTAGGTGTCTTTGATGCTGTTGTCGCAGAAAAGATCATTGTCTCTTCATCGAGGTAAACAGCTGCAGCTCCTGCTGCTTGGCGAGCAAGGCGACCAGTTTCAAACTTGATCTCGCGCTTGCCGAACTTTCCGTTATCGATAACGGCTACTGATGACTTTACGTCTTGACCCTCCATAGGGCGCTCCTTTTTCTAAGTCAGCGCACCACATGAGGCAAATGAATCTTCGATCGAAGTCCACGAAAATATTTCCTGAATCAGCTTTTCGTGAGCCACTACCGAGGACCATTTATTCTCGTGGGCGCTGATGCTCCAGTTGAGTTGCCCTGTGCAACCCAACTTTCCTATCCGGTACTACTGGTATTTCTGTTAAAACTTGTACAACAAA
>JBDKLT010000032.1:0-10554 GCA_039795495.1 Actinomycetota bacterium | reverse complement strand
ACTTTGCGCGCTTCGAGTTCGGCAGGGTCGACCAATAGATCGAGAGTGCGGTTTGGAATATCGATACGGACTCGGTCGCCATCTTTGATAAATGCGATTGGTCCCCCATCGACTGCTTCAGGTGCAACGTGTCCGACACAGAGGCCAGTTGATCCACCTGAGAAACGTCCATCGGTAAGAAGGAGAGTTGTTTTGCCAAGACCTGCACCCTTGATGGCACCGGTGATCATCAACATTTCGCGCATTCCTGGTCCGCCCTTAGGACCTTCGTAACGAATGACGACAACGTCACCGGCTTGGATGGTGCCATTTTCAAGTGCAGTCATCGCTGCTTGTTCGCGTTCGAAGACTCGTGCAGGTCCTTCGAAGGTATCGATACCGATTCCTGCGGTCTTGCACACTGCGCCATCAGATGCGAGTGTGCCACCGAGGATTGTGATTCCAACATCGGTAGAAAGCGGTTGCGAGATTGCATGCAAAACATTGCCATCGGCAAGTGGCGGATTAATATCGGCTAAGTTTTCAGCCATTGTCTTTCCGGTCACTGTCATGCAATCGCCGTGGAGATACCCGGCATCAAGCAAGATACGTAGAACAACAGGAATTCCGCCGACTTTATCGACATCAGACATGACGTACTTACCGAATGGTTTGAGGTCGCCAAGGAGCGGAACCTTTGAACCGATGCGATGGAAATCTTCGAGAGTGAGATCTACTTCAGCTTCGTGAGCAATTGCAAGTAGGTGCAGAACAGCGTTTGTAGAACCACCGAGCGCCATCACTGCTGTGATTGCATTTTCAAAAGCTTTCTTGGTAAGAATGTCGCGAGTTGTGATTCCCTTTTCAATAAGGTTTACAACGGCAGCGCCTGCCTTTTCTGCGTAGGCATCGCGGCGGCGATCAACAGCAGGAGGTGCGGCAGAGCCTGGAAGCGAAAGCCCGATTGCTTCACCAACTGTGGCCATTGTGTTAGCGGTATACATACCGCCACATGCGCCTTCGCCTGGGCAGATAGCTTTTTCAATTTGATCGACGCGATCTTGTGTAATAAGGCCGCGAGCACATGCACCGACTGCCTCAAATGCATCGATGATTGTGACATCTTTTCCATCAACTTGGCCAGGAAGGGTTGAACCTGCATAGACAAAGACTGATGCAACATCGATACGTGCAGCAGCCATCATCATTCCGGGAAGTGATTTATCGCAGCCAGCAAATGTGACCATGCCGTCGAGGCGTTCTGCCTGCATGACTGTTTCCACTGAGTCTGCAATGACTTCGCGAGATACGAGCGAGAAGTGCATTCCTTCGTGGCCCATTGAGATTCCATCTGAGACAGAGATGGTTCCGAATTGCATTGGGAATCCACCTGCATCGATGATGCCTTTGCGAGATGCCTTTGCGAGACGATCGAGTGAGAGATTGCATGGAGTGATTTCATTCCATGAAGATGCGATGCCGATCTGAGGCTTTACCCAATCTTCATCGCCCATACCTACAGCGCGAAGCATTCCGCGCGCAGGTGCGCGCTCTAATCCATCAGTGACAAGTCCAGAGCGAGGTTTCATCTTCGACATGTGAGCAGTCTAACCTCACTATCTCAACAGGAGAAGTATGGCGGTCACCGTTAGGATTCCACTATTCAAGATAACTTCTTGATTTCAACCATGACTAATTCTTTAACTAACACATTGGAGATTTCCTGTGCCAACACACGACCGTGACGCTCGAGGCCATATCAAGGGCCAAGCACCAGATCGCTGGAGAACCCTTATCGTTATTGCAATTTCGCAATTGATGCTCGTTCTCGATAGCTCAATTATGAATATTGCAATTCCTAGCGCAAAGGTCGACCTCGGTATCTCTGATGCTAATCAGCAGTGGGTTATCACTGCATACACACTTGCATTTGGCTCACTCCTTCTGCTCGGTGGTCGCATCGGTGACTACGTAGGTCGCAAGCGCATCTTCATCATTGGTCTTATCGGATTTGCCAGCGCATCAGCAATCGGTGGAATCGCCGCGAACCAAGGAATGCTCTACGGCTCACGTGCACTTCAAGGTGTATTCGGAGCACTTCTTGCACCTGCTGCTCTTGCTCTCATCTCTGAAACATTTACAGTTCCGGCAGAGCGCGCAAAGGCCTTCGGTGTCATGGGTGCTATCTCTGGCGGAGGTGCAGCAATCGGTTTGATCGTTGGCGGAACTCTCACTGAATTCTTCTCATGGCGCTGGTGCCTTGGAGTTAATACTCCTATCGCTGTGATCGCTGCGGTTCTTGCAGTCAAGTACGTTCACGAATCAAAGGCAGAAGGCGATAAGTCTTATGATATTCCTGGTGTTGTGACTGCAACTGCCGGGCTCTTCTCACTCACCTATGGATTTAATGAAGCAGCAACAAAGGGTTGGTCATCAGCAATTACCATCTCATTCTTGGTGGCAGCAATTGTCCTTCTATGTATCTTCATCGCAATTGAAACCAAGGTTGCAAATCCACTCATGCCTCTTCGTGTAGTTACAGAACGCAATCGCGGTGGTTCGTATCTTGGATCGCTAGTTGTAGGTGCAGGTCTCTTCTCTATGTTCCTATTCCTCGGTCTCTACCTTCAAGTAATCCTCGGTTACAGTCCACTTAAATCAGGCTTCGCATTCTTGCCATTCACAGCTGGAATCATCGTCTTCGCGGGAATCGCATCACAGCTTCTACCGAAATTTGGCCCTAAGCCGCTCATGATTCCTGGGCTCATTGCTGCAGGAATCGGGCTTCTTTTGCTCACTCGCATTACTCCAACAACCTCATATGCAACACATGTGGTTCCTTCGCTCATCATCATGTCGAGTGGAATGGCGCTCGTATTTATTCCACTTACTTCAACATCTCTCCATGCTGTTTCACACCACGACACAGGTGTTGCAAGCGCGATGGTAAATACATCTCAGCAGATTGGTGGATCACTCGGAACTGCCCTACTCAATACTGTTGCAGCAACAGCAACGACATCTTTCACTGCTGCTAATCAACAGTTGGGTAAGGCGCTCATGCCGACCGCAATGGTTCATGGTTTTACCGAGGCTTTTAAGTACAGTGCCGCACTGCTCTTCATCGGTGCCCTCGTACTCTTCTTCTTTATCAATATTGGTAAAGAGTCACTCGTTGAAACTGAGGGCGTTGGCCTTCACTAATTACTGAACGCCAAGGTGGCCAAGTAGAAGCTCGCGAACTCGCGCAGCATCTGCTTGGCCCTTTGTCTCTTTCATGACCGCACCTATAAGTGCGCCAGCTGCAGGTAGGTGTCCCCCACGAACTTTGTCAGCTGTCTCAGATTGCTCTGCACAAACCTTTTCGATCGCAGCCATGAGCGCACCATCATCGTTAACAACTTTGATGCCGCGTTTTGCAACAACCTCTGATGGCTTACCTTCACCGTTGATTACGCCCTCAACAACTTGGCGAGCTAGTTTGTCGGTGAGTTCGCCAGCTGCAACGAGTGCAACGAGTTCTGCCACATCTGCAGGAGTAATTGAAAGATCCGCAACTGCAACGCTTTTATCATTTGCGATACGAGAGATTTCACCGAGCCACCATGTGCGCGCCTTCGTTGGATCTGCACCAAGTAAAACAGTTGCTTCGACGATATCGAGAACATCGGCATTGATCATCGCTGCCATCTCTTTATCAGGAACGTTCCACTCTTCTTTTAATCGCTTGCGACGAAGTGAAGGACGTTCAGGCAAAGTTGCGCGAAGTTCTTCGATCCACGAGGCTGCTGGTGTAACTGGAACCAAATCTGGATCTGGGAAATATCGGTAATCTTCTGCCTGCTCTTTTGAGCGGCCTGAACGTGTAAGGCCAGAATCTTCTTGGAAGTGGCGAGTCTCTTGCTTCACTTTCTTGCCATCATTGAGAAGTTCAGCATGGCGAATCATTTCGCCGCGGATTGCGCGTTCAACTGAACGAAGTGAGTTGACGTTCTTAGTCTCCGAACGAGTACCAAGTACATCTGAACCAATGAGTTTCAGAGAAACGTTGGCATCACAACGAAGTGAGCCTTGCTCCATCTTTACATCTGACACCTTGAGGCCACGCAAAATATCGCGAAGTTCGGCCACATATGCCTTAGCAACTTCTGGTGCGTATTTGCCAGTGCCAGGAACAATCTTGGTCACGATTTCTACGAGCGGAATACCAGCACGGTTGTAATCGAGAAGTGAGTAATCAGCGCCATGGATGCGACCAGTTGCGCCACCTACGTGCAGTGACTTACCTGTGTCTTCTTCCATATGCACACGTTCAATTTCGATACGGAATTGCTTTGGACCTTCTTCGGTTTCGATTTCGACATCAACATAGCCATCGAAACAGATTGGTTCGTCATACTGCGAAATTTGGAAGTTCTTTGGCATATCTGGATAGAAGTAATTCTTGCGCGCAAAGCGGCTATAAGGAGCGATCTTGCAGTTGAGCGCAAGGCCAATCAAAATCGTGGATTCGATCGCCTTCTCATTCACAACTGGCAGAGCACCTGGAAGTGCCAAGCAGACAGGACATGTCTGCGTATTTGGCGCTGCACCGAACTCGGTAGCGCATGAACAGAACATCTTGCTGTGTGTGTTGAGTTCTACGTGTACTTCTAGACCCAATACTGGATCCCACTTAGCAATTACTTCGTCATATGTAGGAGTAGTCATTACTTCGCTCCTTTCAGTGCTGGAGCTTGTGAAAGAAGCGGAGCCCCCCACTTAGATAGCAGCGCTGATTCAAGTGCAGCTCCTGCTTGATAAAGGCGTTGATCTTGCATGGCAGGAGCCATAATCTGGAAGCCAACCGGCAACTTATCTTCATCTGCAAGACCTGCAGGAAGTGACATTCCGCAAATACCTGCAAGGTTTACTGGGATGGTTGCAACATCACCCAAATACATTGCCATTGGGTCGTCGACTTTCTCGCCGATTTTGTATGCAGTAGTTGGAGCTGTTGGAGATACAAGTACATCTGCTTGAACAAATGCCTTTGCATAATCCTGAATGATGAGTGTGCGAATCTTCTGAGCACTTCCGTAATATGCATCGTAATAACCGGAAGAGAGTGCATATGTTCCAAGGATGATGCGGCGCTTTACTTCACGGCCAAAGCCCGCGTCGCGGGTAGCGCTCATGACTGCCTCAGCAGATGCGCCTTCGACATCGCCTGTGCGCAAGCCGTAACGCATCGCATCGAAGCGAGCAAGGTTTGATGAGCATTCAGATGGAGCAATTAAGTAATAAGCAGCGAGTGCATATTCAAAGCTTGGGCAATCTACTTCAACGATTTCAGCGCCAAGGGATGCAAGTAATTGAAGTGATTCATCAAAGCGAGTTTGAACGCCCTTTTGGTATCCCTCGCCCTGCAACTGCTTGATAACACCAATCTTCATTCCCTTTACATTGCCGCTCTTTGCCGCAGCAACTACAGCTGGCACTGGTGCATTGATACTTGTTGCATCTTTTGCATCATGTCCTGCAATAACTTCGTGGAGAAGTGCTGTATCTAATACTGTGCGACCAAATGGTCCTGCTTGATCAAGACTTGATGAGTAGGCAATTAATCCATAGCGAGAGACGGCGCCATATGTTGGGCGAACTCCGACGATTCCTGTGAGAGCTGCAGGTTGGCGGATTGATCCACCAGTATCTGAACCAATCGCGAGTGGAGCTTCAAAAGAAGATACCGCAGCTGATGATCCACCAGAAGAACCTCCAGGTGTGCGAGTTAAATCCCATGGATTAAATGTTGGGCCGTATCCGGAATTTTCAGTTGATGAACCCATCGCAAATTCATCCATATTGGTCTTACCCATGATGACAACGCCAGCATCCTTAAGCTTTGTAACAACTGTGGAGTCATATGGCGGACGCCAGCCTTGAAGAATCTTTGATCCCGCAGTTGTTGGTACGCCTTTTTGGGCAAGAACATCTTTCAGCGCAAGTGGAACACCTGCGATTGCAGAAAGTTTTTCGCCCTTTGCGCGACGTGCATCGACATCGGCAGCTTGGGCTAACGCACCTTCTGAATCAACGTGGAGAAACGCTTTTACCTGTACATCTACTTCTGCGATGCGATCGAGGTGTGCTTGTGTGAGCTGAACAGATGTCGTCTCACCTTTGGCAAGTGCATCTGCCATCTGTGCTGCAGTTGATGTAATCATTCTGCTTCACCCAAAATCTGAGGAACTCGAAATCGTGACTCTTCTTGTGCAGGTGCACCAGAGAGTGCATCTTCTGGAGAAAGGCTTGGTAGTACGACATCAGGGCGTGCAACGTTTTCGAGAGGCTGAGGATGTGAAGTTGCCTTAACGCCGGATAGATCCATCTCTTGAACGCGTGCCACGGCATCGAGAATCATGCCGAACTGCGAAGAAAGTTCAACGAGTTCTGATTCAGTCATTTCGATGCGGGCTAGTCCTGCAAGTTTTGCGACATCATCGCGGGAGAGGCTGCTCATGTAGGCAGTCTATAAAGATTGCGCCGAAAATCCGAATTAGATGCGAATCTGCCCTGTACCAGTGACAACCCAAGTAGTTGTTGTCATTGCCTCGAGTCCCATTGGCCCACGGGCATGCAATTTTTGATTTGAGATTCCAATCTCTGCGCCAAATCCCATCTCTTCGCCATCAGTAAATCGAGTAGACGCATTGACCATTACTGCCGCACAATCAGATAGCGCAATGAATCGATCTGCATTATCTCTATCTTCGGTAACGATGGCTTCAGTGTGACGTGTGCCGTACTTTTGAATGTGATCAGCAGCCGCATCGAGCGAATCAACAACGGCGACATTCATCTCTAGTACGCCATATTCAGTAGCCCAATTTTCTTCAGTTGCTGCGGTGGATGCAATGGAAAACTTTTCAGCCACTTTTTGCGCAGTCGCATCAGAGTGGAGAAGAACACCTGCATCATGAAGTGCCTTGAGGGCAAGAGGTAAAAATGTTGGAGCAATCGCTTTATGGACAAGCAGTGTCTCTGCAGCATTGCAGACGCTGGGGCGATGAGTCTTGGCATTGAGAACAATAGGTAGAGCCTTCTCAATATCAGCAAATTCATCGACATAGACGTGACAGACACCTGCACCAGTTTCAATTGTTGGAACAGTTGCCTCGTCCACCACCATGCGAATAAGGGCTGCACTTCCCCGCGGAATGACAAGATCAACTTTCCCTCTCGAAGTAAGAAGCGCCTTAGTAGTGCTGCGATCTTCTGATGGGACAAGTTGAATAACCTCTGGAGATATTGAAGTGAGAGCAAGCGCATCTTTCATAACATTCACGAGAATTTCATTGCTATTGCGCGCAGTACTTGAACCGCGCAGAAGTGCCGCATTTCCTGACATCAGCAAGATCACTGCAGCATCTACCGTCACATTAGGACGTGCTTCGTAGACCATACCGATAACGCCAAATGGAACAGATATCTGACGAAGATGAAGCCCATTAGGAAGCGTTGACTCGCGAAGTGTCCGGCCAAGAGGATCTTCAAGTGCCGCAACTTTGCGCGCTCCCCCAGCAATTCCTGCAATTCGATCTGGTGTGAGAAGTAATCGATCTTGCATCTGTGGATGCATATTTTCTGCACGCGCATTAGCCATATCTAGTTCATTGGCAGCAATAATTTCTGTGCTGCGCGATTCAAGTGCCTGAGCAATTGCTTCAAGGGCAGCTCTACGTTCTGCTGTCGTTGCGGTAGAAAGTGTGCGTGCAGCTCTGCGTGCAGTATCAGCCAGTTCTGCGACTAAGAGTTCTGCGCTCATAGGAGTACTAAATCATCTCGATGTACTAATTCGCGCTCATATTCTGCGCCTAGCGATGCGGCTAGTTCCTTGGTGGAACGTCCAAGCATTTGCGGGATTTCATCAGAATCAAATGCAACAAGACCGCGCGCAATGACTTTGCCAGTTTGTGAAGCGAGTTCGACGGTATCTCCTGAAATGAATTCGCCGTCTACTGCAGTGACACCCGCAGGGAGTAGCGATACGCCTCTTTCGAGTATTGCCTTTACTGCGCCGTCATCGAGAATCAATCGGCCACGCGGAGTAGAAGCGTGTGCAAGCCAGAGGAGGCGGGAATTGGCTTTTGAAGTGTGTGCTTCAAAGAATGTTCCGAAATCTTGACCAGCAACTGCATGACCTGATTCCTTGAGTGAAGTCAGAAGCATCGGGATACCTGCGCTTGTTGCGATGCGTGCTGCTTCAACTTTAGTAACCATTCCCCCACTACCAACACCTGCAGAGCCTGCGCCACCAAGAGTGATGGTTTCGATCTCTGACATATCTGCAACGTAGCGAATTGGTTGTGCACCTGACTGTGAAGGTGGTGCATCGTAGAGCGCGTCGATATCTGAAACGAGTATGAGTAAGTCTGCATGGATAAGCAGTGCAACGAGAGCTGCTAAACGATCGTTGTCGCCAAATCTGATCTCTTGCGTTCCGACCGTGTCATTTTCATTAATGACAGGAATGACTCCGAGAGAAAGTAGTTTGGTGAGGGTCTGCTGCGCATTTGCGTAGTGCGAACGGCGCACGACATCTTCAGTAGTGAGCAGTACTTGTGAAGATAGGACTCCGCGTGCTTTGAACTTTTCGTTGTAGTGAGCAATAAGAAGTCCCTGGCCAACTGAGGCAGCTGCTTGCTGTGTAGCTAAATCTTTTGGGCGAACTTTGAGGCCGAGTGGGGCTAAACCTGCAGCGATTGCACCTGATGAAACAACGACAACTTCTGCGCCGCGCTCCTTGAGTGAGCAAGCAAGGTCAACAACTTTCTGGACAGAATGTGGATCGAGTTCAGAACCTGCAGTTCCGGTAAGTGATGATGAACCAATTTTGATGACGATTCGCTTAGCGGTAGTTATTGCAGAGCGGTTCATTCTTCATCGCCCTCTTTATAGTTCTCAATTTCATCGAGCGAGAGTTTGATTTCAGGATTGTGTGGGTCTGCAACGTTGTACTCCCACTGGCGTGCAACTTCTTCATCTGAGAGTCGATCACGTTCTGATTCAACTGTCTGCCAAGCACCTTCAAGACGTGAGTCTTCTCCGCGACGATGCAAGAAACCTGCGAGTTGTTCGGCTCCTGCTTCGATTGTTGGTTCCCATTCAAAGACAACTTCATTATCGCCAGAACCGATACGAACTTCGGAGCCAGCAACCGCACCCTTCTTAAAGAGTTCTTTTTCAACGCCTAACTGTGCAAGGCGATCTGCAAGGTAGCCCACTGCTTCAGCATTCTTAAAGTTTGTTTGGCGTACCCAACGAACAACTTTCTGTCCACGTACACTGAATGAACCATCGCCATTTTGCTGCACAGTAAATCCAGAATCATCGACTGCAGTTGGGCGCAAGATGATGCGAGTACGTTCTTCCTTTGCTGCTTCTGCTCGTTCGCGTTGCACCAAGCGAGCCATTGCATACATGAGTTCTTGTAAACCTTCGCGACTTGCAGCTGAAACCTTGTAAACCTCGTAGCCCTTTTCTTTGAGCTGTTCTTCAACCATATCGGCCATAGCTTTGCCGTCAGGTAAATCAATCTTGTTGAGGGCCACGATTCGAACGCGATCTTCGAGTCCTCCGTAGAGTGCAAGTTCATTTTCAATTGCTTCAAGGTCATCGATGGGATTTCGATCTGTTTCGAGAGTTCCGCAGTCAAGAACATGTACAAGCGCAACGCAACGTTCGACGTGACGTAAAAATTGAAGTCCAAGACCTTTACCTTGAGATGCTCCTGGAATAAGTCCTGGTACATCTGCAACCGTAAATCGAGTATCTCCCGCTTGAACTACTCCAAGGTTTGGAACGAGAGTTGTAAATGGATAATCAGCAATCTTTGGTCGTGCTGCAGAAATTGCGGCGATAAGTGACGATTTGCCGGCACTTGGGAATCCAACAAGTGCGATATCTGCAACTGATTTAAGTTCGAGAGTAAGTTTGCGTTCTTCTCCAGGTTCGCCAAGAAGTGCAAAACCTGGTGCGCGGCGCTTAGATGATGAGAGAGCAAGATTTCCTAAACCGCCATGTCCACCACGTGCTGCAAGGAATGTTGTTCCGATTCCGACTAAATCAGCAACTTGTTCGCCATCTTCGTCATAGATAACAGTGCCGTTAGGAACAGCGAGGATGAGATCTTCGCCAGATACGCCATCTTTGCGATCACCAAAACCTTGATGGCCTGAAGTCGCTTTGCGATGTGGAGAATGGTGAAAATCAAGCAGCGTAGTTACAGATGAATCAACGACGAGAATGACATCGCCACCACGGCCACCATTGCCGCCATCTGGCCCACCGAGTGGTTTAAATTTTTCGCGCTTTACAGATACGCAACCGTCTCCACCTTTTCCAGCGGTAGCAAAGAGAGTGACGCGATCGACGAACGTTGTCATTACTTGCCACTCTCCCTTCTAGAAAAGTTCTTGCTATTGAAATAAAAAAGCGGACCGCGATAAATGCGGCCCGCTCCTTTAAGAGAAACCTAAATTAAACTGCAGGGACTACATTCACTACGCGACGACCGCGAGCGCGACCGAATTC